>CAMUHN010000001.1 GCA_947088675.1 uncultured Roseburia sp.
ACGTTCGAGGAACCGCAGGAGAAATCTGCGAATGCAGTTTCTCCTGTCGGATCAGAGCTTATTTGTGACGTTCTCGGCACAAATAGCTGTGCGATAGTGAGACTTAGAATTTCTTCGCGCGCGAACCTGTTTCGTACCTGCGCCTTTGTCCCCTACTCTCTGATCTCCTTTATTACATCATCAATTTTTTTCGACATCATCACGCCGTATTCAATCGACTGGTTCATGATAAACGTAATCTCCGGCGTGTTGCGCAGATTTACTGTCCTCGCCAGCTCCCGGCGGATATACCCTTCTGCGCTCTTTAAACCTTTCAGCGTATTTTTTTGCGACTCTTCATCCCCAAGAACACTGATATATGCCTTACAGGTCTTTAAGTCCGGCGCGACTTCCACAGAAACCACGCTGGTCATCGGCGCTATGCGCGGATCTTTGATTTCCGCCCTGATAATCTCCGAAAGCTTCCGCTGCACTTCCCCGTTGATACGGGTATTTTTTATACTGTTTTTTCTCATGAATCACCTTTCCAAACGCTTAGCGCGGCACTTCCACCATCGTATAGGCTTCGACAATGTCAAGCTCTTTGATATCGCTGAATCCCTCAAATACGAGGCCGCACTCATAGCCTGCTCTTACCTCTTTTACATCGTCCTTAAATCGCTTTAATGACGCAAGATTCCCTTCAAATATCTGCGTACCCTCCCTGGAAATCCTGATTTTGCATCCTCTCTGGAATACGCCGTCCAAAACATAGGAACCGGCAATATTTCCGACATCGGAAGATTTGAAAATCTGGCGCACTTCCGCATGGCCAAGTACTTTTTCCTCAAATACAGGGTCTAACATGCCTTTCATCGCCGCTTCGACGTCTTCAATCGCATTGTAAATTACCTTATAAAGGCGGATATCCACATTTTCTTTTTCCGCCGTTACTTTTGCCGTTGTATCCGGCCTTACATTAAATCCGATAATAATCGCATTCGATGCGGATGCGAGGCTGACGTCCGATTCGTTGATCGCGCCGACGCCGCCGTGGATTACTTTTACGACCACCTCGTCGTTTGAAAGTTTTACGATACTCTGCCGCACAGCCTCAACCGACCCCTGCACGTCTGCTTTGACAATAATATCCAGCTCTTTGACATTTCCGGACTGAATCTGAGAAAACAGATCGTCAAGCGACATTTTGGATTTTGTATCCTCAATCAGGCGGTTCTTGCTCTCGGAAACATAAGTCTCTGCGAACGCTCTGGCGCCTTTTTCGGTATCGGGCGAAACAAAAGTTTCTCCGGCTTCCGGCACAGCAGAAAGTCCTAAAATTTCAACCGGCATTGACGGTCCCGCTTCTTTGACACGTCTTCCCTGGTCGTCGATCATGGCGCGCACTTTCCCGTAACAGCTGCCGCAGGCAATCGGCTGACCAACTTTTAACGTACCTTTCTGCACCAGTACAGTTGCAACGGCTCCGCGCCCTTTATCAAGCTGCGCCTCAATTACAAGTCCCCTGGCATTTCGTTTCGGATTCGCCTTTAACTCCAGCACTTCCGCTGTCAGAAGAATCATCTCCAGCAGATTGTCAATGCCCTCTTTTGTATGTGCGGAAACCGGACAAAATACAGTACTTCCGCCCCAGTCCTCAGGAATCAGTTCATATTCGGACAGCTCCTGTTTGACACGTTCAATATTTGCGCTCGGCTTATCAATCTTGTTGATTGCAACAATAATTTCAACTCCGGCTGCCTTTGCGTGATTGATCGCTTCTACCGTCTGCGGCATAACACCGTCGTCCGCCGCTACGACAAGTATCGCAATATCAGTGGAATTTGCCCCTCGCATACGCATCGCAGTAAATGCCTCATGTCCCGGCGTATCCAAAAATGTGATATTCTGATTGTTAATCGAAACAACCGACGCGCCGATATGCTGTGTAATTCCGCCAGCCTCCTTATCCGTTACGCGTGTAGAGCGAATTGCATCAAGCAGCGATGTTTTTCCGTGATCTACATGACCCATGACGCAGACTACAGGCGGACGCATCTTAAGCGTCTCCTGCGGGTCTTCTTCCTCTTTGAGCAGCTCTGCGATAACATCCACTTTTACTTCCGGCTCACAGATACAGTTAAATTCAAGCGCAATCTCTTCCGCCGTGGCATAATCTACTTCCTGATTTACCGTAACCATCGTCCCTTTTAAAAACAGCTTCTTTACAACCGCCGCAGGCGCAATCTTCATCTTGTCGGCCAGATCGCGAATCGTAAGCCTTTCCGGAAGCACCAGCGTATGAATTGCTTCCTCCTCCTGCTTTTGTTTCTGCTGCTGTGTGGGTTTTTTCTTTCCGCCGTTCTTTTCCAGATTTGTAAAACGCTCCTGCCTCCTGCTGCCAAGCGCATCATATTCATTTTTCTGACGGCTGCTGCGGTTCCTGTCTTTCTCACGCTCTCTGGATTCTTTGCTGCGCAGCTCTTCCGACGCTGCACCAGCCGTCTCTTTGTTAAAACGGTCGATCTCACGGTCAAGCCTGCCCGAACCGCCCTGCTGATTGCCGCGAAACGCTCCGTTTCTCCCGTTTGTACGATCTCCGGAAGGGCCGTTCTGCCCGCGTCTGCCATTTGGATAAGCTTTCCCGCCGTCGGCTTTTCCGTCCCTGTTTGCGCCAAAACGGTTCTGGCCCTGCCGCCCAAAACGTTCCTGGCCGCTCTTTCTGTCATCCGGACTGTTTCTGCGCTCGTCTCCAGTCTGGCGCGGCTGTGCGTTTCCTCCTGCATTCTGGCCGCGGCGTTCTGTATTCTTTCGTCCGCCGTTTCCGCCTCTGCGGTCCGATCCGTTTCTGCGCTCGTCGTCCGATCCGCGGCGTCCGGCGCCGGCGCTTTTCTGTTCTCCGGAGCCGGGGCGCGGCGCTCCCATTTGGTCATAGATATTCTGATATACTTTCGGAGCCGGTTTTTCCTCCGCTTTTTTTGCCTCCTCCGCTGCTTTTAACCTTTTTTCTTCCTCGCGTCTCTTCGCTTCCTCAATGCGCTTTAACTCGGCAAGACGCTCTGCCTCCTCCGCCGCGGCAGCAGCCTCCGGATTGATTGCACGATCAAATGCCTTTCGCATATCAATATCGCTCATCGGTCTTGCCGGGCGGGGCGCAGGCTGCTTCGCCTGGCCGTTTGCCGGACGGCGCATATGGCCCCCTCCGTTATTTGTACCGGCGGGACGCCCTCCTGCATTATTTGTGCGCTGGCGGTCGTTTCTTTTGCTTCCCTGCTTGTTACTACTATATTGCGCATGATAGACCGCGGTTATACTTGATTTTTTCTTTGGACGTGCCGCATCTGTTTTCTGCGTCTCCTTTGTCCCTGTCTTTGCCGGCGCCGGCTGTTTTTGGCCGGACTGCTGCGCTTTTTGGCCTGCAGCCAAAGATGCTGCCGTATCTTTTAACGGTTGTTTTTGTGCGGCATCTTTTGCATCAGAGTTTCCCGGCGTACTCTTCTCAGCTGTAGTGCCTGTCATACCGCTTTCCGCGCTGCCTTGCGCCTCCTGATTTGTCTGTCCGCTGCCGGCTGCTGCCGGTTGCTTTGGCATCCGATTTTCTTTTTCGCCGCCAACCGGCTCTTTTTCCGGCTGCTTTGCACGATTCTCCTCTTTTTCCGGCTGTCCGCTTTTTGACGGGGCCCCGGCAAGTTCCCTGCGCACCAGATTCTGCGCTTCGTCTTCTATATTGCTGCTGTGTGATTTTACTTCAATATGATGTTCTTTTAAAAACTCCAATATTTTTTTATTGTCTAACCCTAACTCTTTTGCCAACTCGTGAACTCTCATTTTTGCCATATATTTTCATTCCTCCATTATTCAGTTGTTTTACTCTGTTTTAGTTTCTCTTCAATCAAATGGGCCAGCTGTTCATCCGTCACCGCCAGGGAAGCCCTGTAATCCTTTCCGATGGAATGCCCAAGCCCCTCTTTATTTGAGTAGCAATAGTACGGCACTTTACGAAATTGCGTCATATTGCCAAACATCTTCTTTGTGTTGGAAGACGCATCCTCCGCCACTATGACAAGATATGCTTTTTTCTCTTTCACCGCCTTCTCTGTTGAGAACTCTCCGCTTGCCACTCTGCCTGCCTTTGCCGCAAGCCCAAGCATCGCTAAAACTTTATCCTGTTTCAAGTTCCTCCATCTCCTTTTTCAACAACTCATATACTTCCTTTGGAATTGGCATTTTAAATGATCGTTCCAGTCCTTTATTTTTTACTGCTGCATTGAAGCACATAAGATTCGGGCAGATATATGCCCCTCTGCCGTTTTTTCTCCCTGTCGTATCCAAAGTGATATTCGTCTCTGTTCCATCTTCTGATACAGTCTTTATGACGCGAACCATCTCTCTTTTGGCTTTCATTTCCCGACATCCCACACACTGGCGCATGGGAATTTTTTTATTTGCCATAGTTTACCTCTTACTTCTCACTGCCTCTGTCTGTAAGGACGTCTTCTTCAGAATCTTCACTGTCCGGGCTTCCCCCATACAAAAAGCCCACGTCCAGATCACTGCCATTGATGCTGTCCGCCTTTGGTATTTCATCTCTGAAACCCTCATCCATTTCTTTCTCTTCGTTTGTAAATTCCCTGTCTATATCGACTGCATCTGCATCAGCATCGTTTGCATATTCTCCTTCCGTATATTCTTCTGTGTATTCTTCTGCATATTCTTCTTCCGCATATTCTCCTTCCGTATATTCTTCTGCATATTCTCCGTCGTCATAATACTCTTCGTCCTCGTACTCATTCTCATAGTCAAGGAAATCTCCGGATTCTCTTGCCTGCGTTTCACTCTTGATATCAATTTTAAACCCGGTCAGACGCGCCGCAAGTCTTGCGTTCTGTCCTTCCTTTCCGATTGCAAGCGACAGCTGGTAATCCGGCACTACAACTTTCGCCGACTTTTCCTCGGCATCGGCAATAACGGAGATGACTTTTGCAGGACTGAGCGCATTTTCTATCATCATCGCAGGATTTTCGTTCCAGTTGATAATATCTATTTTTTCCCCGCGCAGCTCGCTGACAATCGCGTTGACGCGCGCGCCGTTCATCCCGACGCATGCCCCCACCGGATCGACATTGGGATCGTTGGAGTAAACCGCTATTTTGGTACGGCTCCCCGCCTCCCTGGCGATCGCACGAATCTCGACAATCCCTTCTTTGACCTCTGTCACCTCAGATTCAAACAGACGCTTTACCAGTTCAGGGTGTGTCCTTGATACCAGTACTTTCGGTCCTTTTGAAGTGGATTTGACTTCGAGAACATATACTTTGATACGCTCGGTCGGCTGGAAGACCTCCCCGCGCACCTGCTCATTATCCGTTAACATTGCGTCCACTTTCCCAAGGTTGATGCTGACATTTCTGCCGATATAGCGCTGGACGACGCCTGTCACAACATCTTTTTCCTTGCTGTAATACTGATCAAACAGTACCTTTCGCTCCTCCTCCCGGATCTTCTGCAAAATAATGTTTTTTGCGTTCTGCGTCGCAATTCGGCCAAACTCTTTGGATTTTACCTCTATGTTTACGATGTCCCCCGGTTCATATTTGGAATCTATCATTTTCGCGTTGATCAGGCTGATCTCCTCCACCGGATCCTCCACCTGCTCCACAACTGTTTTTTCCTGAAATACATGATATTCACATGTTTTTGGATTGATTGTCACTCTGACATTTTCTGATTTGCCGAAATGGTTTTTACATGCTGTTACCAATGAGTTTTCAATTGCCTCTAACAACGTCTCTTTACTGATATTTTTTTCCTGCTCAAGAATTGTCAGCGCCTCCAACAACTCGTTATTACTGCTCATGTCTTTTCTTTTCCTCCGTTTTCTTTCTATATATTGATCCACTCATCTAAATCTCAAATGCCAGACGTATCAGCGCAGCCTCTTCTTTATTAAAGGTACGCTTCGTGCCGTCCTCCTGTTCAATCGTTACACTGTTTTCATCATATGCAGACAAAATACCATAAAATTCCTTTTTGCCCTCAATTGCGCGGTAAGTACGTATCTCAATTTTTTTTCCCATACTGCGGACAAAGTCCTTTTCCTTTTTCAGCGGCCGTAAAAGCCCCGGCGAGCTGACTTCAAACACATAGGAATCCTCTATATAATCTTCTCTGTCCAGAATTTTGTTCATTTCTCTGGCAACAGCCTCACAGTCATTGACAGTAATGCCGCCCTCTTTCTCAATATAAGCCCTTAAATACCATGTGCCGCCCTCTTTTACATACTCGATATCCACCAGTTCAAACTGCATCCGTTCTAAAATCGGCAGGATATATCCCTCGGTGCGCTTTTCATAAGTTTCACGCTTTGACATTGTATCCCTTCTTTCCGCGCAAATGTTTGCTTTTTAACGTGAATTGAGAGAGGAACAAGTCCTCTCTCAATCTAACTGTCTCTCTGCTATATTAAAAAGATATCACTTTTACTGCCGAATTGCAAGCTTTTTTTCGCAGAAAAATAACTTGCGTGTAACCGTTCGGCTTTCGGCTTCCCTGTTACAGAATCCGCTCCATTTAAAGTTTGCCTGCGGCAAAGGAGCGGATTCCTGGCTATTCGGCACTGCCGGCTGCTAACTGCGCAGCAAGTGCGCAGCTGCAGGCGAAACCGTAACACTTGCGTTTCATATTTTAGTATACGTCTTTCCAGTCGCCGATATTGCTCGGGTCAAATTTGAACGGCGCGCCAAGGATGACTTCCGTACCGCCGTCTCCGGCGTCTACGATTGTGTACTCACTGTTGTCCATACCGGCTGCGGTAAATGTCTCTCCTGCTGCGCCTGTGATCGTTCCGTCTACCAGCGCTGCTGAAATGTATGCGCCAAGACGTCCTACGTCAATCGGGTTCCAGAGGAACATATACGGGCAGGAATGCGCATCGTCATCGCCAATGTATGCAGCCATCTCGGACGGTAGTCCAAGACCTGTCAGTTTTACGGACGAACTCTGATCCTGAAGTACCTTAGCTGCAGCCGCAATACCAACTGTCGTCGGCGCGCAGATTACTTTTAAGTCCGGATATTTGGACAGTAACGCCTGTGTCTGATCGGTGGATTTCTGCGGCTCATCATCACCGTAAGCTACTTCAACCAGATTTAAGTTTGCATATTTGGAATCGGATTCCATAATGGATTTCATCGCTTCAATCCATGCGTTCTGGTTTGTCGCCTGTGATGTTGCGGAGAGGATTGCCCACTCGCCTTCCCCGCCGGCAATATCATAAACGGCATCCATAAGCGCCTGGCCGATTTCGGTCGTACCGGCCTGGTTTGCAAATGTCATACGGCTTGCCGCATTTGTCTTGGAATCCAGACAGGAAACCTTAATCCCTGCTGCCATGGCATCTTCCAATGCCGCCTGCAGTGCATTTTCATCGTTTGCCGCAACACAGATACTGTCAACGCCCTGAGAAATCAGAGACTGGATCTCGGATACCTGCGCATCCGCTGTAGCTGCCACCGGATGTTTGATAATGCACTCGCCGCCCAGAGATTTGATTACGTCCTCAAATCCCTCCGCTTCTTTCTCGTTGTATGGGTTTCCTGCTGATTTTGTTACCAGTGCAAATTTTTTGCCGGATACATCGCCGCCCGAAGCATCGGAACCACCGGAAGCGTCATCGGAACCGCCGGAGGCATCGTCTGCATCGTCGGAGCCGCCTGACGCATCGTTATTTGCGTTCGCGTCGTCCGTTGTCCCGCCGTTTGATGCCGGCTCGCTGCTGTCACCGCACCCTGCCATCATGCCTGTTGCCATTGCTGCGCATAATAATACGCTTAAAACTTTTTTCCTCATCTTTTTTTCCTCCCTTTTCGATGATTTTTATATCCGGCGGATTTTTGAGAAAACCGCTTGATACCAGAATTATTTTACTTTCTTTTTCTTTAACCCAAGGCTTGCCGAGATATTCGGAATCAATACAGCGCAGATTAACAGCGCGCCGAGAATAATTAACACTACCTGCGGATTCATATTGATCTGCCCGAGGCCGATTCTCAAGCAGACGATAATAAATGCGGAGATCAGGCCGCCGACCATTTTTCCTTTGCCGCCCGCGGTGGAAATACCACCAAATACCGCCATTGCAATCGCATCCATTTCAAAACCGTTACCGGTTGTCGTGTTAGCCCCGTATAATTCGGATGTCAGAAACAAAGCGGCAAGACCTGCGAATGTACCCATCAGCGTAAATACCAGAAAGCGGATTTTGCCAACTTTAATTCCGGAGTAAAACGACGTCCTGCTGTTGCTGCCGATTGCATAGAGGCTTCGTCCGAATGTCGTCTTAATCGACAACACAACGAATACCGCCCCGCAGATTAAGACCAGAAAGAATACATAGGGAAACGGACCAATCTCTCCGGAAAGAGCCCGAAATCCCGCCGTATTTGTGACAGATACGGACCCGCCGCTTCCCAGCATGATCTCCGCGATACCGCGAAATACGATCTGTGTGCCGAGCGTAACAATCATAGACGGCAGCTCCGGAAACTTTAACAGAATAAACCCGTTTACCATACCGCATACCGTACCGGTCAGTATCGTAATGAATATGACGCCGACAAACGGCACGCCCGCATTTGTCGCCATACACGCAACCGTAGCAGCCAGGCAGACTGTAGAGCCTACGGATATGTCGATCTCCCCAAGCATCAGGATATACGCCATGGGCAGCAGCAAAAAGATTTCGCTTAAATATTTCGGCATTTCACGCAATACGTTTGTCACCGTATAATTCGGAGATAAGCATCTGCAGAAGATATTGATAAATAAAAACAGGACAACCAGCATTCCTTCCCAACTGAAAATTCTTTTTTTCCACACGTCCTGCGGTGTGGCCTCTATCGTCCTCCCTGATTTCCCTGCCATGATTACATCTCCCTTCTTTCCAGATTGCTCTTATCCATCATACGCTGCGTAACGACATTCAAAACAATAACAACGATGATAATAAAACCCTTTACCGTATTCTGCGCAAGCGCATCGATCCCGACTAACGGAAGCGCTTTTGCAATGACCGATAAGATCAGTGCACCGAGCAGTGCGCCGCCTACGGAACCGCGCCCGCCGTTCATGCTGACGCCGCCAATGACACACGCGGCGATGACGTCCATCTCTTTTCCCTGCTGCATATTCGGCTGCGCCGAAGCGTAGATCGTTACGGCAAGCGCGCCGCAAAGGCCGGCCAGAAATCCCATAATCGTATAGACGGAAATTTTCACGCGGGCCACATTGATACCGGAGATCTCAGCCGCCTCCGCATTGCTGCCGACTGCATAAATATTTCGCCCAAACTTCGTCCATTTTAACAGAATAAAGAAAACAATATAACAGATCAGTACAATGATTAGTACATTGTTCACCAATCCAAAGCCCAAATAGGATTCCAGCGCAAAATTTTTAAAATCGCCTAACGCATCCGCGCCTGCCCACTGGCTGTTTGCCACAAGATAGGCAAATCCTCTGTAAATATACATAAATCCCATCGTCGCAATAATCGGCGTAACATTTCCTTTTGCGATAATCAGCCCGGTGACAAGCCCGCATACTGTGCCGATTGCCATTGCAATCAAAAACCCGAGCAGCATGCTGTGGATCACGCCGTTTTTAAACAGCATCCCGACTGTCATCCCTGCAAAGGCCAGAGAGGATGTGATCGAGATATCAATTCCTCCAATCAAAAGCACGCATAACATTCCAAGCGCCATAATCATAATGACCGAATTGTTCTTTAAAATTTCAAGTATATTCTGCATACCCAGAAACGACGGGTTTTTGACAGAGATCAAAGCAACCAGTACCAGAAGCACAATAACGAGACTTGTTTCCCTGGAGCTTGTGAGTTTCTTCCATACGGATTTCTTTTCCATCAGTTCACGCCCTCCTTTTTCACAGCACTTTTTTCATTGGCATTCTTTTCCATCGCGTATTCTAAAATCTTCTCCTGCGTCGCCTCGCCCCGCTTTAACTCGCCGGTTACGCTGCCGTTGCACATCACGTAAATCCGGTCGCTCATCCCAAGAATTTCCGGCATCTCGGAGGAAATCATAATGATCGCAAACCCCTGCTTTGCCAGTTCTCCCATTATCGCATAAATCTCGGCTTTCGCGCCTACATCAACGCCTTTCGTCGGCTCATCCATAATCACGACTTTCATATTGTCCTGCGCAAGCGCTTTTGCCACGACAACTTTCTGCTGGTTGCCGCCGGAAAGCGAACTGGCCGGATCAAAAATCGTCACTGCCTTTGTATCGACTTCTTCCAACAGGCGTTTTGAGAGGTTTCGCTCCTCGTTCTCGTTGATCATGCCGTTTTTTACAAATTTCTTTAAAATCGGAAGCGTAACGTTGCGCCCAAGTCCCCATTCAAGAATCAGTCCGGCTTTCTGCCGGTCTTCCGGGAGCAGTACGATTCCCAGATTTTTTGCATCCGTCGGATTTTTGACACGAATCTCATTGCCGTTTAAATAGACTTTTCCGGAGTTTGCTTTTGTAAGCCCGCAGACACTCTCTACAACCTCGGTGCGTCCGGCTCCTACAAGGCCTGTCAGTCCGACAATCTCGCCTGCGCGCACATGCAGGGAAACGTTTTTATAATATCCGGTCCGGGATAAATTTTCAACTTTGAGCACTTCTGCGCCGACTGTCACATCCGGCTTCGGAAACAGATCGGTAATCTCACGGCCTACCATCTGTTTTATCAGCTCCGCGTTTGTGATCTCGTCTACTTTATAGGTACCGATATACTGGGAATCACGAAATACTGTTACTCTTGTCGCCAGCCGGTACATATCCTCAAAACGGTGCGAGATAAAGATGATGGACACGCCGTCGTCCCTTAATTTATCGACAATGCGGTAAAGCTTTTCGGATTCGTTCGCCGTAAGCGCGGCGGTCGGCTCATCTAAAATGACGATCTTCGCATGTGTGGAAAGCGCTTTTGCAATCTCTACCATCTGCTGCTGGGCAACGCTGAGCGCTCCCATTTCCGCAGTCGGTTTAAAATCGGCGTCCAGCTGATCGAGCAGCTTTCTGGCCTCCTGATTCATCTCTTTCCACTGGATCAGACCTCTCTTCTTAATCTCGTGATTCATAAAGATATTTTCTGTTACGGTCAGATCCGGATACGACGTCGGATGCTGGTATACGGCTGCAATCCCCGCTGCCTGCGCGTCGCGCGGTCCCTTAAAATCCACTTTGGCTCCGTTTAAGAACATTTCGCCTTCTTCTGCTTTATGTACACCGGTGATTACTTTGATAAAAGTCGATTTACCGGCGCCGTTCTCACCCATCAGCGCATGCACCTCGCCGGGCTTTAACTGAAACTGTACACGGTTCAACGCTTTAACGCCGGGGAAAATTTTTGTAATTCCTTTTAACTCCAATACATATTCGGACACGTTCTTTTCCTCCTTCCTGTTATAAACTTATGTTAACATCTGATATTTTGTTCAAAAAGAGGAATATTTTTGGAAGAGGGGTAAATTTTTTTAACAGATTGCATAAAAATATTTTCTTCAATCTTGATTTTTTTTTCACAAAACGATAAGATGAAAGAAAAAACAGCAGAGAAAATACGGGGGGATTACATTGAAGCTATTAATCGTAGACGACGAGGAACTGACAAGGCGCGGACTGATTTCATCCTTAGACTGGAAATCGCTTGGCATTGACGAAATCCTCCAGGCAAACGACGGCGTAAACGGACTGTCCATGGCGCTTCTACACAAACCGGATATTATCCTCTGCGATGTGAGGATGCCCCGTATGGACGGAATTACGATGTTAGAACGCATTGAATCGCATCTGCCTGATGTGTGTGCTGTATTTATGAGCGGCTATTCTGACAAGGAATATCTGAAAGCCGCCATACAATTAAAAGCGGTCAATTATATCGAAAAACCGATTGAACCAAATGAGATCAAAAACGCCATCCTGCACTGTGTCGAGCACTGCCAGAAAATGATACTGCAAAAAACTGCAAATGCCGCCCACTCCAATCTTGCGGCAAAACAGCTCGCCTACCAGCTCACCATGCCCTACTCCTCATGCAAAGAATCCATTGACGCGCTCTGTGTCCACTTTCAGGAACATTATGGAACCGATAAGTTTAAAAGCGTAACCACTTTTATCATCAAATCAGAACTTGCGCTGCAGGATGCGGCCAGTTACGAAAAAATCCACCAGAAACTGTGCCTTTATTTACGACCGATGCATCTGCATGCCGTTTACACGGAGCGTCGTCTCTATCACACCGTTTATCATATATACGGCTCCAACGCGCCGTCCGAAAGCACACTCAATGTTATTGCAGAAAAACTGCACAGCCTGTTTGGAGAATACGGCCCCCACTATATTGCAGCAGGCGAATCTGTATGCGGCATTACAAATGTATTCCATTCCTACGAATCGGCTGTCCTCCTTTTACAGAACTGCTTTTTCTTTGAACCGGATACCATATTGACCGATTCCATAAAAAAAGAATATAAGCCGCTTGACCACGACCGGCTGAAAGCCGCTGCCGAACGCTATGAAAACTCGCTTTCACAGCCCGACGAAACCACGGTAAACGCTGCCTTAAAAGATCTTTATGACTCCTGCGCGCATGCGACAAATTTTCTTCCAAATCAGATCAAAGCCGTTTACTACGATCTGTTTTCCTCGCTGTACCGCGCGCGCAAGTCACAGAAACTGCTTCCCGATGTCCCGCTTGAAAACCTGCTCGACCTGATGGATGCCTGTTTCTCGTTTTTTGATCTGCACAATATGCTGTCCGTCAAAACCGAATCGTTTCTTACCGACCGAAAAGCCTGCCTGCCGGAAAACACTACGATCTATATGATACGCGACTATATCAACCGCAATTATGCGAAATCGGATCTTTCCGTCAAAGACATCAGCGAATATATCCATCTGTCCGCATCCTATACCTGCACTTACTTTAAAAATGAAACAGGCACAACGCTCAGTCAGTATATCACGGAGTTTCGAATGGAAAAAGCAAAGCTGCTGCTCTTTGATCCGCGCTTTAAAATCAGCGATGTCTCCGCTGCCGTCGGCTACAACGACGGAAATTATTTCGGAAAAAGCTTTCGGAAATATACGGGACTCTCGCCCTCCGAATACAGGGAAAAGGTATTAAAAGAATGAAATTGTACCAAAAGGCCAAAGATGCTTACGACAATTTAAAAATTCAGACAAAATTTACACTCTGCATTTTATTCGCGGTCAGTATACCGCTTCTTTCAATTGCAGTTTTGTTTTCCGACCGTCTCTACGATATGGTGATTGCCGACACGATCCGAAACGAGCAGAACGCCACGATGCAGATTGGCCCAAAAATCGAAGAGACGTTAAGTCAGGTGATAGATTTTCAGGAATTTGTTACCGGATTAAACTTTTATCAGACACTTTTTTATCAGCCCGTCAGTACCTCTCTTGCAAAACTTGCAGATACGAAAGAAGCCATGGATTTTGCCGATCATATAAAAGAAAAAATGGACGGGAGTACCGTTACCGCTGTTCGCATCTATCTGGATATCCCCGGACAGTCCGTCTTTTATGAAAATCCGTCTGCAAAAGACCTGTTTCTTCCCGTCTCATATGCAAAAGGCACCTACTGGTACGGGATCTTTCAGGGGAGCAGCGTCTCCGTCCTGCACTGTCCATCCTTTTATCTCGGGAACCGGGAGAAAAATCAGCTCGGCGATCTCGCTCTGATCACCGAATCCTGGATCTACTATCAGGGAATATCGTATCCCTGTTATACTGCTATCTATTACTCCGCAAAACCGTTTCACAGGATATTATCAGACGCAGCGACCTCGCGCGGCAGCGTATCTTATATCATTAACGACAGGGAAGCCATCATCTCCTCAACGGACGACTATCTCGCCGCGATCTACCGGCTTTCCTATGATGACATCTGTGATGCGCTGATGTCTACGAACAATTTTGTGGAACATGAGATCTTAAGCGAAACGGTGTATGTCGGCTACTATTATATCAAAGCCCCCTCCTGGATTATCGTGACGGCGCTCCCGAAACAACCGCTGATTGAAAGGGGCAATTCCATCATCTTTAAACTGGCTTTCTTATGCCTTTCCTGTGCGCTTGCCGCCGCTTTTTTTACACTGCGCCAGACGCGCTCCGTTACCTCGCGCATTTCCACAGTCATCCGCCAGATGTCGCAGATCCGTCAGTCGCCGCCAGTCGCGCTGCCCGATCCTGTGATTTTCGACGAAGTTGGCGAACTGATTCAAACATACAACTATATGACGGAACGGATGAATTTTCTGATCGCACAGCAGCAGAAAACAGCGGAAGACCTGCGCATTGCAGAATTTCATTCTCTGCAGGCACAGATTAACCCTCACTTTCTGTATAATACAATGGATATGATCAACTGGATGGCTCTGGAGGGTAAGACAGCCGACGTCAGCAATGCAGTTCAAAATCTGGCTCGTTTTTACAAGCTGACACTGAGTCGGAAAAACAATTTCAGTTCGGTGGAAAACGAACTGGAACACGTATCCATCTATCTGGATCTTCAGAACATGCGCTTTCACAATGCAATTGAGTTTGTGATCGATCTTCCCGATCACCTGTACGGATGCGGCATTCCAAAACTGACGCTGCAGCCGATTGTGGAAAATGCGCTTTTACATGGTATCCTGGAAAAAGAAGAGAAATCCGGCACGATATTAATCACCGGCTGGGAAGAAGACGATATGCTGGTTTTGCTTGTCTCGGACGACGGCGTCGGCATACCGGAAGAAAAACTGCCGCAGATCCTGTCCGGAACGACCCAAAAAACGGCTTCCTCCGGAACAAATATTGCGGTATACAATACGCACAAGCGTTTAAAACTATTGTATGGGGAACGCTACGGACTGCACTATGAGAGCACATTCGGCAAGGGGACAGACGTACAGATACGTCTGCCCAAAAAACCTGCCGAACCATAGGAAAACACTGCGCAGGGCATTATCCGCGCCAGGGTCTTCCATTCAAACCTGCCCTGTATCACTCCCCGGCCCACTCTCTTACAAGCGCAATTTCTCTTTTATATCCCTCATCGTCATTCGGCGTCTCCAGGATAAAGGGCCGGCCCGCCAGAAGCGGATGCTTTACGACACGCTTTAGCGCCTCTGCTCCAATTTTTCCTTCCCCGATTTTTGCATGACGGTCTTTGTGGGACCCGAGTTCGTTTAAACTGTCGTTAAAATGAACGGCATACAGCCGATCCAGGCCAATTACCCGGTCAAATTCGGCGAGCACCTCGTCCAGGTGACCTGCAATATCATAGCCGGCATCCCAGACATGGCAGGTGTCAAAGCAGACGCCGACTTTCTCCGAAAGACGGATCCGGTCCAGAATCTCACGCAGCTCTTCGAACGTACCGCCAACCTCGCTTCCTTTCCCGGCCATTGTCTCAAGAAGCACGGTTGTATTCTGCTCCGGTGTCAGCACATCGTTCATCACTTCCGCGATCATTTCTATGCCTGCCGCAGCCCCCTGCCCCACATGGGATCCCGGGTGGAAATTATAATAGTTGTCCGGCGTGTACTCCATGCGCTGCATATCGTCCACAAACATATTTTTGGAAAACGCGCGGATATCTTCTTTTGCCGCGCAGAGGTTCATCGTATACGGCGCATGCGCGACAAGTTTTCCGAAATCGTTCTCTTTCATCAGTTTCAGTAATTTCTGTACGTCATCTTCTTCTATTTTCTTCGCCTTGCCCCCGCGCGGGTTGCGCGTGAAAAATGCAAATGTATCAGCGCCCAGCTCCAACGCATTTTTTCCCATTGCGGCGTAGCCTTTCGAAGCAGCTAAATGGTTTCCAATGAACATAATCAAAAGTTCTCCTCTATATGAATTTTTTCTACCAGCACACCTTCCCGATATGCGCGCAGCAGGCTCTCCAGATCTTTGATATACTCTTTTAAACCTTTGCCCATATCCGTATCCGCAACCGTTTTCCTCTTTAAGACATGCTGTACCGATACCATATGGGAAATAATATCGCTTTCTTCCCTGACTGCTTTCTCAACCGATTCAAACGGTTCGTGCGCCGCCAGCATCAGACCATAGGAATTGTAAATCAGCGTATAACCGGCAATTCCCGTCTTTGACTGGTATGCTTTTGAAAATCCCCCGTCGATAATGAGCAGCTTTCCGTTACACTTCACCGGGGATTCTCCGCGCTTTGTTTCAACCGGAATATGCCCGTTTATGATATGCGACTCCTCTCCTGCCAATCCAAATTCGGCAAGGATACGGTTTACAATCTCCTCATTTTCGAACAGATGATAATACGGATTTTTCGGCTCCTCATGCGTTTTTTTGTCAGCCACAAAATAGCGCTCAAACGTTGTCATCTTGGCCTTGCCAAAAACCGGAGAGTTTTGGTTCTCCCAGATAAACCAGAGGATATCCTGCCCTTTTTGCTTCTCTTTTTTGTCGATGGCATAATATCCCTTTCTCGCATAGTTTTCCAGCACATCGTAGAGTTCTTTCCCCGCATATTCTTTCCCATAGATCGTAACTTTGGTAAATGTGCCGTCCTCATTCATCGGCACGCATCCGTGATAGAGCAGGTTTCCGTTGTGAACCTTATAAAGGCTTCCCTGCGTAAACAGAAAGCGGACATGGCGCTGCAGCTTTTCGCAGTTGATAAACGCGAGCGTTAAGCGCTCCATCACCTCTTCTTCCTCGGACGAGAGCGCATAGGGATCGTTCCAGTCAATGGTTGGAAAATGGGTATCGCGCAGCGGATACTCCTGCCCTTCAATACGAACCGTGCCTTTTTCAATATCTATTTTATCGAGCAGAAGACGCGGCACCATATTAAACTCCGGATGCCTGCGAATCAGCTGTCCTTCCAGCTTAAACTGCATAACGGCGACCGCCTTGTGCATCTTTTCATCCAGCAGCGTATCGCGCACGTCGTACTCGTCCTCTCTGTAGTCGAGCTTAAAGCAGGAACACGGATCTTTGTCGTAACAATTCATGGCAAAACGGGCCAGCGGGACAAGATTGATCCCATAGCTGTCTTCCAGAAGATTTAAGTTTCCGTATTTTGCAGAAATACGGATCACATTGCAGATACAGGCCTGACTGCCGGCGGCGGCGCCCATCCAGTATACGTCATGATTCCCCCACTGGATATCTACCGAGTGATGCGTCATCAGCGTATCCATCACAAGATTCGGATAGGGCCCGCGGTCAAAAATATCTCCGACAACATGCAGATGATCCACAATCAACCGCCGTATCAGGTTACAAAATGCAATCACCAGCTCCGTTGCCCGGCGCGTGCGTATTACGGAATTGATAATCTCGTTATAATAGGCCTCCTGGTCAGACACATCGGGACGCCCGGTCAGAAGCTCCTCAATGACATAGGCAAAATCTTTTGGCAGTGCTTTTCTCACTTTGGAACGCGTATATTTGGAGGATGCCGATTTACACATGCGAATCAGACGGTACAACGTCACTTTGTACCAGTCTTCCATGTTTTCTTCCTCTTTTAATACCTGCTCCATTTTCTGCTCCGGATAATAAATCAGTGTTGCAATCGCCTTTTTCTCTGCAGCGCTTATCGTATTGCCAAACTCCTCCTCGATTTTGCGCTTGATTGCTCCCGATCCGTTTCGCATGACATGCTGGAACTGGTCGTATTCCCCGTGAATATCAGTAATAAAATGCTCTGTACCTTTCGGCAGGCTTAAGATTGCCTGCAGATTAATGATTTCCGTAGCGGCGGCAGCCACCGTCGGATACTGTTTGGACAGGCTCTTTAAATAACGTAAATCCGTCTTCTCCATAACAATTATTTCCCCCATACCTGCAATTTATCCGCGGCAGCCCAAAATACCGGTACCGTCGCTCCCATCAGGCAATTGTCTCTTTGATCACATCACTCATTTCATAAAAGCCCGCCGGCTTGTCCGCCAGGAACTTTGCGGCTTCCACCGCGCCTTTTGCAAATACATTGCGGGAATACGCCGTATGTTCAAAAGTGATTACCTCGTCCATCCCGGCAAAAATCACTTCATGCTCCCCTACGATATTTCCGCCGCGCACAGCCGAGATGCCGATCTCATGCCTGTCCCGTTTTCTGCGCTCTTTGCTCCTGTCGTAAGTATATGCATACGCACTGGAAAGCGCCGTATTCATCGAATCCGCCAGAGCAAGTGCCGTACCGCTCGGCGCATCCAGTTTCTGATTGTGATGTTTCTCTACAATCTCCATATCAAATCCTGCAGGCGCCAGTGTCACTGCCGCCTGCTTTAATAATTCCATCAAAAGATTTATGCCAAGGGACATATTGGCTGATTTTAAAACTGCAGTCTCCCTCGCCGCGTCTTTTACTTTCTCTGTCTGCCTGTCTGTCAGGCCCGTTGTGCACAGCACAATCGGCGTCTGTTTTTCCACGCTGTATACAAGAAGATCATCGACTGCTTTCGCATTTGAAAAGTCAATGATGACATCCGCTTTCACATCACAGATGGAAATATTGGAAAAAACAGGATATGTGTTTGATATCCCGTCAAAAATATCAATCCCCGCCGCGATCTCGATCTGTGGATCCGATGCGCAGATTTCGGTAATCACACGTCCCATCTTTCCGTTGCAGCCGCTCAATATTGCCTTTATCATAATTTTACCATGCCTTTCTGCTTCCTCAAAAATCTGATCACTTACTTCCGGTATTTTTATGCCAGCGGTATCCCGTAGTCTTTCATTGCCTTTATCAGTTTTTCCGTTCCCTCTTCGGTCATTTCCGTAAGCGGGGAACGCAGCGGTCCAACCTCTTTTCCCATCAGATTCAACGCTTTTTTCACCGGGATCGGATTGACCTCACAAAAGAGAGCCTCCGCCAGCGGCTGCGCTTTTAACTGCATTTTCGCCGCGCTCTCAATGTTGCCGTTCGCATAATCCTCACACATCTGATGCACATCATGCGGCGCAATATTCGACCACACCGAAATCACGCCGGACGCGCCGATCGACAGAAGCGGCACCACGATCGCATCCTCTCCGGAATAGAGATCAATCTTTCCGTCCGTCAGATGCATGACTTTAGCGGCCTGCGCGACATTTCCGCTCGCTTCCTTGATTCCGGCAATGTTTCTGACATTGTTGTACAGATACGCTGCTGTCTCCGGCTGGATATTGCAGCCCGTTCTGCCCGGCACATTGTACATGATTACAGGGATATGAACCGCCTCTGCAATCCTTGTATAGTATTCCTTTAAGCCGCCCTGCGTGGCTTTGTTGTAATAGGGAGTCACCGCCAAAAGCCCGGATGCGCCGGCCTCTTCGGCCTCTTCGGACAGATGAACCGCTTCTCTTGTGCAGTTTGATCCCGTACCGGCGATCACTGGTACCTGCCCCTTTGCAAACGCAACAGCGGCTTTGATCACATCCGCATGTTCTTTTGTTGTCAGTGTCGAACTCTCTCCTGTCGTACCGGCAATGATAATACTGTCGGTCCCTTCTTTGATCTGCCACTGTATCAGTTCTTCCAGTTTATCGAAGTTGACTTCCTCATTCTCTTTCATCGGCGTAACAATCGCAACGCCCGCGCCTTTAAAAACTGCCATAATAACCCTCCATTCTATTATCGTGCCATGATGCGCAAAAAACCGGCTCTGGCGAGCCGGTCTGATTTCTTTTCTGCTGTCGCAGTACTTTAAGAATCCGATAGCACTCCATCCAAATCACCTGCCTCTGCAGGATTTCCTGTGATGACAGTCATAAAGTTCTTCACTTCATGCCCAAGCAGTATATCTGCAGCAATATACCCTTTCGGCGCACTTTCCTTTCACTCTCTTTCCCCTGCGTCTGCCGCATCCAAAAAGCTACTGATAAAGTACGCAACCTCTATCAATCAATGTTATTCTGTTTATCATAGCACGATTCGTTTCCTTTGTCAATCATTCTGTTGATTTCTGTTCTCCCGCATTATTCTTCTGTAATTTCTTTTTATAACGTCTGTTTAAAAACAGGATCAAAAGCAACAGTATGACAACAATCAAAAGATACGGAAACAGCATAATAAAGATTACAAGCAGGCCCTCTGCCACACGCAGGAAAAAATGCCACGAATCCTGTATCCTGTTTGACATCCTCTGGCCGAATGTGTCCTCGTTTTTTATCTGTGCATATACCCTGACCTCGCGCATTGTGATATTGATGTACGAGTAGGCCACATCTGTGTGGATCTGGTTTATCCTTGTTTTAAGCTGCGCAATCTCAATCTCGATATCCATCAGCTCGCGTTCCACCTCAAGCGCATACTGATCGTCCGTAATGGTAGAAAGCAGATTGAGATAGCGCGTCTCCTTTGCCTCATAAATTTCCAGTGCAGTTTTAAGATCCGTGTACTCCTGGCTGACATTTTCGACATTCGCGTTCTGGGAGCGCACATCGCCAAGACTTTTTGCGCCTTCCAGGAACTCGCTGTAGCGGTTCGTGGGCACGCGCACTGTCGCCTCATATGTCCTGTTTTTTTTCTCTTCTTCAATATAATATCCGCTGTCCTGATAATTATCATAATAGTTTTCTTTTTCGACAAACCCCGCCGCCGATGCCAGCCCCGCTTTAAAATCTGCAACTGACCTGTCAAACTCCAGCGTGTCAATGGTAATATCACAGTGATAAACCAGCATATCGGTATCCATGCCAAAATCCGCCGCAGTTTTTGCGGCGGAAAGAACGGCATCCGCCGTCTCATTCTCTTCCAGTATGGGCGCTTCTGCCACGGCATCTTCTGTGATAGAATCCTGCTTTGTACCGCCGGATCCGGAAGTATCCCCGGAGCCGCTGCCAGAACCGGAATAACCGGCTCCATTCGCATCAGCGTAATCGGCAGACGCATTAAATTCTGCTGTTCCGCACCCGGCGCTTCCGGATAAGGCAAATACAGTCAAAAAAATCAGCGCTGCAAGGAACGCTTTTTTCACTCTCATAACAATCCCCCTCATTTGTATCCGATCAAAACCTTATTCCTCTTCCAGAAAATCTATCTTGCTGACCGAAACTTCATAAGCAATCCGCTTCTCCGTCTCCGTCTCTGACAATTTCTTTATATATTCACGGCTCTGGATGCGCCCCCATACCTGTACATGGCCGCCCACCTCAAAACCGGACGCAAATCTTGCATTCCTGCCCCAGCAGATACAGGGTATGTAATCCGACTTTCCATAGGAACGGTTCACTGCAATCAACAGATCGGCAATTTCCCTTCCAAGCGGCGTCTTGCGGTAAATCGGTTCCTTGCAGATATAGCCGTCCAGAAAAATCTGATTGCTTTTGACATCTTCGTCCAAAGAGTCCACAAATTCGATTTCCCTCGCAAAAACAGAAAGTACAAGTCGATTTTTCTTTTCCTCATGACGGTTGTATGAGCGGAACTGCCCTGTCACACAGACATACTGCCCGATATAGCTCTCGGAAACATTGACAAGACGCTCGGAAACCATAAGCGGTATGTAGTCCATATAGTTGCTGAGACGGTTAACCGCAACTTCTACATAATAAAATCCCTCCCCGTAAACTTCGTGACTGAATCGAAAATCCGATACGATTTCTCCTACAATAGATACCTGGTTGTTTTCAAAAATTTTATCTGCCATGAATTTTCTCCCTTCTTACGGCTGCATATTCTTTTTTGTAATTTATTTTGGGCTCTCCCTTGTCTCTTACATGCAGCCCGTCTGACACATCTATTTGTACCATGTTTTTTCTCCAAATTTTCATGAAATGTGTCGATAACAAAATCAATGAAATGACGATTTTTGTCAGATTTTTCTTCCTGTCCATTTGACTTTAATCCATTATACTCTTATCCGGCAAAATCAGCAAGGACTAGATAATTCTATCCTGCTTTTTTAATGAATTCTTCATAATTACCCTATTAAAATAGAAAGAAACCCGTAAAGAAATCCTTGCACATTCCAAAAAATATGATAGAATAAGAACGCTGACAAACAGCTGTTATTTTATTTTAAGAAAGAAAGGTCTGGTCATTCCATATGAAAACGAAACGTGAAGATGTCCGCAATATTGCCATTATCGCCCATGTCGACCATGGCAAAACAACGCTTGTTGACGAATTGCTGAAACAAAGCGGAGTATTCCGGGAAAATCAGGAAGTTCGGGAGCGCGTCATGGACTCTAACGATATTGAACGCGAACGCGGCATCACAATTCTCTCAAAAAATACAGCAATTACTTATAAAGGAACAAAAATTAACGTAATCGACACCCCCGGCCATGCAGATTTTGGCGGTGAGGTAGAACGTGTCTTAAAAATGGTAAACGGCGTAATTTTAGTCGTAGACGCATTTGAAGGCGTAATGCCCCAGACAAAATTCGTACTGATGAAAGCGCTTGAACTGGCCCTGCCGGTTATTGTCTGCGTGAACAAGGTTGACCGGCCGGAAGCACGTCCAAACGAGGTCGTAGACGAGGTACTCGAACTCTTTCTTGATCTCGACGCATCCGACGAACAGCTTGACTGTCCGTTTCTGTTTGCATCCGCGAGAGGCGGTTACGCGGTCAGAGAAATCGGCGAACTGATCAACAACCGAAAAGATATGGTACCGCTGTTTGAGACGATTATTGATTATATTCCGGCGCCGGAAGGCGACCCGGATGAGAACACACAGGTTTTAATCAGCACCATTGATTACAATGAATATGTCGGTCGTATCGGAATTGGAAAGGTCGACAACGGGTGCTTAAAAGTGAATCAGGAGGCAGTTGTCATCAACCACCATGAACCGGACAAACAGAAAAAAGTCCGCATCAGCAAATTATATGAATTTGACGGCCTTGACAAAATAGAAGTCACCGAAGCGCATATCGGCTCTATCGTCGCGATCTCCGGCATCGCCGATATCCATATCGGGGATACGATCTGCGCGCCGGAAAACCCGTCCGCCATTCCGTTCCAGAAAATTTCAGAGCCGACGCTTGCCATGAATTTTATTGTAAACGACAGTCCGCTTGCCGGACAGGAAGGAAAATATGTCACCTCCCGCCATATCAGGGACAGGCTTTTCCGGGAACTGAACACAGATGTTTCTCTGCGCGTTGAGGAGACCGACAGTCCGGACTCACTGAAAGTATCCGGGCGCGGCGAACTCCATTTATCGGTACTGATTGAAAATATGCGTCGGGAAGGATATGAATTTGCAGTCAGCAAAGCAGAAGTGCTCTACCACACAGACGAAAACGGTAAAAAAACAGAACCGATGGAACTTGCCTATGTCGATGTGCCGGATGAATTTACCGGATCGGTCATCGAGAAATTAAGCCAGCGCAAAGGAGAAATGACCAATATGAAGCCGATCACCGGCGGTTATACGCGGCTTGAGTTTTCCATTCCGTCGCGCGGATTGATCGGATATCGCGGCGAATTTATGACGGATACCAAGGGAAACGGCATCATCAATACGGTTTTTGACGGATATGCGCCCTACCGCGGCGATATTTCCTACCGTAAACTTGGCTCCCTGATTGCTTTCGAATCGGGCGAATCCGTTACCTACGGGCTGTTTTCCGCACAGGACCGCGGCACGCTCTTTATCGGTCCGGGCGAAAAAGTCTATGCCGGTATGGTCATCGGCTCCTCCTCGCGCGCGGAGGATATCGAGCTGAATGTCTGTAAGAAAAAACATCTGACAAACACAAGATCTTCTTCGGCCGACGAGGCCTTAACGCTTGTGCCTCCTAAGATATTAAGCCTCGAACAGGCGCTTGACTTTATCGATGCGGACGAACTTCTTGAAGTCACGCCGAAAAGCTTAAGAATCCGCAAGCGCATCCTCGATCCGACGCTGCGCAAACGCGCGGCAATGAAAAAATAAGACAAAAAGACCTGCCTGCAGAACGACTGCGCGGCAGTCAGACGAAACAAAAGGGATTGCCGGAAACAGATTTCACTTTCCGGCAATCCCTTTTATCAATTATAATACAGACAGCATAGTTTTATTTTTACATCAATTCAACCGGAAAAATCAGAAAACAATCCCAAGCAGATCAATCACAGTGCCCCAAAATATGCCAATCCCATAAAGAGACGCCACAATCGCCGCATTCTGGCGCAAATCACGATTCAGGCGAAACAGGACAAGAAGTCCTATGCCCGCATTGACAAGAAGACCGGCCATCATTGCACCCGCCGAAATCACGCCTCCAAGATACAGCTCGGTAATCACAACGGAAGAAGCACAGTTTGGTATCAGTCCGACTGCAGCCGCAATCAGACCGCCTGTAACGGGCACATCCAAAAACAGACTTTTAACCGCTTCCTCGCCAAGCCCTGCAATGATACTGTTTAATACAATGGAAATTACCAGCAGAAAAAGAAAGATTTTAACCGTATGTTTGAACGCCGACAGCAGAATGCCGTCCTCACAGTTGCAGTGTTCCTCCTCGCAGATTGTATGGATATCCATTTCCTGCCGCTGTTTATGGAAGAAATGCAGATACAGCCATTCCACCAAAAATCCGGAAATCATGGCAATGATAACTTTCACGACAAGTATTTTTACGATCAGGCCGGCCCCTGCAGACTGTGCAATCAAAACAGGAAGCATCTCGTCCGATGTGGAAAGATAAACCGCAAACAGCGTGCCGACTGTAATCACACGCCCCGCATACAGACTGGACGCGGAAGCTGAAAATCCGCACTGCGGCAGTATGCCCAAAAGACTTCCCCATAGAGGCCCGTAAGTTCCTGCCGTGCGTATGCGCATTTTTACTTTACCGCCTGTACTGTGTTCTAACAGCTCCATCAAAAGATAGGTGAGAAATAAAAAAGGGAGCAGCTTCATACTATCCGCCAGACTGTCCGCGAATTCTATCTTTTGTATCCATTGAAATAAATCATCCATTTCTATAACCATGCCTTTCGCAGCGGCTTATCTTCCAGTGGAACCAAATCCGTTTTCTCCGCGCTCTGTCTCATCCAACTGCTCCACTTCACAAAAATCCACGGAAAGATACGGCAGAATGATCAACTGTGCAACACGTTCTCCTGGCATGATCACACGCTCCGTATCGGAGTCATTGTAAAGCGGCACCACTACCGGGCCCCTGTAATCGGAGTCAATGACCCCGGTACAGTTAGCCGGACGCAGCCCTTTCTTTGTAGAGATACCGCTTCTGGCAAATACGCCGCCAAAATATCCGTCCGGGATTGCAATGGCAAACCCCATTTCCACTTTAACCGTTTCACCCACCGGTATGACAAGCGGTTCTTTTAAATCGGCACACAGATCATATCCGGCCGCCTGTGCGCTTCCCTTTACCGGAAAAACTGCCGTTTCCGACAAACGTCTGATTTCTATTTTCATTGGTATCCTCTCCCGTTTTCCTCTTCGTTCCAGACAAGACCGCTGTGTTCCGTCCGCTTATCGCGGAGCATTAAATCCGCAACCGCGTCTTTTGCCGGCTTATCCTCAAATAAAACTTTATTGATCTCCTCGATGATCGGCATATCGACTTCATATTTTTCAGAAAGCGCAATGGCCGCTTTCGCGGAATAAACGCCCTCCACAACCATCTTCACCTCGTCCATTGCCTGCTGCATCGTATATCCCTGGCCAATCAGCATTCCGGCCCTGCGGTTCCTGCTGTGCTTACTCTCGCAGGTCACAATCAGATCCCCAATCCCGGTTAAACCGCTTAATGTCTCGTAACTTGCCCCCATTTTCAGCGCAAGCCGTCCAATCTCCGAAATTCCCCGCGTAATCAGCGCCGCTTTCGTATTATCTCCATAGCCTAATCCGTCCGCCATACCCGCTGCCAGCGCAATGACGTTTTTTAACGCTCCTCCAAGTTCCATCCCGAGTACGTCCGGACTTGTGTAAACGCGGAAGACCTGATTCATAAAAATATCCTGCACTCCCTCGGCGATATGCTTCTTTTTCGCTCCCGCGACAACTGTTGTCGGAAGACCGATTCCAACCTCCTCCGCATGGCTTGGCCCGCACATAACGGCTACCTCGGCCACAGGAATTTCCTGCGCTACAATATCGGTAAGGGTCATCAGCGTAGTTTCCTCAATCCCTTTTGCCACGCAGACTATAACCTGTCCCTCTTTGACATAAGGCGCCATGCTTTTCGCGGTGCTTCTGGTAAATACGGACGGGACGGCAAGAATCAGATAACCGCTTCCTTCCACGGCCTCTTTTAAATCTGTTGTAAATGCAATATCCTCCGGCAGCTTTACGCCCGGCAGTTTTAACGTATGCTCATGTTTTTCCTTTAACATTGCAATCTCATCGTCCATCAGGGACCAGACCGTAACCTGATGCCCGTTTGTGTGCAATACAAGCGCCAGCGCCGTCCCCCAGCTCCCCGCTCCAATTACCGCTGTCCTTGCCATATCATGATTCCTCCTTTTTTCCGATTTTATTTTCCGTACCGTTTAACAGCCGCGCGATATTGGCTCTGTGCCGCCATATTCCCATGGCCGCAAAACATGCGCTCACAATATAAAATTCTGCTCTGTAATCTGAGCCGACACGCAGATAACCAGCCTGCCCGAGAATTATCGCCTGAATCAGATAGGAAAGCAGCACAAGCACCGATCCAAGAGAAACATACCTTGTGACAGCTACTGCGACAATAAACAGCACAAGACAAAGCGGCGCTGCAAGCGGACAGACCGCAAGAATGACACCGGATGTACAGGCAATTCCCTTTCCACCCTGAAATTTCAGATAAAACGGGAAATTATGCCCCAGTACAGCGCCAAACCCGGCATACAATTCCAGAATGCCGACCGAACCCGGATACTTCTCATGAAACAGTACATAAACCAAAAGTACGGCGAAAATTGCTTTCAGCAGATCGCCCAGAAATGTAACCGCGCCTGCTTTTGGCCCAAGGACGCGCAGCGAATTTGTCGTTCCCGGATTCCCGCTGCCCTGCGTTCTGATATCAATTCCTTTTGATTTTCCATACAGATACCCGGTCTGAATCAGACCAAACAGATACCCGATTGCCAATGCGATCCCTCTGGCAGCTATCATGACTTCTCACCCTTTCTCTCACGAATGATAAATTTCAATGCCGTCCCACGAAAACCGAACGTCTCCCGTATCCTGTTTTCCAGATATCTTATGTAGGAAAAGTGCATTAAATTCTTATCGTTTACAAAAAGCACAAAAGTCGGCGGTTTTACTGCGGCCTGCGTAGCATAGTAAATCTTTAACCGCTTTCCCTTATCGGACGGCGGTTGCTGCATGGCAACGGCTTCCGCAATAATCTCGTTGAGCACGCCGGTCGCGACACGCATACTGTTGTTCTCAATCACAATATCAATCAGTTCGAACAGCTTTGGCAGCCTCTGTCCCGACTTTGCGGAGATAAATAAAATCTCTGCATACGGCATAAAACTTAAAATATCGCGTATGCGCTCCGTGTGGCGGTAGATTGTCTTATCGTCCTTTTCAATCGCATCCCATTTGTTGACCGCAATGATGATCCCCTTGCCGCGCTCATGCGCAATCCCTGCTATTTTCGCATCCTGTTCTGTCACGCCTGCCGTAGCGTCAATCACAATGACACATACGTCGGCGCGCTCTACCGCAGTCACGGCGCGAATAATACTGTAGCGCTCAATTTCTTCTTTTATTTTATTTTTACGCCGCAGACCCGCCGTATCGATAAACGTATATTCTCTTCCGTTATACTGTATCTGCGTATCGATCGCGTCCCTCGTCGTCCCGGCAATTTCTGAGACAATGACACGCTCCTCTTTCGCCAGTTTGTTGATCAGAGAGGACTTCCCGACATTCGGTTTTCCGACAATGGCCACTTTGGGGATATCGTCCTCCTCTTCCTCCTCTGTTGGCGCCGAAAAATGTTTTACAACCTCATCCAGCATATCTCCAAGCCCAAGCCTTGACGATGCCGAGATCGCAAACGGTTCGCCGATCCCAAGATTATAAAATTCATAGACATCCGGCAGAAATTTCTCAAAACTGTCCACCTTATTTACAACAAGAACGACCGGCTTTTTCGAACGGCGCAAAAGATCAGCCACTTTGGAATCGGCATCGACAAGCCCCTGCCTGACATCCGTAAGAAACAAAATCACATCCGCCGTTGCAATCGCAATTTCCGCCTGCTCACGCATCTGCGATAATATGATATCGCTGCTGTCCGGCTCAATGCCGCCGGTGTCAATCAGTGTAAAATTGTAATTCAACCATGAAATATCGGCGTAAATGCGATCCCTTGTGACACCCGGCGTATCCTGCACAATGGAAATCCGCTCTCCGGCCAGCGCATTAAATAATGTAGATTTTCCCACATTCGGGCGTCCCACTACGGCTACAACTGGTTTACTCATATTTTTCCTCTTCCCTTTCTATCTGAAGCATTCGATACAGCAAATCTTGTCCGCTTGATTTTACAATATCTATATCCACTTGTAAAGCAGTTTTCAAATCCGATACCGTCACATCGTCCAGCAGCACTTCCTCGCCTTTGCGCAGAAGATTGCACGGCAGCAGCAGTTTCTCTCCCAGATTTTTCCCGCTTAACTGCCCGATCAGATCCTGTCCGGTCAAAAGGCCGGATACCGTAATCCGCTCGCCGAAAAAATCATTTCGGATCGGATAAATAAGGATTGTGACACCGGGAAAATGTTCCATACATCGCGCAGACAACTGCTTTAAAATCGGCGCTGCAAGCCTGCCCGTCGCAATTGATACCGTATGCGGCACATATGAAAGCTGTTCTTTTTGAATCTCCAAAAACGCTTCGTCAAATTCATCCAGTAAAAGACGCAGCATACCGACGCCATTCTCCAGCTGCAGATATCCGTCATAACCTGCTTCCTGCGGAAGCGGTTCCTCCGCCAGCAGATACCACTCGTCGCTTGCATGAATAAAATGAATCCCTGCGCGCTTAAGACAGATTTTCTGCCATTTATGAATCACGGCAAGCACTTCCTTTGCATCTTCTTTCGTAAAAGGCTCCAGCGGATACAGCCCCTCTCTGTGCTTTGACAATCCGACCGGGACAACAGAAACGCTCTGCATATGCGGCATATACCCGGTCAGATCTGAAATCGTGCGCTCCAGGTTCCGCCCGTCATTTACGCCGCGGCAGAGCACAATCTGTCCGTTCATCTCAATCCCGGCCGAAAAAAGCCTGTCTATTTTTTTCAGCGCTTCGCCAGCGAAACGATTGTTCAGCATCATAACGCGCAGAGCCGGGTCCGTCGTGTGTACCGAGATATTTATCGGAGCCAGCCTGTATGCGATAATACGTTCCAGATCCTGATCCGATAAATTCGTCAGTGTCACATAATTGCCCTGCAAAAAAGAAAGCCTGGAGTCATCGTCCTTAAAATACAGCGTATCCCGCATTCCTTTCGGAAGCTGATCGATAAAACAGAAAATGCATTTATTCCGGCATGATCTGTAATGATCCATCAGGCCGTTAAAAAACTCAATTCCCAGATCCTCGTCATAATCTTTTTCGATCTCAAGTTCCCATTCCTCTCCATTCTGTTTTCGCACCAGAACAACCAGTTCCTCGTCATGGATCAGATAGTGGTAGTCGAACACATCCGAAATCTCACTGCCATTGACTGTCAGAAGTACGTCCCCGGCCGAAAGCCCAAGTTCTTCCGCAATGCTGCCCGGTACAATGCCGTCAATTCTATGCTGTTTTTTTCCTGTCATGCCTTGCCGCCTTTCCCTGAAATTTTATCCTATGCCACATTTTACCGTTCTTTTGCGGCCTCGTCAAATGGAAAAGGCAGTACGCCATCTGCGACTGCCTTTTCGCCTATCTTTTGTATGTTCTGTTTTACAGATACCCGCGGATATCTACCGCAAGCTTCTCTTCCAGATTAATCAGCCGTTTCGTAATATCTTTTGACTTTTCGTCGGCTGACTGATACTGGTTTAAAAATTTGTGAAGAGACTTTACGCCCATATTGCAGCCGTCTGTAATCAGATCTGCGATTGTCTGGTCGGATTCATGCATCACCAGCTTCATATTTGTCTTAATCCATGACATACTCTTAGCCATCGGATTCGGATCTTTGCCCTCCTCGTGAAAGCGATCCAGAAGTTTTTGAATTTCTTCCTTTAATTTCTGATGTTTTTCCCTGCATTCTGTCAGAATCTTTGCAAGCCCGCCGCTGTGGACATATTCCGCTACATCTTCCATTGCCGACACTCCCATTTTGATTCCCGCGTCGCACTCCTGAAGCAGTCGGACTGTATCGTGTTCTACCATTGCCATCCCTCATTTCTGCGCAAATTTACTGCATGCAACTGTTGCACTTCCATGATAGTATGCCTGTATTTTATCCGATTATCCACAAAAATTATGTATGCTTCTTTCCGCCATATCTGAAACCGAACAGTTTTGCGCCGATCCCGTTTCCGATCAGCATAACAAGCAGATATCCAAACGACTTTGGACTGTAAATTCCCGCAAGGTTAAAATAAAACATGGATGCGATCGAATGCTCAAAACCGGCCAGCAGGAAAATCATAACCGGAGCGATGATATAGACAATATTTTTTGTTTTGTTAAAATTATCAATGGCCAGATACATCATTACGCCGCACAGGATCGACAGCAGAAAAATATTCCCGACAGAATTGTCAAGCTTTTTATTTGAGAGCGCCACACTGTCAATCGGAAGCTGCGCCGTATTACAGATCAGCGCGATCAGAAATGTTCCGGCAAAATTCCCGATGATTATAATCAGCATATCCGTCAGTTCTCTCCATTTACTGACAAAACCGATCTTTCCGGTATAAAGGTTATAGCCCTGCGTCACAATTGTCATCAAACCGAACGAAAACAACAGCGCCCCGATTATATTATTTTCAAGCGAGAGCTTCACCGCACCGCCTATGCCGATCATAAAACCGGCATACACGGCTTTTATAAACATCTGCGCCTTACTGTTTATACTGTCTGACATCATTTTTTCAACCATTCCTTTTTGGTAAATTTTCTATAAATATCACATATTATTCAAATATAAACAGTAATTTGCCATTTGTCAATCCTTTTATAGCTGCGTTTTCCTGTTTTGTATCACAAGCGATATTTCAGTACCAAAAGGTCTTGCTGCCTCTGGCAGCACAGACATCTTGCACAAAAAGTGTCTGGAAAGCAAGCTTTCCATCACACTTTGGTACGATAAATTCACAAAACAGGAAAACGCAAATTTTACCCTCTGACTGCTTTTAAAATTGCTTTCAGTTTGGGCGGCGTTCCGTAGAGCAACACGCCCATACGATAAATCTTTGCCGCCGCATAACCCACTGCAACAACGGATGCCACAAGAACTGCAATCGAGATCATAACTTCATATAACGGCACTGTTCCCATTGCAATACGCGTAAACATTGCCATCGGCGATGTAAACGGAACATAGGAACAGATCAGCATCCCGATATTGTCCACTTCCCCGGAAGTCATAGAAAACATTACAATCAGAAAACCTGCAACAAACAGCATAGTCAAAGGCATAACAGCGGTATTGATATCCTCAAGCTTTGAAACAGTAGAACCGATTGCGCCAAACAAAAACGCATAGATTAAAAATCCCAGCACAAAAAATACCAGCATATAGACCAGCAGATGTAACGGCATATTAAACACGGACGCAATCATTCCGATCCCGCTCCAGTAGGATTTATTCAGCTGATAGAAGAGCGCGGCTGATCCAAAGACAAGTATCAGCTGGATAAACCCGGCAAGACAGGAGGCAATTACCTTTCCAAACATCATGCTGACCGGTTTCGCACTGGTAATCAGCAGTTCCATTGCTCTTGAGCTCTTTTCGGTCGCAACGTTGGAAGCCACCATCTGTCCATACAGCAAAATTACCATATATAATGCAAAAATCATAATATAAGTATAAGCAAAATTTTTTGCCTGATCTTTGCCAAGGTTCTCTGTCTGATGCGTAATCTCCGCAGAAAGGATCTCCCCTGCCGCCTCCGCCGATATCCCGTTTTTCATCATGGCATCCATACGATAAAGACTGCTTAACGCTTCATCTGCAACAGCGGTTTTGCTGTCGTACATCGACAGGTTATTGACATAATAGGTGTAAGAAGTCAGACTGTCCATGACAAACGCACACTCTACTTCTTTCGCCGCAATTTTATCTTTGATTTCATCAAGGGAACTTTCTGAAACCATAACACTGTAATTGGAAAATGCCTCTTTGAAACACTGCCCGACCAAATCCGCATTTTCAATGCCAGACAGTGACAATAAAATCACATCCTGATTGCCGGCTTCCGCCGATGCAGCCGCTCCCTGGGAAGCATCCTCCTCTTTTCCCCCACCAAACGCCTCCGTAATACGCGGAAAAAACATCACAACCGCAATTACAAGAACAAGCGCTGCAGTTACACCGGTAAATACTTTATTTTTTATGTAGCTTTTCATTTCAAACTGAAAAATAGTACCAAATTGTTTCATCTTTTAAGCGCTGCCTCCTCAATTCTGCTTTCCTGCATATTCAACAAAAATATCGTTCAGTGACGGCTCATATACCCGTATCTCATCCATATCATAGGTTTCTGTGAGAAGTTTCATCATCTCTTTCTTTTCTTCTGCTGCTTTCATCTGGATCAGGAATTCTCCGTTTTCCTGCATCGTCCCGCAAATCCTCTGATCTTCCATAATTTTTTTCATGTCTGCAGAACGCACGGCAAGTTTATCGCGCACATAATTGTGCTTAATTTCATTGATATCGCCGCAGAGTACAATCTGCCCGCCGTTTAAAATTGCTATGCTGTCGCAGAACTCCTCAATATAATTCATCTGGTGGCTGGAAAAAAGGACGATCTTACCTTTTGAAATCTCCTCTTTTACCACATCTTTTAACAGCATGGCATTGACGGGATCAAGCCCTGAAAACGGTTCGTCGAGAATAATAATCTGCGGATCATGCGCAATTGCAGTCACAAGCTGTATCTTTTGCTGATTTCCCTTTGAGAGCGTGTCAAGCCGTTTATTTCTGTGCTCCGTCATCTTTAAGCGCTCAAGCCAATAATCAATGGACTCTACCGCATCCTGGCGTTTCATGCCGTTTAACTGTGCAAAATACAACAGCTGGTCAATAATTTTTTTCTTTGGATACAGCCCGCGCTCCTCCGGCAGATAGCCCAGTTTTACGTTCTGATAATCAATCGGCTTTCCATTCAGAAAAATTTCTCCCTGATCCTGCGCAAATACATTCATAATGATACGTATTGATGTTGTCTTGCCCGCGCCGTTTCTTCCCAGCAGACCGAACGCTTTTCCCGATGACGCTGTAAAAGATACTCCCTTTAATACTTCTTTCTCGCCGAAATTTTTACATATGTTTCTAATTTCAAGTTCCATTCTTTCCTCCAACGATTTTTTCTATTTTTCACAATTCCATGAAATTAAATCTGCAATTGTAACCGAATCTACAACATCACGTATCGCCTGATCTACTTTCTCCCAGAGCAGTATTGTCTCGCAGTGTCCCTGTTTCGGACAGGGATTTTCCCCGTTTGCCAGACATTCAACCGGGGAAAGCGTTCCTTCCGTCAGACGCAGGATATCGCCGATCACATATTCCCCGTTCGGCCTTGTCAGACGATACCCGCCGCGATGGCCTCTTACGCTTGCAACATAACCGGCTTTATTTAATACCGAAATAATCTGCTCCGTATACTTGACGGAAATCCCGCTTTTTGCAGCAATCTCCTTAACGGAAACCGGCGCTTCCCCTGTGTCCACAGCCAGATTATAAAGTATGTGGATCGCATACCGCCCTTTTGCCGTTATTTTCACTAATACTCTTCCTCTTCTTCCTCTTCGCCGATATCAGACTTTGGCTTTGCAAGTCCTTCGATTTTGATTCCGTTTTTCTCGGCATAATCCCAGAGCGCAGCATGGATCGCCTCCTCCGCCAGAAGCGAACAGTGCACTTTCACGGGGGGAAGTCCGTCCAGCGCCTCCATAACCGCCTGATTTGTAATCTTAAGCGCCTCATTTACCGTTTTGCCCTTTACCAGTTCGGTTGCCATACTGCTTGTCGCTACCGCCGCGCCACAGCCAAACGTCTTAAATTTGCAGTCGCGAATCACCTGATGATCGTCAATATCCAGATACATACGCATAATATCGCCGCATTTTGCGTTGCCGACCGTGCCGACACCGCTCGCCTCTTCAATCTCTCCGACATTTCTCGGATTCTGAAAATGATCCATTACTTTTTCACTGTACATAAAACTCCTCCATCTATTTGTTATTTTTGATAAAATCTTCATACAGGGGGGACATACTGCGAAGTTTTTCCACAATTTCCTTTAAACTGTCCACTACAAAATCAGCTTCCTCCAGCGTTGTCTGATCGCTTACAGTAAGGCGGAGCGAACCATGCGCAATCTCATGAGGAAGCCCGATCGCGAGCAGCACATGAGAGGGGTCAAGTGAACCGGAAGTGCAGGCGGAACCGCTGGAAGCACAGATTCCTTTGCCATCCAGCATAATCAGCATGGATTCGCCCTCGATAAAGCGAAAACTGAAATTTACATTGTTCGCGAGCCTCTTTTCCCTGTCCCCGTTTAATCTTGCATAGGGAATCTCTTTTTCGATACGCGCAATCAAATGATCGCGAATCTTCTTTTCTTTTTCCGTAATTTCTTTCTGCTCCGAAACCGCAAGCTCCGCGGCCTTTGCCATCCCTATAATGCCCGTCACGTTTTCGGTACCGGCTCTTCTGCGCCGCTCCTGCGCCCCGCCGTGTATCAGTGAACGGATCTTTACGCCTTTTCTGATATATAAAAATCCAATGCCTTTCGGGCCGCCGATTTTATGGCCGCTGGCGCTTAGCATATCAATATGCATCGCTTCTACATCAATATTTTCTTTTGTATAGGCCTGTACCGCATCCGTGTGAAATAAAACGCCATGGTTTTTTGCAATTGCCCCGATTTCTGCAATCGGTTCCACCGTACCAATCTCATTGTTTGCAAACATCACGCTGATTAAAATCGTATCCGGGCGGATAGACGCTTCCAGCTGTTTTAAGTCTACAAGTCCGTTCTCGTCCACATCAAGATAAGTGACTTCAAAACCATGTTTTTCCAGATACTCACAGGTATGCAGCACAGCGTGATGTTCAATCTTTGATGTAATGATATGTTTTCCTTTTTCGGCATACGCCTCCGCAGCCGCCTTAATCGCCCAGTTGTCTGATTCGGAACCGCCAGCCGTAAAATAAATATTTTCAGCCGTTGTATGGATGGTCTCTGCAATCTTCTCTCTCGCTGTAGTAATGGCATTTTTATTCTCAGCGGAAATACGGTAGATACTGGATGGATTGCCGAATTTTTCTGTAAAATAAGGTAACATTGCCGCAAGCGCTTCCGGTCTGACCGGAGTCGTTGCTGCATTATCCATATAAATTATTTTATCTGCCATAATTTTTCACCTTTCCTGACTCCTGCAAAAAGCCTGTGCAGAATCATATCTTTTAATTCATACCATACTTGTATGATATGAATTATGATAATCCTGTTTGGACGGTTTGTCAATAGTGTATACAAAAAAAGCCATAACAGAATGCTCTGTTTCCCGATTCTGTTATGACTTTCTGTTTTATTCATTTACGTCAAATTTGTAACCCATCCCCCAGATCGTATGGATATATTCCCCTTTTGAACCGATTTTGGCACGCAGTTTTTTTACATGCGTGTCAATTGTTCTCGCATCTCCAAAGTAATCATAATTCCACACATGATTTAAAATCTTTTCTCGCGAAAGGGCAATGCCCTCGTTTTCAAGAAAATAAGACAATAATTCAAACTCTTTAAAACTCAGATCAATGCGCTCGCCGTCGACGCTTACCATATGCGCCGTTTTATCAACCACAATACCTCCTTTACAGAGCAGCTCCTCCTCGCCCGGCTTTTTCCCGCTTCTGCGCAGAATCGCTCCGACTCTTGCAACCAGTATCTTCGGCGAAAACGGTTTTGAGATATACTCGTCCACCCCAAGCTCGAATCCGTTCAGTTCGTCGCTCTCATCCCCTTTGGCCGTGAGCATAATTATCGGCGCCCTGGAATTTTCCCGAATCTCCCGGCATACTTCCCATCCGTTCATTTTGGGCATCATCACATCCAGGATCAATAATGCGATACTTTTTTCGCGATAAAAAATATCAAGCGCTTCTTCCCCGTCGCCTGCCTCCAGCACCTCGTAACCTTCCCGCTGCAAAAAGTCTTTCACCAGCTTTCGCATTCTGGCCTCGTCATCCACTACCAAAATCTTAATCTTGTCCAAACTGCTTCTCCCTCTCCTCTACAGCCGCTTCCCTCTGTCTTAATTCCTGCTCCCAGGCCTCGTATTTGTCGATCACCTGATTTTCATAATTCAGAATTGTTGTGCTGCGCCCGGTTGCTGTAAGCACAAACATCGCAATCACACAGACTGCCAACACCGCACATACTACGGAGAGCGTCTGAAACCGCTGTTTATAGTTAATATTTGCTATTTTATCTCTCTGCCGTGTATTTTCTGTGACTTTTTTGGAAAGTTTTTTTGTCTTTTCCTCCAATTGCTTAAGCTGTTCCCCCGGTGTGCGATCCGATGCATTCACTGTTTCTGAAAAGTCCGCTGCAAATGACGGATTTATTGTATCAACCGGATGCATGGGAACGTGAGCCTGTACGGGGTCGGCTCTGTGTTGTACCGCAATCGGCAGAATATCCTCATCCGCGATCACCGGCGACTCATACAGAATGTTTTGCAGTTCTTTCAGAAACGAATAGCCAACCACCGTCTCAAACAGATTTTCGGAAATCATCCTGTTGTAAATCTGTAAGACAACGTATGGATTTTCCATATTCGTCTTTCCTCTGATATAGCGGATCCCCTCCGCCTCCTTTGCTGCCTGCACTGCTTCCCTGGCGGATGCGAATGCAAATCCATTTACTATATTTTGCGCATTAGACATATTTTAACATTCCCCGTTTGATCTCAAAAAACGCAACGCGGTTCTTCCCATATTCTTTCGCTTTCGCCAGCGCTTCATCCGCACAGGAAAACATCGTATGATACGATGCATTTACCCCATTATTGTAGGAGACGCCGATACTTAACGTAACATGCACATCTTTGTTTCTGCCAAAAGCCAGATTATGAAATTCTTCCCGCAGGCGTTCTACACCGGTTTCCACTTCTTCCATTTCAACAGGGCCCCTGACAAAGAGCAAAAATTCGTCGCCGCCAAACCGTCCACAAATATCTCTGCCGAACGCATCCCTGATTAAGGCGGAGAGTCCGGCAATCACGGCATCGCCAATCAGATGGCCAAAACTGTCGTTTATCAGTTTAAAATTATCAATATCAATCATGATCATTGCGTCCATGACATCACGTTTTCTTTTATTCAGATAACTCTCTACTTCCTGTTTAAACGCTTCCTTATTCAATAACCCCGTCGCAAGATCACATTTGCTGCGCAGTTCAAATTCCAGCCGTTTTTTCTCTACCTCCTGCAGGTTCTCTACATTTAACAGATTACGGCAGCGGAAATTTTTGATTGCCTTTGCATATTCTTTTTCCAGATTCATATATCTGACACAGGAATCCAGATAACGCTGCCGGTCACAATACTGTTTCTGATAACGTATCTCAAGTTCCTCCATCTTAATACGCAGATGTAAAAATTCAGTCACTCCAAGCTTTTCGCGCAGCAGATCCATAAAGACGCGCGCATCTTCCTTTCTGTCCTGATCAAGCAGGAATCTGCAAAAGTCGATATAAAAATCAATCTGTTCCACATAATCCGTATCCGTCTCCAGAAAATGCCGTATCGACTGAATCAGTTCTTCCGTCCGCTGCTCATCTTTGTCATGCACCGCAAGATATACTTCAAGAATACATTCCGATAAAATCAATTCTTCCTGCATGACAATATGATAGTAGGAATCAATTTCCCTCTTTTTTTTCACCGCCAGTTCATATCGGTTTGTCTTACATAAAAGCTGCGCCTGCTGTATCATACAGAGCAATAACAGCAGAATTTTGGGCCCGGAAAATTCTCCGCCCGCCACATCTGCACCCCTGTTGTAATACTGCATTGCTTTGTTATAATCATGAAGATTTTCATACAGCAGTCCGATATTTAACAGCGCCGAAACTTCCCCGAAAATATTCTTCTTTTTTCTTGCCGACTGCACCGCTGAAAGATAACTGTCAAGTGCAACTGTTTCATATCCAAGGTAATAAAAGAGCATGCCAAGCAGATTATGCGCGTCCGCCTCCAGATGTTCATACTCCTGTGTTTTTTCGATCTGCAGGCTCTTTGTCAGAGCCTCAACTGTCTCATGATAGCGCCCCAGGTGGAACGCAACATCTCCGCGCAAAAATGCCGCCTCCGCCAGTTCATTTTTGGAATCGGAAAAAGCGAGATATCGGTCATAGGTATCCAATATTTCCCAGATATCCTCTCTGGACACATGATATTTGTATGTAATAATTTTTTCACGAAGTTCTTCCTTTAATGCAGCAATTCCCATCTTATCACATTAACCTCCATGTCGCAGTATAGCTGCGGCTCGAATCGGGCGCGCTTTTTCTATTTCTTATTATACCTGTTCCCCATAAATTATTCAACCGGAAAAAGACAGGAAAAACGGGACCAGTCTGCGGCCCCGTTTTTCCTGTTTCTGATTACCAGCGGTAATCAATACTCTGCCCTATCATTTTTTCCGACTCTGTCCTCACATTGTCGCTCATAGAAGTATAACTGTAATCATTGATTTTCTGAATTAATTCCTCAATAGATGAGGCTGTGATCGTCACGGTATCCTCTTCCTCTGTTTTTTCCGCTTCCTTTTTCTCCGCCGCTTTCTCGTCGGCCTTTTTTGCTTTTTCTTTCTTGTCGGCTGCTTTCTGCGCCGCTTTTTTCTCTGCCGCTTTCTGTGTGATTCTGTCTTTCTGTGCTTTCAGTGATTTGTCGATCACTGCAAAAAATGATGCGTTGCCATGGTCGTTGACCTGCATGCCAAATGTCTTTACATTTGCGTTCGTACCGGCAAGGCTCTTTTTAAGCTGCGGAAGTTTCTGGCCTGCGTTGCTGATTACGGATTCGTACTTTTTCCTGTACTCCTCGTCCTCCGCCATCTTCTCGATCTTCTCCTCATCAATCAGGACAACCATGCGGTTCGGATTGGCATAACTGCCCGCCTGCGCTTTGGCCTGGTCAATCCTGTCTTTGCTCACAAGGATAAAATCCATGTTGGAGTACTTTTTCTTCAGCTGCTCATAATACTTCTGCGCTTTCTCGCTGAGCTTCGGCTCCCCGATCGTCCTGCCATTGATCTTTGTTTTCTTCTCCGTCGATTCTGTCCGCTGCGCCTCATAAGCGGCAGCATTGTTTTCTACCTGTGTAATAGAACTCATCGTCTGTTACCTCCCTGTTATTTATTTGCAATTCCATTTGCTGATTTCGTGTCAAACCTGTTCGTCCACCTTAATTCCTTTCAGATCGGCCTCCAGAAGCTTCATGCTGGTTTTTACTTTCTCCAGTGTGTCATTTACTTCTTTCGGAAGCTCCTTTGGCCCGGTCAGATCCATGATATCTTCGATCTCAACCTCCGGCGCTTCATTCTTTCTCTGCTCCGCCTTTGCCTCGTCCACCGCCTCTTTGGTGCGCTCAATCATCGCTTCCTCAAGCGCCTGTTTTTCTTTGATATCGTCTATTTTATCTTCCTGTTCCTTTTTCTCCTCGGCTTTCTTCTCTGCTTCCTCTTTCGCCTCCTCGGCTTTCTCGTCGATGCTGTCCAGCCCTTCGTCGACAAGCATTCCCATCACTTCTTTATTTGCGGACGCCAGAATCTTTTCTTTTGTTTTTTCCGCCTCCACCATCGGGTCTGCTTTCAGACGCTCCAGACGAATGCTGCGCAGACTGGCCGTATCCCCGCGCATCTGCCGCGACGCTTCCTCCATATCAATCCTGCACTTGCCGGCATAACCGTTGAGTGAAAGGGCGCGCTTCTGATACTCGGTCAGCCCTTCTTTATCAATCTCCGCCAGCCGCTTCCATTCCTCCGGCGTCGGCGATTCCATGGAAACGTGGTTCATATAATCCTGCCGCTTTTCAAGCAGTTTTAAATCTTTCTGTTCCTGCGAGTCGTCTTTGATTCCAAATTGTTCTTTCAGCTCTTCTTTCTGGCTGTTAATTTCGGACAATTCTTTGTTTGCATCCTCCCGGATCCTTGCCTGCTCATTATAATGGGCGCGACGCTCGTTCATGCTCTCGTCTGTTTTTGCATCGTTCGCCCAAGCGTCGCTTACGATTTTCATCGCCCGCTGCTGCGCCTGTTTGCGTCGAAATTCAATCAGATCTTTGAGAGCTATCATCGTATCCCCCGCAAAAATCTGATTTCTGCCGCCGCACGCTTTGTTTTTTTCTCCCCGTTTTTCCCCGGATTCAGAAGCCGCCTGTGTGATCATCCACTCATCCTGTTTCATCCCATACGAACTGTTTCTTGTTACATTCATGGCCGCTCCCCCTGTTTTCATAAATTTCTATCTCATACCAATCTGCATAGAAGCTCTGGAACTTCTATTTACACTATATATCGTAAATTTCTTCCAAAAATATAAGTCCTTTTTCATATTTCTACATATAATAAAACAGACTATTTATTACAATTAAGGAGACTGATTCGCTTATGTGTGGAATTTGCGGCTTCCTGGGTTTTCAGGAAGATTACAGACAAAAACAGCCTTACTGGGAAAAAATACTGACCGCAATGCATCAATCCATTGCGCACCGCGGCCGTGACAACAACGGAATTTATCTGAGGGAACATACCGGCCTTGCCCATGCCCGGCTAAGCATCCGCGATATCGCAAACGGTTCGCAGCCTATGGTACGCTCATCCGGCGGCTGTGAATATGCCATTGTCTATAATGGAGAAATTTATAACACGGATGAACTGACGCCCGCCTTAAAGGCTGCCGGCTGTCAATTCGAGACAACTTCCGACACGGAGGTACTTTTGTATGCCTATATGAAAAACGGGCCTGACTTTGTTCGCTCTCTCAACGGCATCTATGCATTTGCAATCTGGGACGGGGCAAAAAACCGGCTTATGCTCTGCCGCGATCATGCAGGAATCAAACCTCTCTTTTACACAGTGTCAGAGCATGGCATTGTCTTTGGCTCCGAACCGAAAGCGCTTTTCTGCCATCCAAATGTCACACCCTCGATCAATCTGGACAGCATGCGCGAAATTATAGGCATCGGTCCCGCGCGCACCGGCGGATGCGGCGTTTTTACAGGACTTCGGGAGTTGCTGCCGGGCCACTATATGCTGTTTGAAAAAGACAGTCAGAAAGATTTCTGCTACTGGGATCTGACCGCAGCAGAACACACAGATACCTACCCGCAGACAGTGGAAAAAGTCTCATTTCTTGTACGCGACGCCGTAACACGCCAGATGGTATCCGATGTTCCCGTCTGCACTTTCCTGTCCGGAGGGATTGATTCCAGTATTGTCACTGCGATTGCGGCTGATTTTATGAAACAAAAGCAAGAGGTTTTAAATACGTTCTCGTTTGATTTTACGGAAAACGATATTTATTTTCAGTCCAATGCGTTTCAGCCGGAACGCGATTTGCCGTATGTCAATATCATGCTCGAACGCATTCATACAAATCATACCTATCTGGAATGCAGTCAGGAAAAGCTTGTGGATATGCTGTTTACTGCGGTTGACGCAAAAGATCTGCCCGGCATGACCGATGTCGACGCTTCTCTTTTATATTTTTGCTCTCTTGTCGCAAAACAAAATAAAGTAGTTTTAACCGGTGAATGCGCAGACGAAATCTTCGGCGGCTATCCGTGGTTTTACCGGGAAGAACTGTTAAACCGTGACGGTTTCCCATGGGCGGCGGATATGGAAGCTCGTACCCTGTTTCTGAATGAGGATTTTGTAAAAGAACTGAATCTGAAAGAATACTCCTATGCACGCTATAAAGAGACAATTGACGCCGTTCCGCAGTTAGGCGGGGAATCGGAGGAAGAAAAAAAGCGGCGCGCCGTCGGCTATCTGAATATCAAATGGTTTATGCAGACGCTGCTTGACCGTATGGACCGCACCAGCATGTATTCGGGGCTGGAAGCAAGAGTGCCGTTTGCAGACCGTCGCATTATGGAATATGTGTTCAATGTGCCATGGCATATGAAATACCAGAACGGCGTAGAAAAAACCCTGCTGCGCGACGCATGCAAAGACCTTCTGCCCTGCGAGCTGCTGCACCGGAAAAAGAGTCCCTATCCGAAAACATATCATCCGGAATTTGAGCGACTTCTGACCCTGCATTTCTCTAAAATCATTGAAGATCCCAATGCGCCGGTTGCTCCGCTTCTGGACAGAGAAAAGGCCAGAAAATTTATGACGGCGCACAAGGAACTGGGCAGGCCATGGTTCGGACAGCTGATGGCCGGCCCGCAGCTGATGGCATACTTTATCCAGATCAACGACTGGATGAAAAAATACCGCCTGTACCTTTAAACAGCAATTGCTGCGAACTTTAGAAGTTCTTCTCACGCTACCCCCATGTCACAGCTTCGCTGTGACTCAAATCCGCGCGGAGAATGCCTGCTTTCCGGGCATTCTCTGGTGTGAGATTTAGAACTTCTTCGCGAAACAGCCCCTGCTGTGAGCGATTAGAAGTTCTTCTCACGCTATCGGACCGGTCAGCACTTTATACAGCACATCCGCAAGCGGTACCATCGCATTCATGGCTTCCTGAACCGTATTGGTCTGGGCCCCTACCTCGATCAGCATCGTCTTTGGACAAAAATGCATATTGTAGCGGTATCCTTTCAGATAAATCCTCCTGGTAAATCCCGGATAATATTCCGCCGCCTTTAACTGTACCTGAAAGGACAATGCCAGATTTTCATCTATGTAAGGATTGTAAAGATAATCAATATCCCCTGTCTTGGTCGTGCGGCTCAAACCGTTAAAAAACATAACCTGCGCCATGGAAACGCCGTTCTGTTCCGTGACAAGACGCGTTCCTTCTCTTACGCCGTCCCGGTGCAGATCAATCACAACCTCAATCGAAGGGTTTTCACTCAGCACTTTTTTTAAGGCCGGCTCTGCATTGGAATAGGCATGATCCCGATCCCCCACATCATACTGCCCTTTATGATGTATGACATTTAACCCATACTGTTCCGTCAGTATCTTTGTCAGATAATCTCCGACGCCCACAACGGTTGTAGATGCGTCCTGGGGAACAGAATCAGCGTATCCCTCCTGCGAATGCGTATGATAGATTAAAATCTGCGGCGCACTTGCGTCATGCGACAAACGCATATCTTTTCCCAGCAGTGCGTCCGCATTCAGCTGGCTTCCGTTGATTGTCGTCGTATTGTCCACCTGATAAAAATTCTGGATCAGATAATCAAAATCATTTAATTTCTCCCGCGCATACGTTACCGTCTTCCCAGGCGTCCCGCGAAAAGAAGAGCCTGTACCAGACTCTTCTGCCGTATTTTTCTGTGAGAGAAACAGACCTTCCTCCAAAAACGTATTGCCTGGCAGAATATTTTCATCCGCCGTACCGGCATTGCCGTCCGCAGACGCTGCCTGGCCGTTCTCCTCCTGCTCTTCGCCCTCAGCAAGCACCAGTTCGCCCGTTTCCTCGTCTACATAATTTTCGTCCGCAGCCTCTTTCGCCAGAATAAACTCATAGGACAGATCGCTCTCGACCTGAGTCTGATAGGAGCTGCTATCCGCCTGATACATGCCAACCGGGAAAAACTGTTCGATTACGGAAAAACCGTCCACAAAATACAGCGCGGCTGCCAGTGCAGTCAGGATAAGCATCCTGTCCGTATATTTACTTTTCTTTCCGGCTCTGTTTTGATATCGTCTTACACGCATACTTAAATTTATGCAGGGATCTCCCGATATATGCCGCCTAAGAAAGCTCGCCATTCATGTCCGCAAAAGCGATGTTAAGTCCCTCGGATACAGTAAAACTAAGCCTTTTGACCGACTCATCGATATCTTTTGGCGTGACAAACATTGTATTCAGATTCGGCGTGAGCAATTCCTGAATCAGCTCGTATTTTTCCCCCTCATTCAATTTGTCCAGAGAATCTCCCAGCTCCTTAAACGCGCCGCTCTTAAGCATTGCATCCACCAGATTATACATCATATCATTTACAATCGTTGCCGCGTCGACTACAGTCGGAACACCGATCGAGATGACCGGAACGCCAAGGCTCTTTTCATTGAGTCCGTGCCGATGGTTTCCGACGCCGCTGCCCGGATTGATGCCGGTATCCGTCACCTGTATCGTCCGGTTCAGCCGCTTTGTACTGCGCGCCGCAAGTGCGTCAATCGCGACTACCAGATCCGGTTTTGTTTCTTTTATAATTCCATGAAGAATCTCGACGCTCTCCATGCCGGTCTGAGCCATAACGCCCGGTACAATACTGCTGATGCGGTTTACCTCGTTTTTCCCAAACGCATATTTCCCGTATTCCTTAATGATATGACGTGTGATCAGTAAATTATCCACAACGCGGGGGCCCAGTGCATCCGGCGTAACTTCGCGATTGCCAAGACCCACAATAAGAACTGACAGTTCCTCCTTTTTTACAGGAAGCAGCCTGCGTATGACTTTGGCCAGCTCAATTGAAATCTCGCGGTGGTATCCGTCGTCCTCCTCGTCCATATCGCTCGCTTCGATCGTAATATAAGTACCTTTCGGACGCCCCATAATTTTTGCACCATTCTCTGTTTCTATCGTTACTGTACTAATTGTCAGATTTTGATCTACGCGCTCCTCAAAAAAACGTACTCCTTTTAAACGCACATGGTCTTCCTGCATCTTTTCCTGCGTCTCTAATGCTAAATCTGTACGAATCTGATACATAACTTCCCCTCTTTCGCCTCTGTTTCCTGCATCTTTTTCTGAATATTATCTCCATGCAAACACATATTATACACAAAGGGTCCAATTGCCGACCATTGGTATAATATTTACGAGAGTCAATTCTTATATTGAAGTATACTGCCGATTCTGTTATAATAAAGGCAGCTTTTATCACTGCAAGTAAAGATTGGAAAAACAAATGGATAGATTAAAAACGAATGTGTTAAAATTTGTTGATTGGGTCACTTTAAACAGAAATCTGCTGTTTCTGGCAGTATGCTTTATGATCCATGCTGTCTTTGCTGTTGTCTTTTACAGGCTTGGCATATGGCTTCTGGCTCTGCTCAATTGTTTTAGCTGCTGCTTTTATATTCGCTATCTGCTGATCGCAAGAGACACGTCGGAAAAAAGCATGGTTTCCACATATTTTGAAATAATTCTGTTTTCTGTTTTAAGTGAACTTGCGCTCGGGCCTGAATTTGGGTTTCATCTCTATATTATAGGATTGGCTGCCGCCATTTTTTATCTGGTCCCAACTTATGGAAACAAACGTTTCACTTACGAAATATTCGGCATTGTCACTGTATTTATTCTGGAATTCGTTGTCAAAGTCTTCAAACTGCAGTTTCCGAATTTACGGGATCCTGCACTGCCATATGATACGGCGTTCTACCTGGTCAATCTGCTGATCACCACGACTGTTGTACTGTCCGCAACATTCCTCTATTCGAAAGAGACGGACAGCGTTTGGGACTCGCTGCGCTACAATATGAACCATGACGCTCTGACCGGTCTTTACAACCGCCGCTTTCTGGAACGTCAGATTGAGCTGATTCCTGACAACAAACGCCGCCAGTATGTCATTGCAATGGTTGACATTGATTTTTTCAAAAAAGTAAACGATACATACGGACATGAAGCCGGGGACGCCGTACTGGTCAAAGTCGCTGCCTGTCTGAAAGAAACGGCGCAAAACGAAAATCTCGCCGTCCGCTGGGGCGGGGAGGAATTTATTTTATATTTTCCGAATACCACCCCGGATAAGATTTTTCCGCTGATTGAATCGCTGCGCATGCGCATCGAAAATATGGTAATTGAAACCGGCGGTAAATTAATTCACGTCACAATTACCTCCGGTATCGCCACCGGTATGGCGGACAGCAACTATGAAAAAGTCATTGGAAACGCCGATGAAAAACTTTATCTCGGAAAACAGCGCGGAAGAAATCGGGTTATCATCTAAAAACACTTGACATATTGCAAATATTATTCTAAAATATACCAGTGTGTTTTTGTAAAACAAAAAAGAAACAATACCATTTCATAAAATCGGAGGTGTGAAAGTTGGCTAATATTAAATCTGCAAAGAAGAGAATCCTTGTTTCCGCAACAAGGGCAGCAAGAAACAAATCTGTCAGGAGCGAAGTAAAGACGGCGATCAAAAGAGTAGAATCCGCTGTTGCCGCAAAGGACAAGACTGCTGCCGAGAGCGCTTTGAGAAATGCCGTTGCTACCATAGAACGCGCTTCATCCAAAGGCGTATATCACAAGAACAGCTCTTCCAGAAAAGTATCCCGTATTTCCAAACTTGTAAATACATTGGCTTAAGAATGAGCAAAAGAACATTCAGACATTCAAAAACAAAACAGAGAAAAGACCATGGATGCCATAACAATCTGTGGTCTTTTTTTGAAAAGAAAGGCGGTATCATTGAACGCGCTACCAATAGAAGATATGAGCAATACTTTCATAGAGCATTCCTTTATCATCAATAACTTTGTCATAATGATCGGGAAACAAATGAAAGACTCTCTGTGCCGCGTGTTAGGCGACGGCATTCAATATCAATGGCACGAAAATGACGATAAAATTATCCTGCCGGATGCATCTATTATATGTAATACAAGAGACAGGAAAAATGTCTCCTTAACGGGAATCCCGCGCATGATTCTGGAAGTATTGTCTCACGCAACAGAAGAATACGATCGCGGTGAAAAAATGGAAATCTACCGAAAAGCAGGCGTTTCTGAATATTGGATCGCAGACTGGAGGAAAAAGAAAGTTGAAATTTACCTGAATGACGGCAAAGAAGACGGAACTACCGATTTCTATTTATATAAGACCGTTACGCAGGAAAACAAAGAGGAACTGCAGCTTGTTATGTTTCCCGACTTAAAAACTGATTTTGACGAATTATTTCTTATCTAAAACCGGCAGCCATGTAAGCTGCCGGTAATTTAAAATTTATCAAATTAATACGCTTCTCCTTTAGCTGCATGAAACAGCAAAAATTAATTTACTCCGTGACTACGCCTTTTTGCAGCATAATATTCGCATACAGCGCAGATTCGCCTGTTGCAATAATCGCATATGCTTTTTTCGCTTCTTCATAAAACGCGAAGCGTTCCAGCGTTCCGATTGCATCGGCCCCACGCTCATCATGTGCGCCGACAATTTCTTTATACCTGTCCCAGATCGGCGTCTCCACCGGATCATTCGGCATCACTTCCATTAAACTTACCGGCTTCTCCACGTATGTATCTAATGGAAATAGTTTAAGGATGGCATCCAGAATCTCGGGTACTCCGTGCCCGTCGCATCGAATCACAACTGCATTTTTTCCCATGGACTCTGCCGGAAAATTCCCGTCTGAAATAACCAGCCTGTCGCTGTGCCCCATCTCACACAAGACTTTCAACAATTCCGGCGATAATATTTGCGGTATCCCTTTTAACATATACGCTCTCCTATTTATACATCGGACCATATGCGGCGCATGCCCTGTAGTCCTGTCCTTCTTTATCCGCTCCAAATGCATTCCATGCCGCCGGCCTGAAGATATCCTCTTCCGGCACATTATGCATGCACACCGGAATCCTTAAGATAGAAGCCATTGTGATTAAATCTGCGCCTATATGGCCGTAAGAAATTGCGCCATGGTTCGCTCCCCAGTTATTCATTACATCATACGCTGTCTTAAACGCGCCTTTTCCGGTACATCTCGGTGCAAACCATGTGCAGGGCCATGTATAATCCGTCCGCTTCCATAACACATCGGATACTTCAGCCGGTAATTTCACAGTCCATCCTTCGGCAATCTGAAGAACCGGTCCAAGTCCCCTTACCAGATTTAAACGAATCATCGTACACGGCATCTCAGCCTGTGTAAGAAACCGGGAAGAATACCCGCCGCCGCGGAAATATCCGGTATCTGCAGCATTCCATGTAGTTGCTTTTAAAATAGCCTCCTGATCTTCCGGCGTCACATCGTACCACGCTTTCATCACAGCGTTTCCCTCTGCGTCTTTTGCCTCGCCGCTTGCATCAAGGCAGGCCGCGCCGGAATTAATCAGATGGATAAAGCCGTCCGCTTCTTTCGCTTTCCCCTCAATCTCATATCCCGTCACACGTTTCACCGCGTCGGTACTCCAGTAAGTACGTACATCCGCAAAAATCTGAGCCTTATTGGTCAAAAGCTTCATAAATAACATGCCAAGGCCATTTAACACATCATTTTCCGTGGCAAGAATATACGGCTCTCTTGCACCGTTCCAATCAAAGGAACTGTTTAAGATTGCTTCTGCAAAGTCTCCGTTCGGATAAAAATCGGTCCATTGCCTCTGTCCCTGGAACCCCGCTGCAATCGCATTATGTCCGACTTTCTCTTCCTCGCATCCTTCCGGCAGATTTTGATTTCCGCTCATAAGATCTTTGATGATGACAGCCATTTTAACGACAAATTCAAACTGTTCTTCTTTCTCCTGCTCCGATTTCTGAAGATGCTCTGGATTCTTATCAAATCCGATGGTACATTTTTCTTTTGCCCACGCAAGCGCTTTCTGAAACTCTGCTTCGTCGTAAATCCCCTCTGTCATACGACGGATGATTTCCACCTCGTCTACCGACTCCACACGCATTCCCAGATAGGATTCTATAAAATCGGAATCAATGATAGAACCGCCAATTCCCATGCAGATCGAACCGATCTGTAAGTAAGACGTCCCTCTCATGGATGCAGCCGCGACTGCAGCGCGCGCAAATCTCAATAATTTTGTCTTTACATCCTCCGGTATCCTGGCGTCATCCGCATCCTGAACGTCATGTCCATAAATACCGAATGCAGGCAAACCTTTCTGTGCATGTGTTGCAAGAACGGAAGCAAGATATACGGCACCGGGCCGCTCCGTCGCATTCAGTCCCCAAACGCCTTTGATTGTATTTGGATCCATATCCATGGTTTCAGCGCCATAACACCAGCAAGGCGTCACGGTAAGCGTAATATCTACGCCCTCCCGTTTAAATTTTTCCGCACAGGCTGCCGTTTCTCCCACGCGCCCAATCGTCGTATCTGCAATCACGACTTTTACAGGCTCTCCGTTTGCATAGCGGATATTTTCCTCAAATAACTTTTTCGCAGCCTGCGCCATACCCATGGTCTGGTCTTCCAGCGACTCGCGTACCTTTAACGCTCCTCTTCTGCCGTCAATCGTCGGGCGTATTCCAATGACCGGCGCTCCTCCGATCAGTCTCTTTTCTGCCATTTCATATGCCTCCTTTATACTTGAATCATTGTTTTAAATTTATCATAAGCCATATCCCATTTTTCCAGATCCTTTGGCAGATACACATTGGTCTGCTCCGAATTTGCAATCATACGGCGCGCTTCCCCTACATCTTTTATCTCTCCTAATGTCATCAGCTGAACCGCGATATTGCCAAGTGCCGTGGCCTCCACCGGACCGGCGATGACTTTCCGCTTATTTGCGCTCGCCGTCATCTGACAAAGGAGCCTGCTCTGAATCCCTCCTCCGATCATATGGATGACATTGAAACTTTTCCCGGTACAGGCTTCAATCTGTTCTAATGTAAAGCGATACTTCAATGCAAGACTCTGGTTAATGCAGCGTACGACCTCTCCGATCGTTTCCGGTACTCTCTGCCCGGTGCGTCTGCAAAATTCGCGTATTCGCTCCGGGATATCCCCGGCCGTATTAAATTCAGGCGAATCCGGATCTATAAAGCTTAAAAACGGCTCCGCCTCTTTTGCCATCTCCTCAAGCTCCCCGAATCCATATTCCATGCCCTCTCGCATCCATTGCCTTCTGCTCTCCTGCACCAGCCACAACCCAATGATGTTTTTAAGGAATGTAAATGTGTTTCCATATCCGCCTTCGTTGCTGACATTGCAGGAAAAAGATTCCTCTCCGATAATCGGCTCTTTCAGTTCTGTCCCGAACAGACTCCATGTTCCACAGCTGATAAAGATAAAATCATCTTCTTTCGCAGGAACCGCCACAACAGCGCTCTGCGTGTCGTGACTTGCCACCGCAATCACTTTCGCCGGTTTGATACAGAGCTCATCGCAGATTTCCTTTGTTATGTCTCCAACTACTGTGCCGCCCGGTATAATTTCAGGCAATATTTCTTTTGGAATAGACAACGCCTCCAGGATCCGATCCGACCATATCCGTTTTCTCGCATCCATCAGCTGGGTTGTCGTAGCCATCGTATACTCCGCTTTTTTCACGCCGGTCAGAAAATAATGAAACAGATCCGGTGTCAAAAGCAGACTTTTTGCCCGTTCTAACAACCAGGGCCTTTTCTGTACCAGGGAATAGAGCTGAAAGACAGTGTTAAAATTTTCGAACTGATTTCCCGTCAAATGGTACAATTCTTCTTTGGGAATCGCCGCAAATACCTGTTCCTGCATGCCAAGCGTCCGATTATCCCTGTAATGCACCGCATTTTCCAATAGTTCTCCGTGTTCATCCAGCAATCCAAAATCAACCCCCCAGGTGTCAATTCCAACGCTGGCAAATCCACCCCTTTGTTTTGCTTTCAGCATCCCCTGCTTGATTTCATAAAACTGGCGCAGCGTATCCCAATACATTGTATTTCCAACCATAACGGGATCATTCGAAAACCGGTGTACCTCCTCCATGACGATTTTATCGCCTTCTATTCCTGCAAGAACAGCCCTTCCGCTCGATGCGCCAAAATCAAATGCCAGAACCTGCTTCTTCTCGTGCCTCACATGACTCCTCCATTCTCTTTCCCGTCAAAAAATTCCGAATATTTTTTCTCTGAATGATTGATACAGGGAATCATAATCTGTATATCCAATTTTGCTGTTTGCAAACCGCCGATCCCACTCTTTACAGATACTGTCTGCAATCAGCCTGCAATCTTTATGCTCCGTTTTGAGTATGGCCGGAAACACATAATAAATTAGAAAAAAGTTAATATCTGCCTGTGTGCGGGAGGGGATTTTCTGTTTTGCGCCTCTGCCAAAAGTTGTTTCCACCGTATCTGCAAACAGTTCTGCAACTTCGCCGGCAGCTTTCTCATGATCATTTGCCTGATCCAGATAATCTGTCATTTCCTGAAAAAAATGCTGATTTTTGTTCAGAAACTGCTTCATATTCTCTTCATATGATTTCTTTTTCAGCTTTTTCATCATACCGTTCATATTGTCAAACATTGTTTCCAAATCATTCAGCATAAGTCCCCTCCCGCCATTCTTATGTCAGTTGTCTGTCTGTACAATAAATAGGAAGTAATTGGCTGTACTAGTCATAAAGGTTTGGCTTGATATCATCCGCTTCCATATTATCTTTGTTATACCAGTAACCGTCCATCGGTGTATCCGATACTGTTTCGCCCTTTGCAATTTTTGTCAGTGTCTGGATCGTTTCATATCCCATCATCAGCGGAGACTGTGTTACGGAACCGATAAACTGACCGTTGATAATCGCTTCTTTCTGCGGCGTACCAGCATCAAATCCTACGCCGATAATTCCTTTTTCCGGGTCTGTGGACAGCTTATTTAATGTCTGGTTTGCAGTGATCACGCCTTCTGCAGTTGTCTGATTGGAACCAAAAATTGCGATCGTATCGCTCTTCGACATAATTTTCTGAGCTTCTGTAGATGCCAGGTCTACCGTTGTCTGTGCAGGCACGCCTACTTCGATGATTACTTCTGCTTCGCCCTCGGCTACCTTATTTTCTGTTGCATTTACATAAAATTCATTTCCTACAACTGCGACTTTCTTGCCGGCGCCTGTACAAAGCTCGATCATTTTATCGATAAATCCTTTGCCGCGCTGCTGGATGTTCAACCCCGTAGCATCCTGATTTACTTCTCCGATTCTGACCGGCGCGTCTGTTGTAGCCGCTTTGATTTTCTCTTCGATGACCGGGAACATATTCTCCGCCGCTACGGCTCCGGCCGCTGTATTGTCTGTTGCTACCGTTGCATAAACCGCGCCTTCCGGAGCTCCGTCAACACCGGTATCAAAGCATACGACCGGGATGCCTGCCTGTGAAGCTTTTGCCAGCGAGTCAATGACAGAGTTTGCATCGCACGCTGCCAGACCGATTCCGTCCGGCTTCTTTTCTATTGCGTCATTAATCATCTGAATCTGGTCGGCAATATCCGATTCATTTGCAGGTCCGTTGGAATTTGCTGTCACGCCTAATTCACCGCATGCTTTCTCAATTCCCTGAACGGCTGCCTGCCAGTAAGTAGACTGGAAGCTTTTCACGAGCACCTCAAACGTATAGCCTCCTTCTGCGTTCGCAGCATCATTGCCTGCATTTTCATTTGCGTCTGCCGCTGCTCCATTGCCCTGCGCCGAAGAACTGCTTTCCTGACTCCCGTTACCGCATCCCGCCATAGACAGTGCCATCACCGTGCTGAGTAATACCGCTACCACTTTTTTCTTCATTTCTTATTCCTCCTTTAATTTTTTTCTATATGAAGTCCTGTCTCGAACCGCATATTCCTGCAAAACCAATAAAAACTTTTATTTCTTCTTTTTTACAACGTCAATCAATACGGCTGCGATCAGCACAATACCCGTAAAGATCTGCTGCCAGTTCGCCTGCAGTCCGATAAACGGCAGACCTACTTTCATCAGACAGATGACGATTACACCCAGAAAAGCTCCTACTATCGTACCTACGCCGCCGGATGCGGAAACGCCGCCTACGATTGCCCCGCCGATCGCGTCCAACTCAAACCCTGCTCCGGAACCCGGATAAATAGTGGCATATGTAGCAGCATATGCGACGCCGGCAAGTCCGGCAAACAATCCGGAAATTACATAAGCCAGAATATGATAGAACTTTACGTTTACACCGGCAAGTTTCGTCGCCTCTTTGTTGCTTCCGATCGCAATGGTATATCGTCCAACCCTTGTATGTTCCAGGACAAACGACATGATAAGAACCAGAACCAGCATAAGCACAATGCCAATCGGCACCACAGTGCCGCCTCCCGATATAAATTTAAAAATGTTGCGGAATTTTCCGGCTTCCGATAACGACGACGGCCAGGATACTCCAAATCCACCGCAGAGCGCCGGTCCCAGACCACGCGTAATCATACAGGTACAAAGCGTTGCCAGAAACGGCGGCAAATCCATGACTGCGACCAGAACACCGTTCAGGATACCAATCAATATGCCCATTCCCACACATGCAAGTATACCGACGCCAACCGGCATACCCTTTTGCACAATCAGATATCCTCCAATGAGCGCATACGAGACAAGCCCGGTACCTATGGACAAATCCACGCCCCCTGTAATCAGCGGAAACGTTACGCCAAGCACCATAAGCGTAATATAATACGAATTATCCAGCACACTTACCAGCGTCGGATACGTTCGAAACGTAGGACTGAGAATACTGAAAAGGATCACCATTGCAACAATGATTCCAAATACCATGGCCTCTCGTCCTTTTAATCTGCCAAAAGCCTTTTTGTTTACCATCTAAACGTCCTCCTCTACTCAATCTCCCTTGTTGCAAGATTCATAATATTCTCCTGTTTTGCCTCGGAAATATCAAGCTCTCCTGTCTTCTTCCCTTCGCACATTACCACAACCCGATCGCTCATACGCAGAATTTCCGTCATTTCCGACGAAATCATAATTATGGATTTGCCCTCCGCTACCAGCCTGTTCATCAGTTTATAAATCTCATTCTTTGCGCCTACATCAATTCCTCTCGTCGGCTCGTCAAAGATCAGAATATCACAGTCTCTTGTCAGCCATTTTGCTATAACAACTTTTTGCTGGTTTCCTCCCGACAAGTTTACAACCAGCTGATCTACATCCGGCGTTTTCGTTGCAAGAGCTTTTACGTACTTGTCTGCTACTTCTTTCTCTTTCTTCTTATCAATAAATATCCCTTTCATGAAATCTTTCAGGGAAGCCATCGTTGTATTTTCCGCTACGGTTTTCTGTACGACGATACCGTATCTCTTCCTGTCTTCCGAAAGATAGCCGATACCGCAGTTTACCGCATCCTGCGGACTGTTGATCACTACTTTCTTTCCGTTCACATAAATATCTCCGCTCTCTTTCGGGTCCGCTCCAAACAACGCCCTTGCCGTCTCTGTTCGCCCGGCTCCCATAAGTCCGGAAAATCCCAGGATTTCACCTTTTCTCAGCTCAAAACTTACATCCTGCACCATCTTGCCGGCTTTTAAATGATCCACTTTCAGAACAACCGGCGCGTCTTTCGCAACGGCGCTCTGCGTCTTGGGATCTTCATAAATAACGCGTCCCACCATCATATTGATGATATCCTCTTTTGTACTCTCTTTTGTAATCAGAGTTCCCACATAAGTGCCATCGCGCATGACTGTCACACGATCTGTTATCACTTTAATCTCATCCATACGGTGTGAGATATATACCATCGCAATATCTCTCTTTTTCAGATCCCGGATGATCTTAAACATCTCTTCTATTTCTGACTCCGTAAGCGCTGCAGACGGTTCGTCAAAAATAATGACCTTTGCGTCAAAGGAAACCGCCTTTGCAATTTCGCACATCTGCTGTTTGCCTACGGTCAGATTTGACATTGTCTCCGCAGGGTCGATATCTACATTCAGCCTGTCAAACAGCTTTTTGGCCTCTTCGTTCATTTTTTTATCGTCGATTCGGATCCCTTTTTTAAATTCTCTTCCAATAAACAGGTTCTGCGCAACCGAAAGATGCCCCAGCATATTCAGCTCCTGATGCACGATGATAATGCCCGCATCCTGCGCTTCTCTTGTATTTTTAAATTCGACTTCTTTTCCCTCATAGGTAATCACGCCGGAATCCTTTTTGTAAATACCTGTCAGCACTTTCATCAGAGTTGATTTGCCCGCTCCGTTCTCGCCCATCAGCGCAAGAACTTCGCCTTTTCTGATTTCCAGATCCACATGATCCAGAGCATGAACACCCGGGAAAGATTTATCTATATCTTTCATTGTCAGAATAATATCGCCCATATTTTACCTCTCCTTCCTCTGCAATCAAGCTAATTTTTTCTGCGTCTTGCGGAAACATCCGAATATACTGCCGCAATAACGATCAATCCGGTAATAATATACTGATACTCTTTCGTAAATCCCAGTGCAAGTATCCCCTGCTGTAAAAGAGAGATAATAAAAACGCCAATCACGGTGCCGCTGATGGATGCCAGTCCGCCGACCATGGAGGTACCGCCCATCACGCATCCCGCAATCGCTTCGTTGTTATACTGATCGCCATATCCCGGCTGTACCGTCGTAAACGCAGCCACATAATAAATCGAAGCGATTCCGACCAGTGTTCCGCAGATCACATAGGCCAGCATTTTCCATTTCTTTACATTGACGCCGGAGAGCCTGACAGCTTCTTCATTGCTTCCAAGGCAAAGTATGTATCGTCCCCATTTTGTCTGATTTAACACGATAGCACAGATCACTGCCACTACCAGGAACACGATAAGTCCGACCGGAAAACCGTTCATACTTACAAAATTACGATACCACCCATCCGCCGTCGTCGACTGCGGCCAGCTGACTGACTGTGTTTTCGTAAACACGGCGGCAATTCCTTTTGCAATATTCATGCTTGCCATTGATACGATAAACGGAGGCACTTTCCAATATGCCACAAGGTATCCGTTAAATGTACCGAACAGAACGCCAATCAGAACGCTCATGATCAGGCTCAACGCGATCGGAACCCCATAGGTAAGCATGCTGTAACCCGATACCAGCGCGCAGCAGAACATAACCGGCCCAATCGAGAAATCAATGCCTCCTGTAGCAATTACAAACGTAACCCCCAAAGAAAGAAAACCAAGGAAATAGGCATAATTCAAAGTATTAGTAATGCGCGACAGCCCGAAGAAGCTCCCCCCTGTTAATAACCCGAATGCAAGATACATCAACAGCATTACACAAACCAGGACAATTCTGTTAAATCCCACCTTTTTTACAAGTGCATTTTGTTTGATTTTCTCCACGTTCCTTCCTCCTTTATCAATTTTTATGAAACTTTCCCGCCCATTCCTCTGGACGGCGACATTCCGAGAGCAAAACGTTTCGTTTTAAAGAAATACACAAAAAATTTCATATATTTTAAATTTTTTTATACATTTCTTACATGTTTTGCCATCTGCACTTTGTTTCTATAGTGCGAATTATACTATCTTTGCGAAAAATAGTCAATATGTATTTGTATTTTTTTATTTTTTTCGGCGAAACGTTTCGCTCTCAGACAAAAAAAAGGCAAAAAACGCAGCTTATCAGCGCTTTCTGCCTCTTCTTTTCTGTTTATTCCATTACGCGGATAGATTCGCCTTTCTGCATTTTTGTTCCAAACCAGATCTTTACCGGCTCATCCTCGGTTTTCTTTTCAATTCGTCTTAATAATAATTCTACCGCTTTCTTGCAAATCTTCTCCATCGGCTGAATCACCATATACCAGCTTGGCTGGACAAGTCCGCTGACTAACAGGGAATCAAAACCGATCAGCGAGATATCTTTCGGATAAGACAGTTCGGACTCATTGACTGCCAGAACACCTCCCAGCATCGTATCATAATTTGCCATAAGTACAGCAGTCGGCCGTTGGGGGATGTTAATCAGCTCTTTCATCATCGTATACCCCAGTTCCGTAGAATGGCGTCCTGTTTTGATATATTCCTGTTTTATCTCGAATCCGGCTTTGCTCATGGCTTCCTTATATCCTTTGATCCGCTCCACGCCCGTATATTCCACATCCGAAGCAATAATAGCAATATCCTTATGATGATTTTTAATCAGAATCTCGACTGCTTTGAATGCTGCCATTTTATTGTCAATCCCCACGCAGTCAACCTCCTCGCCCTGCACGGTGCGGTCTACCAAAACTACCGGAATGCCTGCCTGCTTTGCCGGTTTTATAAAACTGCCGTCCATGCTGACCGGCAGCACAATGATTCCGTCCACTTTCCGGCTGACCAGAAACTTCAGATTCTGTACTTCCACCTCCTCGTCATTGCCGGAATCACAAATCATGATTCCATATCCGTATTTTCTAAGATCCCGCCCAATATAATGCAAAAGCTTTCCCGAAAAATAGCACTCAATGTCATGAACCATAACTCCAACAATCCTGGTCTGCTGTTTCACAAGCCCTCTTGCAATCTCATTCACCTGATAGTTAAGCTCTTTAATTGCATTTTCAATCAGAATCTTGTTTTCTGGAAGCACGTTTCCTCCATTCAGATATTTGGAAATCGTAGCCAGAGACAAGCCTGTTTTGTCTTTCACATCACGCATTGTTGCCGGCATTCTCCAACCTCCCTCTTCATTCAAACCAAATTAATCAGACGAAAGTATTATACCCTTTCCCATTTAAAACGGCAAGAATTAATTACAAAACTTTCTCAAAAACGCGAAACGAAAGTAACCCGGGCGCCGGATTAAGACAGCCATGCCAATCCGGCCTGTTGCAAGTTTTCCGCAACTATTGTATACTGAGCGTATGCAGACGTGTTTCTATGACATTGTATGCAATAAGATACACAACGCTTTCTGACTGTGCGCTGCCTGTCACAGAGCGATGACACACGAAAGCAGCGCAGAAACGGAGACTTGCGATGAAAAAATTACACCGGTTATGTTTTGCTCCCCTGGCTCTGGCAGTAATTTTGTGCCTGTTCACCGGATGCCGCAAAGAAACATTTCCATGCCCGTTCACAACAATCACATGGGGAAATACGCGAAACGATATCATTGATCTGGAAGGGAATTCCGAAGAAACGTATGATTCCGTATACGGCGGAACAACCTATACGTACCCAAAAGAATATAACGGATTAAACGGAACGGTCAAATACATGTTCGATGAAAATGAAAAACTTGTCTGTATCTCATGGATGTATCAGTGTACCGACTCAAAAGAACTGAACGATGTGTATGAGAGACTTCACAGCGAAGCAAAGGACGTTCTCGGAGAGAGCGGTTTTACGTACAACACCGCTCCGTTTGCAGACGCCGCCCCAAAAAATGACGTCTGGTATCTGGAAAGCGGAAACATTGTATTTAATACGGTCGATACAAGCGATGTCAAAATTATCCAATATACCTTTCTGCACCCGGACGTCTCCGAAGAAAGGCCGCAGAAAAACTAAAAACCGTCGGATTGGCGCTCTTTTAAAATCTGTTCTGTCATCCGCACAGCCCTTATATTTTCTTTGACGTCGTGCACCCGGACAAACGCGCATCCTCGCTCCACAGCCATTACCGTTGTAGCGATTGTCCCCTCCACGCGTTCCGATACGGGCAGATCCAGCGTCAGACCGATCACCGATTTGCGGGATGTTCCGAGCAAAACGGGAAATCCCAGAGAGGACAATTCCGAAAGGCGGCGTATCGCTTCAAGATTCTGCTCATAGGATTTTGCAAATCCGACGCCGGGGTCCAGAATAATTTTATCGTCGTCAATCCCCGCCCTCTTCGCCAGTTTTACAGACTCGCCAAGATCCGCCTTTAAATCTTCAAAGAAATTTACATACTGCGCATTGTTCCGATTGTGCATCAGGCAGCAGGCCACATCCGCTTTCGCAATGATCCCTGCCATCTTCTGATCATATTTTAACCCCCAGATGTCGTTGACCAGATCGGCGCCCTCGCGCACGGCGCTCTTGGCAACAGAAGCCTTACAGGTATCCACCGATACCGGAATATCAAACCGTTCTTTTACCGCGCGTATCACAGGCAGGATACGCTCTGCTTCCTCGCGTGCCAGAACCATCGTATATCCCGGTCTTGTAGATTCCCCTCCGATATCAATCAGATCGGCGCCGTCCTTAATCATCTGCTCCGCATGAAACAACGCCGCATCCGTCTTTTCATAACGTCCGCCATCGGAAAAGGAATCCGGCGTGACGTTTAAAATTCCCATAATGTAAGTCCGGTTTTGTACATCAAATTCTCTGTTACCAATCCTCATACCAACCTCCCTGATTTTGCTTCGCAAAGCCTTAACTGTTTCTTTTCGCGCAAAACTCCCGGATCATTACAAAAAGCAGTGCAGCTGCAGCGACAAGAAGTGCGGCCGACAACGCGATACCAGCCGGTCCCGGCTCATAGCCAAACGCCAGAAATCCCGTATTCTGCCGGATCACCGCGATCAGATTTGCCGTAATGTGTCCGACAATACAAACCGAAAGAGAGCCTGTCTTTTCCAGCAGAAATGCAAGCGCCAGACCCAGAACAGTCGCATAGAGAAACTGCACCAGATTTGCATGTACCACGCCAAACAAGAGCGCCGACAACACAATTGCAGGAACCGTCACGACAGAAAGCTCGTATTCTTTCTCCAGCGTCTCATCGGAAAGGAGCAGCTTGATACGCCGGTAGAGTACGCCGCGGAACAAAAGCTCCTCCGCAATCGGAATAATCAGGCACGAACCGGCCAGCTCAAAAATCAGTTTGCCGCCGAAAAAACCAGCGTTTGCCTGTGAAAACCCCTCGGACATTTCCACAAGCGGCGTCATCGCCAGAATATTGTTGACGGAAATCCCAAGCGCCGCCAAAAGGGCAACCGCCTGAAAATGCCCGACAACAAGTTCTTTTCCATGCAGCGCATCGGGTATAAACTGCTGATTTTTCTCCCGCCTCTTTCTGTCATCTCTGAAAAATTTATAAATAAACGGAATGGTCAGTGCGGAACAGATGGTCTGACGCAGCATGTAGGTTTCGTCAGACGCGCCAAAAAATCCCTCCACAAGATAATAGGCAAGACTTGAGATGACATAATAAATGCCGATCGGATAGAGCACATTCCAAATTTTAAATCCTTTTTTCATCGTTTTCCTCCGTTTTCGTAAGTGACGCAAGCAGTTCTAAGACCGTCTTTCCCAATACCGGATGGCGGTAATATCCGCCAAGCTGCGCAAGCGGCTTTAACACAAACATGCGGTTTTGCATATCTATATGCGGAATGATAAGATCTGCGTCTTCCAAAACCAGCTTATCATAAAAAATAATATCAAGATCCAGCGTCCTCGGCCCCCAGCGCACGGTACGCACTCGCCCCGCCTCCTCTTCCGTCCGGTGCAGGCAGTCCAGCAGTTCATGCGGCGTAAACAGCGTTTCCAGACGAACCGCTCCGTTTAAAAAATCTTCCTGACAGACGCCGCCATACGGCGGTGTCTCAATCAGATCTGATACCGTAACATTACGTATCTGCGAAATGCCGCAAAGCCGCCCGATCCCTTCCCGGATCAACTGCTCCCTCTCGCCCAGATTGGAACCGACGGAAAGAAAAACCGTATGCCAGCCGCGCCGGATTGCTACGGAGACATTCTCAAACGGAAGTCCGATTGGCGCATTTGGTTTTAACAGTTCAATCTCAACAAAAAAAAGGCTTCCATACGACAAAAGCAGTTCTGTGGCCAGATGTTCCGCCGCCGCTTCAATCAGCCGATACGTATGGTTCTGTAAAAAATGTGTGATAAAATGGCAGACCTCCCCATAATCGACAGAATCGATAAGGCTGTCGCGCTTTCCCGCCTTTCTGCAGTCAAGATACAGCGCTGCATTTACAAAAAAATCCTGCCCGTTTCTTGTCTCCTCCTCAAACACGCCGTGATGTGCAAATACCTTTAACCCGGTAATTCTAATCTGATCCATTTGCTTCCTCACCCTTTCCGCACCAGTGAAAAGAAACGCTCCTGCAATTTTTCATCTGCTGCAAACTGCCCTCTGCAGATATAGGTCATCGTTCTGCTGCCCGGTTTTTTTACGCCCCGCATTGTCATGCACATATGTTCCGCCTCAATCATCACCATCGCGCCAAGCGGTTTTAAATATTCCATCAGGGCATCCGCAATCTGCGCTGTCATCCGCTCCTGCAGCTGCGGGCGTTTCGCATAAATTTCCACCGTCCTTGCCAGCTTGCTGAGCCCTGTCACTTTCCCGTCGGGTATATATGCGATATGCGCCATCCCGTAAAACGGCATAAAATGATGTTCGCACATGGAATAAAAGCGAATATCCTTTTCCAGAACCATCGCGTTGTCCTGTACGGTAAATGTTTTGGCAAGCGGCTCGTCCGCACAGACTGCCATTCCTCCAAAAATTTCCTCATACATGCGGGCAATCCGCTCCGGCGTCTCCAAAAGCCCCTCTCTCAGCGGATCTTCTCCGATCCCCTCTATCAGAAGACGCACTCCCTGCTTTATCTTTTCACTGTCCATCATGGCAATCCATCCTCCATTTTATGCTCACGGCCGGTTTATCTGACGCTCTGTAGAAAGCGTCCCAAAGCTCCGGCAATACTGCCTGACCTCACAAAGATAAGAAAGCGAACCAAATGCCAGTATCATCTCTTTTTGTCCAGAAGCTGAATTTTTTGCCGCGAAAAGCGCTTTCATCGCCGCCTCACGCGGCGTTTCACATGCAATCATCTCTGTGATTTGCAGCTCGGCGGCAAACCCCGGCGTCTCGCATCGTTCTCTCCCCGCTGCCCCCACGCCGTATATGGAACGGCCGTTTCGCTTCTTTTCGTTTTGTTCCAAAAGTACAGACTCCGCTGCCCGCTTTAACTGATCTGCCGATAACGCCCTTTTATTTTCGGGCGTCACTGTGTAAACACGCGCGGCATACGGCAGAAGTATCCGTAACATGTTCGTGTACTCTTTGTCCGCAAGTACTCCTATTATATAAGTTATCTTCCAGTTTGTAAAATACTTTTGAATGGTTTCCCTCAGTTTTTCCGCGGCGCCGGTATTGTGCGCACCGTCTATAATAAATAGCGGGTCATTTGAGACAATTTCAAATCTGCCCGCCCAATACGCTTTCTTTATTCCGTTTTGTATTACATCAAACGGCAGTTTCCATATTTCCTGCAAAACGGCAATCGCAAGCATGGAATTTTCAATCTGATAGTCAGCGCCTGTCGGAAGATATATCTCGCCCGTAAGACGCCCTTTCCCGCTCTCTGTCTGCCCGGCCGGACAGCGGTAGCGGATTTCTGCCGGACTTCGCGCCGTAATTTCTGCAATATCCGGCCGTATAACCGTTAATTTCGACTTGCACATCTTCGCTCGCTGCTCTATGACCTGCATTACTTCCGGATTCTGGAGTATTGTAATAACCGGACATCCACGCTTTATAATTCCGGCCTTTTCTGCTGCGATCTCTGTAAGCGTATTCCCCAAAAACTGCATATGGTCCATGCTGATCGAAGTGATCACCGAACAAAGCGGTCTTTGGATCAGGTTGGTCGCATCCATTCTGCCCCCCATCCCTGCCTCCAGCAGCACATAATCACACTGCTCCCGCTCAAACCAGACAAACGCCATTGCGGTCTCCACCTCAAAAGCGGTCGGAACTGTGTTTTCCTCTGCAAGAAGCCGATCACATGCCCTTTTGACTTTCGAGCAAACAGAAGCGTACTCCTGCTCTGTGATCCATGCGCCGTCAATCTGCCATACTTCAAGCGGCGAAAAAACGGCCGGTGAAAGATAACGCCCCACCCGGTATCCCGCTTCCTTTAATACCGACGCCAGAAATGTGCCGACGGAACCCTTTCCGTTTGTCCCTGCAATATGTACAATCTTAAGACGCTCTTCCACATGATCCAGTCCCGTCATCAGACGGCGTATCCCGTCAAGGCCAAAGACGCTTCCCTTTTTTTCCAGTTCTTTTATATATTCTCTTGCCTGCTCAAATGTCATCGGCTGATGCATACCCTTTCCGCGCCTTATTTTTTTGCGCCTTTTGTATCGCGGTTTCCTACTCTGATATTCGAAATGACCAGTTCTTTGTCCTTATGCAGCACGCGCACCGTCTCCCCCTGTCCGACCAGATAAATATCTGACAAACAATCACCGGCAGAAAGCTTCATGCCGCGCACACCGACTGCACTTTTTTTCTTCTCCGGAATGGTATCCACGCCGATGCGCAGGAAAAAATCTTTCTCCGTCTTCATCACAATCGTCTCATCCCCATGGATTTGCCGCAAAAACACAATTTCATCCCCGTCGGTGAGCTTTGTCGCTGCCGTCGTGCGCTTTGCAACGTCAAACTCCGCGCCGTCTACGATTTTTAACATTGCTGTTTTTGTCCCAAACAGCAGTTTTTTGTCTCTGACGGAAGACAGATCTGTGAGATAGATAAAATTTTCTTCGCTGCTGTTATAATTGCTCACATTGTCAATCGGTACGCCCTTGTCACGAAATTTTCCAAATGGAAGATCCTGTACTTTTAACAGATGCATCTGTCCCTTATTCGTGAAAATACAGATCCTGTCCGTATTTTTGCAGGCGATCACACAGCGGTTTTCCGAGTCGGCCGCTTCCCTGTTGCGCTCGTATGTGCCGGTGTCGATCGTTTTTGCATAGCCAAACCGGTCCATCAGAAAAACAACGTCAAGTTCCTCCTGCTTCTTTTCCTCGACAACAGCCGCTTCCAGATTATCAATGACGGTGCGTCTTGGCCTTTCAAACTCCTTTTTAAAGGCATGAAGTTCCTTTATAATCTTTTTTGCCATCACGGAACGGCTTCCCAGCACGGATTCATATTCCGCAATGTTCGCCAGCGTTTTTTTATGATCTTTTAACAGCGCTTCGATTTCCAGCCCAATCAGGCGGTACAGACGCATTTCCAGTATTGCGTCCGCCTGCTTTTCTGTAAATGCAAGCATTGCGGCATCTTTTTTTGACTGTTCCGATTTAAACGAAATATTTTTTGTCTCCCCTGCAGTAAGGCATGCTTTTGCATCTTTCACGTTCTTACTGCCGCGCAGTATCTCAATAATCAGATCAATCACATCACAGGCATGAATCAGGCCTTCCTGGATCTCTCTCTTCTCCAGCTCTTTGGCCAGAAGCGTTTTATATTTTCGCGTTGCAAGCTCATACTGGAAATTTACATGGTGGCGTATTAAAGGTACGATTCCCATTGTCTCCGGTTTTTTATCCGCCACCGCGAGCATATTGACCCCAAACGTATCCTCAAGCTTTGTCTTTTTGTAGAGGAGGTTAATGAGATTTTTTGTATCCGCCCCTTTGCGCAGCTCTAATACAATACGGATTCCATCCTTGGACGACTGATTTGTGATATCCACAATATCGTTTGTCTTCTTTGTCTCAACAAGACTGTATACGTCGTTTAAAAATTTACCGATATTGGCTCCGATCATGGTATACGGAATCTCCGTGATAACGATGCGCTCTTTGCCGCCTTTTGCCTGCTCCACCTCGACTTTTCCGCGAATTTTGATTTTTCCGGCGCCGGTCGAATAGATTGACAGCAGCTCGTCTTTGTTTGCCACAATGCCGCCTGTCGGGAAATCAGGTCCGGGAATATACTGCATCATCTGTTCGGTGTTGATATCGGGGTCCACCATATAGGCAATCACCCCGTCGATCACCTCACCGAGATTATGAGTCGGAATGCTTGTCGTCATACCGACAGCAATGCCCTCGGCGCCGTTGACCAACAGATTTGGAACCTTAACGGGCAGTACCTCCGGCTCTTTTTCCGTCTCGTCAAAATTCGGCACGAAATCAACTACATCTTTGTCAAGATCGGACAGATAAGCCTCCTGCGTAATCTTCATCAGGCGCGCTTCCGTGTAACGCATCGCGGCCGCCCCGTCGCCTTCGATGGAGCCGAAGTTGCCGTGCCCGTCCACAAGCGGCATCCCCATCTTAAAATCCTGTGCCATCACGACAAGCGCCCCGTAAATGGAACTGTCTCCATGCGGATGATATTTACCCATCGTATCACCGACAATACGCGCGCTCTTCCGGTAGGGCTTATCATAGCGGATGCCAAGTTCATACATGTCATACAGAGTGCGCCGCTGAACCGGTTTTAAACCGTCCCTGACATCCGGAAGCGCACGGGCTACAATTACGCTCATCGCATAATCAATATAAGATTTCTGCATCAATTCCGAATATTCGGTGCGGATGATCTGTTCTTCCTGTTCCATCGCAAACTCTTTCCCTTTCTCCCGTCATTTAGATATCAAGCTCGGCATCCTTTGCATGTTCATAGATAAACATTTTTCTGGGCGGCACATCGTTTCCCATCAGAAGTTCCGTGATATCGGATGCCATTCTGCCGTCCTCAATCTCCACTCTCTTTAACTTTCGCGTTCTGGGATTTAAGGTCGTCTCCCAGAGCTGTTCTGCGTCCATCTCTCCGAGCCCTTTATAGCGCTGCAGTGTAAAACGGCCTTTATGTTTTTTGCGGTAGCGCGAAAGCGCGGCATCGTCATAGAGATATTCCTCGGCCCCGCGGGACGGAATCGCCTTATACAGCGGCGGCATCGCAACATAGACATGTCCCTCGTAAATCAGCTCCGGCATAAACCGATAAAAAAGCGTAAGCAAAAGTGTCGAAATATGCGCGCCGTCCACATCCGCGTCAGCCATGATAATAATCTTATCATAGCGAAGCTTTGCAATATCAAAATCGTTTCCGTAACCCTCAGAAAAACCGCAGCCAAACGCATTGATCATTGTTTTGATTTCCGCGTTTGCCAAAACTTTATCAATACTCGCTTTCTCTACGTTTAATATTTTCCCGCGAATCGGAAGGATTGCCTGAAAACTCCTGTCGCGCGCCGTCTTTGCCGAACCGCCGGCCGAATCCCCCTCGACGATAAAAATTTCGCAGACGGATGCGTCTCTGCTCTCGCAGTTTGCAAGCTTTCCGTTGGAGTCAAACGAAAACTTCTGTTTTGTCAACAGATTCGTTTTTGCTTTCTCCTCTGTTTTTCGTATTTTGGCCGCTTTTTCCGCGCAGGAGATCACTGCTCTTAAAACATCCAGATTTTTATCGAAAAACAGCTGGATCTCGTCGCCGGTCACTTTTGCCGTTGCGCGGGAAGCATCCTGATTGTCCAGCTTCGTCTTCGTCTGCCCTTCAAAACGCGGGTCCGGATGCTTGACAGAGATCACTGCCGTCATGCCGTTTCGCACATCGGCGCCGGTAAAGTTTGCATCCTTTTCTTTTAAAATGCCGAGCTCTCTCGCATACGAATTGATCACAGCCGTAAAGACTGTTTTAAATCCGGTGATATGCGTACCTCCCTCCGCATTAAAGATATTGTTGCAGAATCCCAGAATATTCTCGTGAAATTCGCTGGTATACTGAAAGGCGGCTTCTACTGTTATTCCCTCGCTCTCGCCTTTGAAGTAGACAACATCGTGAAGAACCTCGCTGCTCTTATTGACGTCTCTGACAAAACCCCGGATGCCGTCTTCCTCGTGATAGACAATCTGCTCCGTCTGCTCCCCCCGCCTGTCCTCATAGATAATAGTCAGCGAAGGGTTTAAATAGGCTGTTTCGTGCATTCTGCTTTTCACTTCGTCTTCCTTAAAACGGGTCTTTTCAAAAATTTCAGGGTCAGGCAGAAAACGCACCTTTGTCCCTGTCCTTTTTGTCCTGCCAATGACAGGGAGCAGACCGTCTTTTAATTCCTCCACCGGCGCCCCGCGCTCGTATCTGTCGTGATGAATATACCCCTCTCTGCTGATCTCCACATCCATCCATGTCGAAAGTGCATTGACAACGGAAGAGCCGACGCCGTGCAGGCCTCCGCTTGTCTTATAGGCGGAATCGTCAAACTTTCCTCCGGCATGCAGCGTCGTATAGACAATACGTGCGGCCGAGACGCCTTTTGCGTGCATTCCGACCGGTACACCCCTTCCGTTATCCTCCACGGTACACGATCCGTCCGCTTCCAGCGTCACCCGGATCGTATCGCACGCACCGGCCAGATGCTCGTCCACCGCATTGTCCACAATCTCATAAATCAGGTGGTTCAATCCTTTTCCGGAAACACTGCCGATATACATACCGGGCCTTTTGCGGACTGCTTCAAGCCCTTCCAGTATCGCTATACTGTTTTCATCGTAGGATGTATTGTTTCCCATTTTCTCCTCACAATCCGCCGCCTGCGCAGCATTACTTATTGTATTTCATATGTGCAAGCACCATCATTGCAATTCGGAATTTCATTGCGTCGTCAAACTTTCGTATATCAAGCCCGATTGCCTTTTCCAGACGCTCCAGTCGATATACCAGTGTATTTCTGTGTATGTAAAGCTGTCTCGCCGTTTCCGAAATATTCAGATTGTTTTCAAAAAATTTCTGAATGGTCACTGTATTCTCCTCATGAAATACATCCGGCACCTCATCGCCGAATACTTCATGGATAAACATCTCGCACAGCGACATCGGAAGCTGATAGATCAGACGGCCAATTCCAAGACAGCTGTAAGCCGCCGTCTCTCTCTCTGCATAAAAAATTTTTCCTACTTCCAGCGCCATCTTTGCTTCCTGATAGGACTTTGCAATATCCTGCAGATTATTGACACGATTCCCGTAACCGATGCGCACGCGCATCAAAAGCTCGGTGTGAATACTGTCCACCATCATATCCGCCAGCGACTGCAGTTCCCCTTCTGCGCGCATCGCCGTTGTATCTTTGACCAGGACAATGCTCTGCTCGTCCACCTCCGTCACAAAATCTTTTGCTTTCGTCACAAACAGGTTTTTTACCAGTTCCATTGCCGCAGTATCTTTTTTATTCTCCAGTTCCAATACAAAGACAACGCGCTCTGCCTGTTCAATATGTAACTTCTGCGCCTTGTTGTACATATCCACGACAAGCATATTTCCAAGCAGGATATTCTGCATAAAATTATTCCGATCGAACTGTTCCATATAGGCGGCTACCATATTGCGCACCTGACAGACAGCAAGCCGACCGACCATATAGGCATCGCCGGCTCCGGCTTTCGTTAAAAGTATATACTCCGTCTCCCCTTCCACGATCACTTTAAAAAAATGATATCCGGACAGCATCTGGTTCTCCGCCATGGAGTCCACAAAAGCAAGAACCGCGTCTCTCATGTCCGTTTCCGGTTGAAATGTTGTCGCGGCCAGCTTTCCGCTCTCCGTGTACAGTGCAAAATCTATTTTGGAAATGTCTCTGATCTCGTCGATCGCCGCCTGAAGTTTTTGACTTGAAATCATACTGTCAACCATGCCTTTCCACTTAAAAAACTGGGTACAGCATTGCACCCAGTTTATCTTAGTGTGTATGTTCAATTTTAACGAATTAGTTGGTAATTGTCAATTCTGTTTCTTTGTCAAATACATGAATCTTCTCCGGATCCAATGCAAGCGTAATACGGTCGCCCATACGAGCCGTTGTCCTGGATTCAACTTTTGCACACATATTGGAGCCGGCAACTTTGAAGTAAAGGATAACTTCGGAACCAAGCAGCTCATAACCTGTAATATCCGTCTCAAACCGACTGTCTTTGTAAGCCTCTACCTGAATCTGCGTATCAGCGATTGCTTCCGGCCTGATTCCCATAATCACTGTCTTGCCGTTGTATCCGCCGTCGATCAGCTTCTTTGCCTTTGCCGGCGGAAGCGTTACCGTTGTCTTTTCAAATGTAAGTGTAGCTTTATCGCCATTCACTCTGCATACGGCATCCACAAAGTTCATCTGCGGAGAGCCGATAAATCCTGCTACGAATAAGTTGTTCGGCTCATTGTATAATTTCTGCGGAGAATCTACCTGCATGATAACGCCGTCTTTTAATACAACGATCCTTGTACCTAATGTCATAGCCTCTGTCTGATCATGCGTTACATAGATAATCGTTGCTTTTAACCTGTTGTGAAGTGCAGAAATCTCACTACGCATCTGTACACGCAGTTTTGCATCCAAGTTGGAAAGCGGCTCATCCATCAGGAATACTTTTGGATTACGTACAATAGCACGTCCCATGGCAACACGCTGTCTCTGTCCACCGGATAAAGCCTTTGGTTTACGATCCAACAACTTCTCAAGGTCAAGGATTCTTGCTGCCTCCTCCACTTTTTTCTTGATTTCTTCTTTCGGAACTTTTCTTAATTTTAATCCGAACGCCATATTGTCAAACACGGTCATATGCGGGTACAGCGCGTAGTTCTGGAATACCATCGCAATATCTCTGTCTTTTGGCTCAACGTCGTTCATTAATTTCCCGTCAATCAGAAATTCTCCGGAAGAGATCTCCTCAAGACCTGCAACCATACGCAGCGTTGTAGATTTACCACATCCGGACGGTCCTACGAAGATAATAAACTCCTGATCCTCTACTTCAAGGTTGAAATCCTTTACGGCTTCAAAACCGTTCGGATATACTTTACAAATGTTTTTTAAAGATAAACTTGCCATTGGTCTTACTACCTCCTAAATTTTAGTATACGTATTTGTTAATACTATTCTACTAAAAAGTGCTGTAAAAAACCATAGTCGCATTACCAAAGAATCGTCATTTTTCTTGTGACATGTCACAAGCATTTTAGTACATCCGTCACTTTGACGAAAAACTTATCATTTTTATGTCAGTTTGCACAAATATTGTGTTTCCCTGTAATAAATATGGCTGCAATTAGCTGCGTTCTTTTATTTTCGCTTTGATCCTTGAAAGCGCATTGTCAACCGCTTTTGTGCTTTTTCCCATTTTATCCGCAATCTGATGATAGTTATTTCCCGCGAGGTATTCCTGTAAGACCTCCTGTTCCATCGGGCTTAAACATCCGCTGATCCGCTCAAAAAAACTGCGGTTATTCTCCTGCGCAATGACAAGCTGTTCCGGATTTTCCATACTGTCCGCCGTGAGAACCTCCGCCAGCGGTTTTCCGTCCTCCTCCGATTCCGCGTCAAATGAAATATAAGTATTTAAGGGCACATGCTTTTTTCGGTTTGACGCCTCAACGGCGCTGTAGAGCTGCCTTGAAATACAAAGCCTGGCAAATGTAAAAAAAGACGTATCCTGCTCTTTGTTATAATCACGTATCGCCTTAAAAAGGCCGATCATCCCCTCCTGCATCAGATCATCCGGCTCTCCCCCGATTAAAAACATGGCGTTCGCTTTCTTTCGCACCAGAGGCTTATATTTTGCAAGGATATAATCCATAACCCCGTTATCCCCGTCACGCAGCTTTCCGATCAATTCCTCGTCCGAATATATCTTGTAACTTCCCACTGATCCTCCTCACATCATTCGCTGCCTCACAATCTCGTAGGCCAGCACGCCCGCCGCAACGGATGCATTGAGCGAATTGAGATTTCCCCGCATCGGGATAGATGCCGCAAAATCGCAGTTTTTGCGCACAAGTTCGCTCACCCCTTTGCCTTCTCCTCCGATTACAAGTCCGATCGGACCTTTCAGATCCAGCTCATACATCAGGGTACCGCTCATATCGGCGCAGACAAACCAGAGTCCCCGCTCTTTTAATTTTTTCATCTCTGCCGTCAAATTTGGCACCCGCGCAACCGGCGTATACGAGATGGCGCCTGCGGAAGCTTTTATGACAGACGCCGTAAGTCCCACCGCCCGGCGTTTGGGAATAATCACACCATGCGCACCCGCCAGATTTGCGGTCCTGATCACCGCTCCCAGATTATGCGGGTCTTCCACTCCATCCAGAAGAATCAGAAAGGGCGGCTCCCCTTTCTCTTCTGCTGCATGTAACATATCTTCCACAGAGGCATACGAATATGCCGCTGCTATTGCAATGGCTCCCTGATGTTTTCCTGTCTCGGAAAGACTGTTCAGCCGCATCTTATCCACAAACTGAACTGTAATATTTTTCTTTTTCGCCTCCCGCAGAATAGACTGTATCGGTCCGTCCGCGCAGCCCTCAAGAAGAAAGAGCCTGTCCAGCTGCGTACCGGAGCGAACAGCCTCAAGCACGGCATTCCTTCCCTCTATCTTTAATTCTGTCTGTTCCGTTTCGAATTGTCCCGCTTCGATCTGTCCCATTGTAATCCCCTTTTTATGCACCGTTTACCCTTGCTGCAAACTTTAGAAGTTCTTCTCACACTATTTCCTGAAACAATTCCAGAAATTCCGCTTCCCCCAGCCGCTCTTTCGGCAAAAACCGTCCAGAAGACACATACGCGTACAGGCTTTTTCTCAGCTGCTTTGCTTCCGGCTCTTCTCTCTCGAGGTCAAACCCACAGAAGAGTACTTTCGCTTTTCCCACATTCGCCTCAAACAGCGGAGATCTCCTGATATTGCTGAAAAAATTCGGCACAGGCTCCACCAGCGGATGTATCGTTTCGCCAAACGCCGAGAGATCGGCGCCATACGAGTGTTCCAACAGCGATTTCCACTGATAATCAGGATATTTGTCTGTTGCAAATTCCAAAAATGCCGGATGGTCATTTTGTATCATAGCACCGCAGGCCGCATCTGTCTCAAAAAAAGCCGGTGACCAGAATACCGGAATAAAACTGCCTTTGATCGGCTGCTTTAAGCGCTGTGCCGTCACCACAGCGCAGCCTCCCTGCTTAAGCAGCTTCCGGATTTGTCCGACTTCGGAAAGAACAGCCGGCCGGTCATTTATCTCCTGCTCTTTCGGATAAACAAATACGCGATAACTGTTTTTACAGTCCGCCACAGACAACTCCACAGAAAGCATGGATGCCGCGCCAATTCCGGAAAGCGGAATTTTTACATTGCGTTCGGTTGTCACCGTCTCATAAAACAGACTGCCTTTGTTGTAAATACGCAGGGTAAAAGTCGGATTTGGTTCACGTGCCGCCCTGTAGTCATAAAAATCAAGCGATGCTTGCATCACTTCCTCATTCGTATAGATACGTTTCGCAAGAAACAGCGGCACCCCGTCGCCGCAGAACTGTCTGAATTTTTCCGGAGAAATCAGTCCCTTGCTATGATAAAAAGCGTCCAGAATACCTACCGTTGCCGTACACTGCCCGGTGTAATCGCACAGCGATAATAATCCGAATCCGCCAAATCCTTTTGTGCGCAGCGCCGCCTCAATATCTTCTTTGTACAGCTTTACCGCAAGATCGCCGGATGCTTTCACATATTCATGCAGAAACTGATAAACGCCTTTTTGCTTCATATGATCGCGTATCACCTCCAGATTGACCGCGCGCATATTCCCCTTATAAGCATCGGCAAGGTCCACATCCGGATAAACACAGTACTGTCCGATCTCAAACGAGACAATCGGAACCGGCAGTTCCTCCACTGCTTTCCGGTAGCACAAAGCCGTATTTTCTGCCGCCTCATCCTGCATATTCTGAATGCGGACCGGATTGCCTGCCGCCGTAAAAGCGCAGAAATAATCTTCGCACGGCAAAACCGGATGGTCAAAATTGGATGTCACCGTATAAAGCCGCCTGTTGTCATACGCCCTGATTCGCGTCGTAATCGCGTCCAGCATCTGAAAATCACCCAGCAGTTCGTTTCCGTTTGAGAACAGAAGAAACGACGGATGATTCCCGTACTGCCTTGAAATGGATAACGCCTCCTGTTCAAAATAGTATTCATGCAGCGAATCATCTCCCGTTTCCAATGCGCAGACATCCAGATTCAGCCAAAGCGGCATTTCCACCGACAAATAGACCCCCTCTGTGTCTGCTGCAAGAAACGCATTCTCCGGCGGACACCATGCATGAAACCGCATATAATTGAATCCGTATGACTTTATAATACGAAACTGATTCTGCCAGGATGCAAAATCCATCGGCGGATAGCCTGTCATCGGATCAATCGCACAATTCGTTGTCCCTCTCAGAAAAATGGTCTGACCGTTTAAATAAAACTGTTTTTCTTTCACCTCCAAAATACGCATACCAAACAGATACTCTTTTTCATCCGTCAGATGAAATTCCCCGTCCTCCTGCACAAAAAGCTTTGCACTGAAAATATAACAGTCTGTCTGATATTCGCTCCACGCGCGAAGTTCCTCTGTAAGCTCACAGACATCATAAAATACCTGTTTTGAAGTATGGTATGTAAACGGAAATTTATAAGCGGCCAGCTCCCCCCCTTTTTCCTGCTTTATTATAACAGAAAGATACGCGCTCCTGCTCTCCTCAGGGGAGTGGATATCACTGGCTGCCACCGCCCGAAAACGGATCCGTCGGTTTTCCGGAAAAATCTGTATATTGTCAATATGACAGATCTCCTCACACTGCAGCTCAATCTTTCCGATCACTCCGTTCCAATATCCCTGTGTATCGACACTGTAACCGCTAGCCATCGAATCAATATTGAGCAGATTTTCATTGTCAATGCGAATGGTAAGCGTATGCCTGCCAGAAGAAACGTCCCGCGCCAACCGGTGGCGATGCGGCACGCTAAGGCTTACAATCTCCCTGCCCGTCTGTTTTCCGTCCAGCCATACACTGGATGCCATATTGACGCGTTCCAAAAACAAATACAGGTCTTTTCCGGCAAACGACTCCGGTATTTCAATTTCTCTCTGCAGCCACAGAGCGCCAATATACTCATACCGTTCGCGCGGCGCGCGCACGGTGTTTTTATCCATCCTGTCATATCCCGGCTGCTGATTTCCAATGCCGTTTTCGCAGGAAGACCCCGGCAGTGAAAACCCGTTGTGCTTTAAGCTGCGCAAATAAAACTTTTTTTCGATTCCAATCTTATTTTCATCTGTCTCATAACTCCAGATACCTGTCAGGTCAATCTTCTGCATCGTTTCTCTCTCTTCTCAAATCTCTATTTTCAACAGTTCCATCCCCTGTTTTACCAGTTCTACGATTCGGACAAACCGATCGTTTAAATACAGCCAACCCAGCAGCGCTTCAAATCCTGTCGCTTTCCGGTAATCCGACATCGTCGCATTTTTCGCCATTGTCGCCGATTTCGCATTTCTTCCTCTGCGAAAAATATCCGCCTCCTGTTCCGTCAGATACGGCAAAAGCGCCCGGACCATCTCCGCCTGCGTATGGGCTTTTACAATACTGCTTGTTTTTCTGTGAAGCATGGACGCTTTTGTATTGCCTTTTGCAACGACAACCGAACGAATGACAAGATCAAAAATGCCGTCGCCGATATACGCAAGCGTCAGCGGCGAATATGTCCTGATATCAACGTCTTTCAAATGGAATTGTTCTTTTATATATGCGTCAATGCCGTCTGCCATAGAAATCCCCTTATATAGTAACCTTATTTTTTCATTTCCCAGACAACACCTTCTCTGGTGTCTTTGATAAAAATGCCTCTCTCTTTCAGTTCTTCGCGTATCTCGTCTGCTTTTGCAAAATCCTTTTGCTTTTTCGCGCTGGCCCGCTCTTCAATTTTGGCAAGAATATATCGTTTAGTCTCTTCATCAACGTCACTGCCTTTCTGTTTCTCCTCAAAAGACGTAAGCCCCAGGGACAGAACACGGTCAAAATCGCAGATCAGCTCCCACTTTGTCATGTCGCTGCAATCTTCTTTTAACAGATCGTAGAGTATCGTGATTGCCATCGACGTATTCAGATCACTCGAAACGGCCTCTGTAAATTTCTCTTTGTACAATGCGAGCGCTTCTCGATCCGTCGGACCTTCTTTTTTTAATTCGGAAATCCTTTTTTTTAATTTTGTATAGGCCGCTTTCATATTGTCCATTACATCGTAAGAAAACTCAAGCGGTTTGCGGTAGTGAGACTGCAGACAGAACATGCGGTAAACCATCGGGTCATACCCTTTTTCCTGCAGGAGCGATACCGTAAGAAAATCACCGCCCGATTTGCTCATTTTGCCGGACTTATCATTTAAGTGGTTGACATGAAACCAGTATCCGCACCATTTGTGGCCAAGATAGCTCTCCGACTGCGCAATCTCGTTTGTGTGATGCGGAAATATATTGTCTACGCCGCCGCAGTGGATATCCATATATTCTCCCAGATGCCTTATACTGATACAGGAACACTCAATATGCCATCCGGGATAGCCGACGCCCCAGGGACTATCCCATTTTAACGCCTGATCCTCAAATTTTGATTTCGTAAACCACAGCACAAAATCGTTTTTATTTTTCTTATTGGCATCTTCCTCCACATCATCGCGAACGCCTACCAGCAGTTCCTTTTCGCTCTGCGAAGAAAATACGTAGTAATCGTTTAATTTTGATGTATCGAAATAAACGTTGCCGCCCGCCTGATATGCATATCCTTTCTCCAACAGCGCTTCAATCATATGGATAAAATCCGGAATGCAGTTTGTGGCCGGCTCCACCACATCCGGCCTTTTGATATTTAGTTTCTCACAATCGGAAAAGAATGCATCCGTATAAAACTTTGCGATCTCCATCACAGTTTTATGCTCCCGCTTTGCACCCTTTAACATCTTATCCTCCCCGGTATCCGCATCCGAGGACAAATGGCCTACATCCGTGATATTCATAACGCGCTTCACTTCGTAACCAACATAACGGAGCGCTTTTTCCAGCACGTCTTCCATGATATAACTGCGCAGATTCCCAATATGCGCATAATGGTATACGGTAGGTCCGCAGGTATACATTGCAATCTTTCCTTCCTCATGAGGAATCACTGTCTCCACCCTGCGCGTCAATGTATTGTAAAACTGAAATTTATGTTCCATATGATATTCACCTTTCTTTTTCTTCTGAAGCAGCTGCGTCAACCGGAAGCAAATTTATTCTTTTGAAATATTTTCTGATTCTGACGTTTCCTGTCTTTTCAGCAGACGCACGGTGCGCTCCAGCTCCAGCAGACGATTTGTCAGTTCGACATTTTCATGCTGCAGCACCGTGATATCGTCAAGTACAGGATCGGGCAGATGGCATTGATCCAGATCACGCCAGGGCTGTTTGACATTGTCACGCTTTACAATACGCCCCGGCACGCCTACTACCGTACAGTTCGGAGGCACTTCCTCAATCACAACGCTTCCTGCTCCGATCTTTGAATTTTCACCTACCGTAAATGACCCGATAATTTTGGCGCCGGCGCTGATCATTACATTGTCTCCGATCGTCGGATGCCGCTTTCCCGTCTCTTTCCCGGTCCCGCCCAGCGTCACGCCCTGATAGAGCGTTACATTGTCGCCTACCACAGCGGTTTCACCGATAATCACACCGCTGCCATGGTCTATAAAAAAGCCCCTGCCGATCTTAGCGCCCGGATGAATCTCAATCCCTGTCTTTCTCGCTGCACGCTGCGAAAGAAACCTGGCCAGAAAATAATGTCCTTTCTGGTACAGCTTATGCGCACGCCTGTAGCTTAACATCACACGGAACGACGGATACAGCAGTACCTCCATAGACGACTTGATCGCCGGATCACGCTCCTTTATCACTTCGGCTTCTTCCCTGATATACTCCAAAAAACCCATATGCTACCGATATCCTCCCAAACAAATCCAACTATGCTATAACATCATATGCATTTTTTTCCAATCTGTCAACTTTGACGGACATCGGTTTCTTTCCTTAATTATCAAAACTTTCTTTTTTGCACCCCTCACAGGAAGCACACCCGGACCGCAATGAATCCGCCACCGCAAAACTGCCCTCATAAATCGTGGACAGGCAGCAGACTGCCTGCGCTGCAATTCCCTCCATGGCCCCGGTAAACCCAAGCCCCTCTTCTGTTGTCGCTTTCACATTGATCTGCCCTCTGTCCATTCGCAGCGTATCCGCAATATTTTGCTCCATCTGTTCAATATAGGGTCTTAGTTTCGGCTGCTGCGCAATAATTGTCGCATCAATATTTTCAATGAGATACTTCCTTTCCTCAAGCAGCCCTGCGACATGCTCCAGCAGTTTCAGACTGGAAATTCCCCGGTACGCTTCATCCGTATCCGGAAAATGTTTTCCGATATCCCCAAGCGCCGCTGCGCCAAGTAGTGCATCCATGATCGCATGGAGCAGCACGTCTGCATCAGAATGCCCCAATAACCCCTTTGTATGTGGGATATTCACCCCTCCGAGAATCAAATCGCGCCCCTCCGTCAATCTGTGAACATCATATCCGGTTCCAATACGCATTTGCTTTTCCTCCTTACCTGCGTGCTGAACTTTGCGTTAATAATTCTGTTTCTCCTCAAAAACAAACCCGTACCCCTCCGTCTCCACTTTATTTCGAAACGACAGAAACGTTTCCCTGAGCTTCGTTGTCTGCTCCTGATAGTCTTCCAGCGTAATCTCATACGCAGGATCTCCGATCTGCTCATGCAGCCGGTCTGTGATCTCTGTAGCAGCATGAATATAATCCATATACCGGTACAGATCCCCGATTGTGCTTTTCTCGTTAAAATCAGTCGTGTAAAACGATACGTTGCCGCAGGGAAGCAGCTGCTCCATACAGGTATTGATCGTATGAAGATACGTATCCAGCAGCCCCTTTTCATATGCGTCATCCCACCAGACAATACTGTATGGCGGAAGAAAAAACAGAAATTCTGTTTCCGGATGTTTTAAAATCAGCTCCTTAAGACGGTTCATGTTCTCGGTTACATATTCCCCCTGAAAATCAACCGGCTTCGCCTCAAGCATCACGCCGGCGCCCGGGCAATGCATTTTCAGCACCTCGTCCGGACCTGTTGGCGCCCCCTGATTCACCTGATAAATCAGTCCCTCGTCGTACGCCGGATCCCTCGACTTTCTGATCATATCGGGAATTTTTTTCCCGATAATATCCATATTCCAGAGATATTCGACATCATCAAACGGATTTTTGTTCACAAGATAGCTGACGTCGTCGGAGATCACCTGCATATCCGGATCATTGTAAAACGAAAACACATCCAGGCCGTAAAAAACATAGCGCAGATTTCTGCCGTCAAACGCACGGTTCAAATAGTATAAAAGCAGCGGCGCCTGCGCGGAACCGCCGACAGCTTTTACGGTACGGCAGTCAAATTTTTGATCCAGGTCTTTTGTATTAATGCTCATCACAACAGACGAACCTGCCAGCACCGCATCATACTCAAAATTTTTCAGCATACCGGGGACCTGATACTCCTTGGTATCCTCCGTCACACGGAGTCCAAACCACGGCGCATGATAGTGGTAAAAAGGGTCCATGCAATAGACAACCCCTGCGCACCCGCCCAGCAGCAATACTGCGGCGGCAAAAAACTGCACAAGGCGTATTTTTATTTTTCGCTCCATTTTTTCTCCTCCCGCCATGCATCTCATTAAAAATTAAAATACAAAAATGAAGTCACACCGGACAACGATACGACGCTGCATGTAAAAAGCAGCGCAAGCAGAAACATTTTACCCGCTGTCGCCTCTTTTTCGGCTACGTAAACGTAAGTCTCCCTGCCACAGCAAAACAGAACGGCCAAAAGGAGCAGCAGCAGAACGATTCCGCAGTAAAATGGCTGCATGGCAGAAAAGCCGCCGATCTTACCGGCCAAAATACCAAACGGATAATTCCAGGACGCATCAATCGAACTGCATAACGCAAAGATCTTCCCTGTGTTTGTAAACGAAAAAAGTTTCCGGTAAAACAGAAATGCCGCAGGAATAGAATCGCTGCGAAACAGCACCCATGCCAGGTTGATAAACGAAAACGTAAAAAACCAGCGCAGTTTCCGCGGTATTTTTTCAACCCAGCTGAAGTTTTCCAGACACAGCATAAGCCCGTGCAGGATTCCCCACAATACGAATGTCCATGCCGCTCCGTGCCAGATACCGCTTAGCAGAAAAACAACCATCGTATTGCGCAGCTTCCGCATCATGCCGCGCCTGCTGCCGCCAAGCGGGATATAGACATACTGTGTAAAAAAAGCGTTTAACGTCATATGCCAGCGGTTCCAGAATTCCTTGACGGAACAGGAACGGTACGGCGCGTCAAAATTGCGCGGAAGATTTATCCCAAACAATTTTGCAATCCCAAGCGCCATATCACAGTAACCGCTGAAATCAAAATAAATCTGAAATGTATAGCAAAGCATTACAAGAAACGCCGCGGGCGCATCAAGCGACGCCACATCGGAATAGCCTGCATCTGCCAGAATACCGAATTTATCGGCGAGGAGCACTTTTTTCGCCATACCAAGCACAAACAGACGAATACCGGTCAGGATGTGCTCTCCGCTGCCTCCTCCCACTTTGCTCTTCCCTGTTCCGATTGCCTGAAACTGGGGTACAAGATCCCTGTGGTTTACAATCGGACCCGCCACAAGCTGCGGAAAAAACGTGACATAATTGATATAGTCAAGCATTCTGTAATGCTCTGTTTTACGTAATATGCGATCTGCCACAAACGAGATCTGCTGAAATGTAAAAAAACTGATACCCAGCGGCAGCGCGATTTTTTTCATCGGAAAATTCGTAGAAAACAGCCGGTTTATATTTGTGAGAAAAAAATCAAAGTATTTAAAATAAAACAGAAGGCCTATATTAAAACAGATCCCGGCAATGCCGACAGCAGTCCCCGCCCGACGCTTCTCCTCCCCTCTCTCATCAATCCATTCAATCAGACGGCTTGTCAGCCAGTTGACAAACACGCTGGACAAAATCAGCACGATATAGGAGACGTGACCGTACCCGTAAAATACAAGCGAAAGCGCCGCCAGCAGAATCTGTGCAAAACGATGCTTTCCAATCCGGTTTAACCAATACCACAAAAACAGTGTGACCGGAAAAAATAAAAAAATAAATAGATAGGAATGAAATAACATAACTCTTGTTCTCCCTGTTTTTACCAGTATATCGCACAACAGTGAGGCCAAAAGCCAAACTGTTACGTATCAGATACATTCTTTTATGGATATCATTTACCAATGGATTTTTTTCATACACGTCGAATCATTCATTATGAACAAAAAGGAAATCACCAGAGAAGCGACCGCAGGAATAGATTTGCCGGGGATAGACAAACTACCCAAAAAACTTTACAGTATTTTGAGTAGTGAAAGTAGCGGAAGGGAGATTTGAACTCTCGACACCACGGGTATGAACCGTGTGCTCTAGCCAACTGAGCTATTCCGCCATATAGAAGTCATGTTTCCGTAAAAGTGGGGCCTATAGGGCTCGAACCTATGACCCTCTGCTTGTAAGGCAGATGCTCTCCCAGCTGAGCTAAGATCCCATATGTAAGCTGCTCTCGCAACCGACTCATTGAGTATACTATGAATGGATAAACTTGTCAACACTTTTCTGGAATTTTTTTCACTTTTTCTCATCCAAAGACATGCCCGGTCTGATACACCCACGTTTCAGAAACAGATAAACGCCGACACAGATACAGACAGAAAGCGCGGATCCGGCCGTGGGCGCAAGTCCCATCGGAAACAGCGTATCCGAAAAATGTCCGGAAGCAAAATAGGATAACGGAATGCGCATTAAAATAATCGAGATCGAATTGTGTAAAAACGAAACAACGGACAGACCCCTGGCACAAAAATATCCGCTGAAACAAAAATGGATCCCCGCCAGAAGCGTATCCCACACATAGCCGCGCATATACTGTCCCCCTGCCACTGCCACTTCGGGGTGATCCGTAAACAGCCCGATGAAAAATTCCGCCTTAAACTGCATCAGGATACTGACAGATAACCCCCATACAACTGCAGTCAAAACGGCAAACCGAAGCGTAAGACGGGCCCTCTCTTCTTTTCCGGCCCCAATATTCTGCGCGGAAAGCACCGATACGGTCTGAAGCATAGAAGACGGCACAAGAAAAAGAATCCCAATGATCTTTTCCACAATCCCCACCGCCGCCGCATCGTTTAAGCCCCTTTGATTGGCAATCACCGTAATCACAATAAATGCGATCTGAATAAAACCATCCTGCAGTGCAATCGGGATTCCTGTTTTCAACAGTCCCGTCATCGTTTTCCGTTGAAGTTTAAAATCTTTTGGGCTTATTGCAATTCCCGTTTTGTTTTTCCTTATGACCAAAAGGGACACAATCACGCTGACTGTCTGCGACAGGGTCGTCCCAAGCGCAGCTCCCGTCGGCCCAAGCCCCATCCCTCCGATTAAAATATAATCGAGGACAATATTGACGACACAGGCGACCGCAATAAAATACATCGGACTTTTCGAATCCCCCATGCCACGGAAAACAGAGCCAATGATATTATACGCGGTAATAAACGGAATACCAAAAAAACATACCGTAAGATAAGAAACTGTACCGGATACGGCTTTTGCAGGCGTAGACATTACATTTACAATCGGCTCTGCCGCCAACAGTAAAACTACGGTCAAAATCACCGACAGCGCCAAAAACAGGACAACTGTATTTCCGACTGCTTCCGCCGCCTGTTTTTTGTTTTTAGCGCCGATTGCCTGCCCGATCATCACAGTCGCGCCCATCGACAGCCCCACCACCATAACCGTCAGCATATGCATCACCTGGCTGCCGATGGATACGGCCGTCGTACATTCCACACCGTTAAACTGTCCGATAATATACAGATCTGCCATCCCATACAATGTCTGTAAAAAGTATGACAAAATAAACGGCAGAGAAAAATAAAAAACTGTTTTCGGAACGCTGCCGGTTGTCAGATTCTTTTCCATTACTTGTTTTCCTGCCGCTCTTCCAGCTCCGGAATTTTCCTGGAACATGCAATGGCAAGCGCCCCCGGTCCGATATGGCAGGAAACGCTTAAAGAAAGCGGCGCCATATAAATCTCCTGACCGGAAAAAATGGTCTGCATTTCATTCTTAAACAGACCGGCTGCTTTTCTGTCATACGTATAGGCAATTTCCAGATACATATGTTCCCCGGCCGGATCACAGAAACGATTTGTAAAATCATTGATCATCGCCTCGCTCATAATGCTTTTTGCATGTTTGAGCGTCCTTGCTTTTGCGAAAGCATCAAGTTTTGCCCCCTGTATCTGCAATACGGGCTTTATTTTCAAAAGTGTCCCAAGCGCCGCTGCCGCAGGCGTAATGCGTCCGCCTTTTTTCAGATAGGACAGCGTATCCACCATAATATAAATAGATGATTCCTTTTTTTCCCGCTCGAGAATCCGCCTGATTTTTTCAGCGGAAAACCCTTTTTTTGCCAGCTCGATCGCATCTAATACGGACTGACGCTGCGTCACGGAAATACGCTGGTTATCGACCACCTGCACTTTTCCCTCATAATCGCCTGCAAGCATCCGTGCAGTCTCACAGGAACCGCTTAATCCGGACGACATCGGAATATGGACGATCTCATCATATTCCTTAAGCAGGCTGTCCCATAAGTCCGTTACGTCTCCGACCGACGGCATAGAAGTAGAAATCTTATGATTTTCTTTTAACATATCATAAAATTCTTCCTGCGTAAAATCAATATCTTCATAATAGATCTGATCCTCAACAAAAAACGGCATTGGCAATATCCGAATCCCAAGTTCCGCCGCCTCGCTCTGTGTAATTCCGCTGTTGCTGTCTGATACAATTGCTACTTTACTCATGGTTCCCCCTTATTCGTTCTTTTCCTTTATCATATCCGATTTTCTCAATTGTATGACCTTACGTGTGTATCCCGTTTATATGCCCGCTACTTTTTCAGGCAAAACAACGCGCCCTGCCGCAAGCATCCGGATAAATTCTGTATCCCGTACAATCCAGGGCATATCAGTAAATTCGCGATTTCCCTCTATAATTTCTTCCGGCGCCGCCCATTTCATACAGTATCCCCGCTCAATTTCACTTTTTGTCAGCTTCGGTTCATCCTGGCCATCCATTGCCCGCCCGTAATAAAACAGAGAATGACAGATATATTTTTTTTCTTTCTCAAAAATATCCTTTCTCATCTCAAGAATCTCTCCCAGTTCAAGAACAGACTCTTCGATGATGCGAAGCCCTGTCTCCTCATGCACCTCGCGAATCAACGCCTGCGTATAACTCTCCTCTCTCTCAGGCCCGCCGCCGGGAATCTTATATTCGCCCGCCGTACCGTACTGCATTGCAATTTTTCCGTTTCGGATGATGATTCCGCGCACAGAGTATTTTTCGTATACACCGACTGTATCCTGATAATTGGCTTCATCAAACATGGCAAGAAGTTTCATCAGCGTCCCTCCGTTTCCGTAAGGTATTTTTGAAATTATATCATTTTTTTAAAGCTGTGACAATTAAAAAATAGCACCGGATAAGACAGATTGTTTCACTATAAAGCAAATCGAAATATATGTATTGACTTTTTATATTATATTTCATATAATATCAACATATCAGATATATATATTTTAAAAAAGGAAAGGGAGGTATGATACTATGGTTTACCCGCTGACACCGCCTCTGACGGAAATGCTGATGCTTTCTATTGTAAACAGGGGCGACAGTTATGGCTATCAGATCAGCCAGCGTCTGAAACCGGTTTCCTGTATGAAAGATTCGGCATTGTATCCCATCTTAAAACGACTTTCCGAAAACGGATACATCAAGGCATACGACAAAATCTTTCAGGGCCGCAACCGGAAATATTACCAGATGACGGACACCGGAAGAGATTATTTTAAGATGCTCTCCGACGAATGGTCGCTGTATGTCGCACAGGTGCAGAATATTATGGAAGGAGAAGGTGAGTTGGAACATGAATAGAGAACAATATATGAAAGCCTTAAAAAAGCGGCTGAGACGTCTTCCATCCGAAGAATTTGACAAAGCAGTCGCGTACTTTGAGGAATATTTTGACGAAGCAGGACCCGAACAGGAGATGCAGGCGATCTGGGATCTGGGAACACCGGAAGAAGCGGCAGACCAGATTATTTGCAATATTGCGATTAAAAATACAAACGAACCGATCACCGGAGTAAAAAAAGGAATCCATGCTGTATGGATCGGTATTCTCGCCGTCTGTGCAGCGCCTGTGGCACTCCCTTTTCTTCTGTTGGCAGTCGGCCTGCTAATCCTGCTGTTCGCCATCGCCGTCATGCTGTTTGCCGTACTGGTTGCCTGCTGCATTCTTGTCATCATTATGGGGCCTGTATCCATTTGCGCAGGATTTACCGTTTTCACAGACAGCATCCCGGCCTCTCTGATCTGCTTCGGACAGGGGTTTATGGAAATTGGAATCGGCCTGCTGCTGATCTTCGGATTATACCACCTTGGCAGAAGACTCTTAAACTGGCTTGTCAGATTTTTCGGAAATCTCGCAAAAAAAGGAGGAAAGTAACATGCGCAATACGATAAAGTTTATCATTGTCTGCTGCTGTTTCATAGTGTTTGGTTTCTTTACACTGATGATTGGCTATGCTATGGGAGGAAGAATCTACGGCATCGGCTTCAATGCCTCCGGAATCTGGGTAAACACGCCAAACCTCTCCGGCGAACGCGTCACTTACCGGGAAGATACCATGGAGCTTGAAGAATTTTCCGCAATGAATGTGCAGATTGATTACGGTAAGCTAACGATTGAACCGTCCGATCATTTTGGCATCGCTTACGGAAAATCTTCCGATACAAATTTTTCGGTAGAAGTCAAAGACGGCTGCCTGACTGTCACAGAGAGAATAAAACCAGCCGTTTCCGTAGACAACCGCTTTGTATTCCTGGGTATCGGCTCTTCCAGCCCGTTCCTGAAAAACGAATATGTAACGCTTTACCTCCCAAAAGACGCCAGACTAAGTTATGCAGCCATTGCAAACGAGAGCGGCGATGTAAAGGGAAGTTTCCTGTGCGCGGACACCCTGACGCTTGACGCCGGGTACGGCGATGTCTGTCTGTCAGATATTTCCTGCGGCGACGCCTCTTTGTCTCTGGAATCAGGCAGCCTGAAACTGACGGATTTTTCTGACGGCAATCTGACGATAAAAAACGATTACGGTACATCCGCTCTGAAAAATATCAGTGCAAAAGATATTTCAGCGACAAATGAAAGCGGCGATATTTCAGCCGACCACATCACGGCTTCCAATATTACGATATTACAGGAGTACGGGAAGACCTCTTTCCAGAACATTACCGTCAGGGAAACTGCTTCCATTACAAGCGAGAGCGGTACGATTGATCTCAAAAATCTTACTGCAGGCTTCGTTCAGCTGAAAAGTGATTACGGAGATGTAACCGGAACATCCGTATCGGCCGATACCGGCATTTTTGAACTGGAAAGCGGAGATCTTAAACTGGAACAGTTTGCCGCAGAAAATATTACAGTAGAATCCGATTACGGCAGTGTAAATCTTGATCTTGCAAAATCTGTTTACCAGTATTCCATGGATCTGTGTACCGATTACGGGCAGATTCGGATCAACAGCGAAAAGATGGGAGAAACATATAAGACGCTTGAAGCGAAAGAAACGGATCATACAATCACAGTCAAATGTGACAGCGGCAATATTACATTAAACGGGGAGTAGACGATCAATCCAGACTATACAGAAAACGCCGGGAATTTATATTAAATTCCCGGCTCATTTCACTTAACCAGATTTCGTCCATAAAAATGCAGACCACGATTCCCGGCACACAGATCTGCTGTAGATATCGCCAATACCAAACGCATCCGCCCCCTCCAAACAAGTCTGAATTTGGCTCCATCTCTTTTTCATTATCCGTTCATATTGATTCCAGAGAAATCAATTTCCAAATCATCATATATGCCGGCTTTCACTTTATCGGAAAACGAATATTCCCCTATCGTATCATATTTGAAATTATAAACGGTAACGCGCCGTTTTTCCGGATCAACGATCCAATATTCCAAAACGCCTGCAGTACGATATTTAAATAATTTAATATAATAATCCATCCTTATACTTGATGGCGATACAATTTCGATAATCCATTCCGGCGCGCCTGCACATCCGTTTTCAGTCAGTTTGTCTTTCTCGCATATAACAGAGATATCGGGCTCGACATAGTTACGGTCATCCTGTTCCAGGAGTACTGCAAACGGAGCCGGATAGACCTCGCAAGCTCCGTTTTTACTCCGAATATAGCTTTCAATCAAATAGGTAAATTCTTTTACCAGTTTCTGATGTATCCTGCCCGGCGCAGCCATCCCATACAGCTGACCGTCGATAAGTTCTGCCCTTTGTCCATCCGGTAAATGAAAAATATCATGTAACGTATACTCTTCGATCTCTTTCGCCGCATCCATTTTTTACATGCCCCCTTTACTCGATCATTCGAAAGAAAAATTGAGGCTCACTTTTATTATACCTCTTCAAAGCAAAAAGTAAAGACGCCCACCCGGAATTTCCTGTCAAACAAAAATGGGGAGATTGCGGCTTTCCTAAACCGCGATCTCCCCCTCTGTCAGACTGTCTGCTTTCAGACAGGCTCTTTTCTTCTTACATCATTCCCATTCCGCCTGCGCCGCCTGCCGGCATAGCCGGTGTCTCTTCTTTTATATTTGCAACAACGGATTCTGTGGTAAGCAGTGTGGAAGCTACGGAAGTAGCGTTCTGCAGCGCTGTCCTTGTCACTTTGACCGGATCCAGGATTCCCTGTTCCACCATATCCACATATTCGCCTGTGATCGCGTTAAATCCGATGCCGTCGTTTGCCTCTTTTACCTTATTGATAATGACGGCGCCCTCTAAGCCCGCATTTGCAGCAATATAGTAAAGCGGAGACTCGAGTGCTTTTAAAATAACTTTTGCGCCTGTCTTCTCGTCGCCCTCAAGCGTATCGGCAAGTTTGGATACGCTCTTGATTGCATGGATATAAGCGGAACCGCCGCCTGCGATAATCCCCTCTTCTACAGCTGCTCTTGTCGCATTTAACGCATCCTCCATGCGCAGCTTCGCCTCTTTCATCTCTGTCTCTGTCGCCGCGCCGACACGGATCACTGCTACGCCGCCTGCAAGCTTTGCAAGTCTCTCCTGCAGTTTTTCCTTATCGAAATCGGATGTAGTCTCCTCAATCTGGCCGCGGATCTGGTTAATGCGGCTTTCAATGGCAGCTTTGTCGCCGGAACCGTCTACAATCACGGTATTCTCTTTCTGAACTTTTACGGATTTTGCACGTCCAAGCTGCTCCATTGTCACATCTTTTAATTCCAGACCAAGATCGGAGCTGATCACTTCACCGCCTGTTAAAATCGCAATATCCTCAAGCATCGCTTTTCTTCTGTCGCCGTAGCCTGGCGCTTTCACCGCTACTACATTGAATGTGCCGCGCAGTTTGTTTACGATTAATGTCGTAAGCGCCTCGCCCTCAATATCCTCAGCAATGATCAACAGCCTTGCGCCGCTCTGCACTACCTGCTCTAAAAGCGGAAGGATCTCCTGGATATTGCTGATCTTTTTGTCTGTGATCAGAATATACGGATCGTCCAAAACAGCTTCCATCTTATCCATATCCGTACACATATAAGCAGATACATAACCACGGTCAAACTGCATACCCTCTACCAGATCAAGCTCGGTCTGCATTGTCTTTGACTCTTCAATCGTGATAACGCCGTCGTTTGATACTTTCTCCATTGCATCGGCTACCATATTTCCAACTTCCTCATCACCTGCGGAAATTGCGGCAACTTTTGCAATCTGATCTTTTCCGTTTACTTTGGAAGACATGGCAAGAATCGCTTCCACTGCCTTGTCCGTAGCTTTTTTCATACCGCGGCGCAGGCTGATTGGATTTGCGCCCGCTTCGAGGTTTTTCATTCCCTCATGCACCATAGCCTGTGCAAGTACGGTAGCTGTTGTCGTACCGTCGCCGGCAACGTCGTTTGTCTTCGTAGCGACTTCTTTGACGAGCTGAGCGCCCATATTCTCAAATGCGTCTTCCAGTTCTATCTCTTTTGCAATTGTAACGCCGTCGTTTGTAATTAAAGGCGTACCGTAAGATTTGTCCAGTACTACGTTTCTTCCTTTCGGCCCAAGCGTCACACTGACCGTATTTGCAAGTTTGTCCACACCGGCCCCTAACGCAACTCTGGCCTCTGTTCCATATTTAATTTCCTTTGCCATAATTCTTTTCCCTCTCTCTTTCCAAAAATTTTATGATTTCACATTTTATTCTACAACTGCGAGTATGTCGTTTTGTTTTACAATAATGTATTCTTCTCCGTCTAATTTCACTTCTGTCCCGGCATATTTGGAATAAATGACTTTCTGACCGGCTTTCACCTGCATGGTGACTTCTTTTCCGTCTACCATTCCGCCCGGACCTACGGCGATTACTTCCGCCTCCTGCGGTTTCTCCTGCGCGCTGCTTGTGAGGATAATGCCTGACTTGGTAGTTTCTTCTGCTTCACACTGTTTTAAAACAACTCTGTCACTCAATGGTACTAATTTCATTTTACATGCCTCCTGATTTCTTAATTGTCTGGTTCTGTGTTGTTTTTATTAGCACTCATTTAATACGAGTGCTAACCGTTAGACATATAATATGTTTTTGGTAAGGAAACTGCAACTAAATATATGAACGTTTAAATCGATTTATCCTGCTATTTTCTATTCTATACTCTTTTTTTCTCATTTTTTTGGATTTTCTGGTATTTTATACTTTTTTTAGAAAAATATCTTTTCCGCTCTTCCACAGAAGTCTGACGGCTCTTAAAAAGAGTTTCTGCGTTTCCTCCGGAAGCCTGCTCTGCGCGCGAATCAGCTCCTGCAGCACTTTCCATTTGCTGTTATAAAAATCGTCCACCGTTTTGATATTCGCTTCTTTGAGCACCGTGAATGCAGCGTCTACAAGCTGCTGGCGTTCCTCGTTGGAAAGCTGATAAAGCCAGTTTTTCAGCGTCTCATCCAGCATAACGCTCTTTAATGCCACCTGTTCCACATATACGGGCGATTTTCCCATCACATTCCACGACATCACGTCATGCTGCTGCGCGCCGCTGTTTTCACTTTTTACAACCTCGTAATCCCCCTGATGCACAAGAAGCATTCCCACAATGGAAGATTCCGGCATGATTGTGCTGATTTTAGGCTGCATACTCTGATAGGCTTCGCTCTCGATCATCTCCCGGCTAAATCCGGGCCCGTCATTGTTGTATACACTGACAATCTTTTGCCGCACCTGCTCTTTGCATTTGACGGACGCATAAACCGCGAGATTGCCCCCTTTGGAATGGCCGCCGACACGCACGATCCGATCGCTCTCTTTTACCGCCGCATTCAGATAATCGACTGCTTTCAGCTGGCCGGGCGTTGTATCAAGAAAACCCATATTAAAATTTTCACGCCATCCGACGATTGTATCATCCGTACCGGAAAATGCGACATACAGGCTTTCATCGGAAAGCCGGATACAGACGACCGAAAACTGGGACTGCTCCTCATCACTGACATCATTGATATATCCGTATAGTTGTGCCGACTGGAAACGATCTGTCTGCGCCATCTTCTCCATTAAAAACGGCGCGGATTTCGTCATGGATACATGGGAAAGCACCTCCCTGCGGTCGTGCCCCTCCCAGAACCGCTTTGATGCCTCTTTGAGTGAAATCATCCCATCTTCCTCCGGCCCGGGCACAATACCGGCAAAATCCACATAGACAAGCTGCGCCAGGATCAGGTTATCCACCTCGTTAAATGCGTCCGCCAAAAAATTCAAATCTCCGCGCCATTCTAAATAATCCATTATATTTGCCATAAAAATCCCCCATTTCTTTGGATCAGATCAGTCCGTAATGCTTTAATCCATGGTAAATCCCGTCCGCATCAATCGCGGTTGTGATATATTCCGCCGCGCCTTTCGCAGCCTGCGAACCATTGCCCATAGCAATGCCATGCGCGACAAAAGAGAGCATTTCAATGTCATTTACGCTGTCACCGAAAGCATATGTATTTTCGCGGGAAATATGAAGCATTTCACAGACTTTTGCAATTCCGGTCGCCTTGGAGGCGCCATGCGGCATAATCTCAATAAGATCCCCACCGTGTTCCATCACGTCAAATTCTCCGCCGAGTTCCTCCTTAAATGCGACAAGATCGGCTCCGTTTAACGAGGCGCTTAATTTATTGATTACAATCTCGTTAATATCCGTTCTGATATCTGCGACACGGTCTTTTAATTCTTCGCGCAGATAAATCACATAGGGATCGTCCGCAAAATCATCCGGACTGACATAGACATACTCGGGTCCCTCAAGCACTGCCGGAATTTTATGTTTTTCCAGCGCTTCCAGTATTTTCTTTACCTGCTGCACCGTAAGAAGCGCCTCGTATCTGTTTTCCCCGTTAAATTCAATACTTGTCCCGCAGGCGGCGACAATTCCGTCAAAACCGACTGCAAGCAGCTTTTTATTTTTAATATTTGAACGGCTCCTGCCGCTGCAGATAAATGCATAATGTCCGTTTTGCCGCAATTTATGTATCGCTTTTACGGTGCTTTCCGGAATGTTAAAATGCCCGTCCCACAGTGTCCCGTCTATATCAAAAAAAACTATCTTTTTCATCTTACCCGGCTGCCCCTTTCCAACTTATTTTCCCAAACAAAATCGCCACTACAAGGAAAAGGATATTCCATACAAACATCGCATGAAATACCCCTTTCTCAGACCCTATGCCTTTCTGTGCATCGAAAAACTGTTCATATCGTAATTTTCCAGATTTTTATGGATTCCTCTGTCATCCGCCTGCGCAAGCAGCGCATCCCTGCTCTTCTTGGAAGCAGTCTGGTTATTATATGCGCTCGGTCCGCCGACGCAGCCGCCTTCGCACGCCATACCCTCGATAAAATCTTCCGGCAGCCTTGCCGCCTTTAACAGCAGAAGCGCCTTTTTACATTCGGAAGCGCCGTTCGCCCTGCAAACGGTAGCGGCAATCTCATCGTCAGACTCTGTCAGACTCTGCATGACAGCCTCTGTTACGCCGCCGGAATTAGCGAACCGCTTCCCGTAGACAGAAGAAATCTGTCTGCTGTTTTCACATGGCTTTAATGAAACGTCTTTTGCACGCATTATGGCGCGTATCTCACTGTAAGTCAGAACATAGTCCGCGTTGCCCTCAATCGCCTGATCGACAACTTCTGATTTTTTGGCAATGCAGGGCCCGATAAATACAGTGATTGCCTCCGGATCCTTTGCTTTAATCAGCCTTGAAACAGCGCACATCGGAGATACCGTCGTAGAGACGCACTCCGCAAGTTCCGGATAATGCAGACGCACCATATTGACAAATGCCGGACAGCAGGACGTCACTTTCTTAATTCCTTCCTTGTAAGCCTCCGACCACTCCATCGCCTCATATGCGGCTGTCATATCGCCGCCCAGCCCAACGTCATAAAAATCCGTAAAGCCAAGTTCAGTCATTGCCTGATGCCAGCTTTCCATGGTGATATCCGTGCCAAACTGACCCTCCGTAGCCGGAGCCGCCATTGCGTAGACACGTTTTCCGCTCTTTAACGCCTCAATAACAGGCACAATATATGTCTTGGAACCGATTGCCCCAAACGGGCAGCTATGGATACATTTGCCGCAGCGGATACACTTCTCTTTGTCGATTACGGAAATACCGTTTTCGTCGTAAGTTAACGCATTGACCGGACAGCTGAATTTACAGGGCCGCTTTAAATGCGCAATCGCATTATAAGGACATGCCTGTGCACATTTGCCGCACTCCTTGCACTTCTGCGGATCTATATGAGAGCGGTCACGTCCCGGCTCAATTGCGCCGAACTTGCATGCGTTGATACATGCTTTTCCAAGACAGTTCTGACAGTTTTCTGTTACTGTGTAACTGGAGATCGGGCAGTCTTCGCACGCGGAGCTTATGACCTGAATCACGTTTCCGTCATCTGTCGGTCCGGGCGCTTTGCCTTCCGCAAGGCGTACCCTCTGCCTGATGATCTCACGCTCCTTGTAGATACAGCAGCGGAACTGCGGCTTCGGCCCCGGAATCAGTTTCAGTGCGATATGATCCCGTTTTTCTTCCAATTCCCCCGCAAATGCAAGCTTTGCGATCTCGTACAGTACATCATGTTTGATTCGGATTACATTTTCATCTGCATACATATGTTTTCCCTCACTCTAAACTTTATTTACTCGCCTCTTTTCACCAAACATTATAAATCATAACCCGGGATTTGCAAATAGGTCAGGATGTTTTTCTTCCAATACATCCCGACCGGTACAGGCGCGCCGGAGTCTTTCATGCACAGGCTTTCGTCAGACTGCGTTTTCATCCCGCGAAAACGACATATACTGAAAGTAGTCATCTGAAAATGATGTTTCCTGCGCAAGCGATATTACAGTCGTACTCTCCGTAATCCGGCGGAGCGCTTCTTCCTCCTCTTCAAGCAGATAGCGTATCGCTCCTCTCAGGGAGCTGTTTCCAACCACTTCCACTCTCCCTGTAAAATCCGTCGGAAAAAGGCCTGTTTTCACCGCGTTTTCTGTATCCATATATGTGGCGAATCCGCCCGCAAGGCAGATATCAGGCACGCCTTTTTTCCCTCCATAATAATGTGCAGCAATTGTCTCAATCCCTGCGCGGATGGCAGCTTTTCCCATCTGGAACGCCCGTATGTCGCTCTGCAAAAAACGCATTCCGTCTCCAAAAGGAAATCCGTCCGAAAAATACGGTTCGCAAAGCACTCCATTCTCATCCATAACACCGCTCTCAAGTAGTCCGGCGATCAGGTCAATCACTCCGGAACCGCAGATCCCGACAGGCCCTTTTCTCCCAAAAGACAACAGATCGCCGCTCTGCCCGACATATTCCAGATGATTTACAGTCCCGTCCGGTTTAAGCGAGATATGGCTGACTGCTCCGGATACTGCGGGCACGCCGCAGGAAATTCCTCCCCCTTCAAAGACAGGCCCCGCTGCAGCGGCAGCTGCGTAAAATCCGCTGCTGCCGCCAACCGCCATCTCACCGTTTGTCCCGATATCCAAAAAAAGCGTATCCTTTTTCTTCTTCATCAGATCCAGCGCGTAAATACCGGAGACAATATCGGCGCCGATAAAAGCGGAAATACCCGGCAGAATCGTCACCTGCGCTGTCAGGTTTGCGGCATGAAAAACTTCCCGGTACGTTTTTTTTGTCAGGGAAAGATCTACCGGCAGAAACGGCGCTTCGCCGAGCGTCCTGCAGGAATACCCAAGCAGCAGATGACACATAGTCGTATTTGCCGCAATCACGATTTTTTTGACAGTTGACGCAGCCGTATGTGACTTTGCAAGCAGCAACACGAACATCTGTACCAGATCGGACTGCAGACACTTTTGTAATGCGGACAGTTTTCCGTTATTTGCCGCCGCAATTCTGGTCAGCACATCCGCGCCGTACATACGCTGCCGGTTGATTCCGGTGATCACACCTGTCTGCTCTCCTGTCGGCAGATGAATCAGAGCGGCCGCAATGGTCGTTGTTCCGATATCAACAGCGATCCCGTACCCGCCTGTATGTTGTGTACAGCCGCACGCAGCGTCAGACCCCTGCCGATTTTCCCGTGTCGGTCCTGTATCCTGTTTTCGTTGGAAAGAATCCTCTCCATAATCTGTATGCTCAGAAACTGCGGCAATGATCTGCTCATCCGTCCCTGCCGCGGATAACTGTACCGTGCAGTCCCCCTCCAAAACCGTGCGGCAGGCAAGGCATTCTTTTGGCGCTGTACGCCCCGATTCCGCTGCGGGATCCTCATAAGCAACATTCACCCGGCACTTTCTGCAGACCCCTTTTCCGCTGCACGGCGCATCCAGATAAATCTGATGCTCCTGCAGGATGGAAAGAATTGTCTTCCCCTTTGCCCCGTCTACGGAAGCAATCCGCTCTCCGCTGCTGTTTAAGACCTCAACTCTGATAGATTCCACCGTCCCTTTCCGCTCCTATTTTGTCATATAGGCAATTCCGATTGAACCCAGTCCGCCGTTTGCCGAACATGAAACAGAAGCTTTCTGAACCACAATTTTCTGAAACTGCATATGGCGCTTTACCTCGCGCACGATCATCTCCTGCTGGCGCACGCTTAAACCCGCATGCGTAATATAAATAATATCTGAATTAATGTATTTGGGAAACAGCAGCTGCTGCCAGATATAGCGCCTCCACGCATTTTCCAGTTTTCCGATCTGCACAATGCCAAAACGAAGTCTTCCCTGACGCACCTTAAGCTGCGGATGCCAGTGAAATCGTTCGCACAGCTTCGTAATGGCCTGATTTGCATAACCGTTGGAATTTATGATTTTCGCGGACGGGATCAAAAAAGTAGAAGATATTTTTCCTTTCACCTGTTCTACTGCCTGGCAGACCTCCCTTACATTTTTTCCGTCTTTTACCAGAGACGCCGCATACAAAACGGTAAGCGCCTGTCCGCCGGAAATATGACCGGAATCAATAATATGCACATGTCCAAATCCACGCGCCGCCATCACCGCGTTATGATAACTTTCCCCTGCATGGCTTGCAAGGGAAACATGAATAATATGGTCTGCCTGCGTAAGCGCTTCCGCAAAAAAAGACTCATATTCTTCCATTGACGGCGCTGCAGCTGTGGCTGTGCTTGAGGAATCCGTCAGATATCTGGAGAGATTGTTTAACTCAACCTCTTTCGTATCCTTAAATATCCCATGCTCCGTTTTGATATACAGATAGATCAGCCTGATGTCATATTTCTCCAGCAGATCCCCCGGCAGATCGCATGCACAGTCGGATGTGACATAGATCTTTTTCCTTTTGCGCTTGGCCATAATCTGTATCGAATCCGAACTCTCCGCCGGCTGCTCCGTTTCTCTGCGGTACTCGATCAGCTCGTCCGGAAGCAGCCGCATGATCTGTTCTTCCAGAAGCTTTGCATCTACCGGTTTTGACAGATATCCGTCGAAACCGTAATCCAGATATTCTCTCTCACTCCCCGAAAAAGAAGTTGCGGTCAGCGCGATAACCGGAACCTCTCTGCAAAGACCGTTTTCCTGTTTTCTGATTCTTTTAAGCGCTTCGATTCCATTTATATCCGGCATCATGTGATCCAGCAGAATGACATTGTAAAGCCTCTTCCTTGTCAGTTCCAGGCATTCTGCGGCGCTTCGCGCCGTATCGACCATAACTTTCGTCGCGCGCAGCAGTTTTACCGCCACAATCAGATTCAGCTCGTCGTCGTCTACCACCAGGATTTTTGCTTCCGGCGCCTCAAAACTCTGTCGGTACGCTTCCTTTTTCCTGTTTTTTCCCACGGCAGCCACTACAACGTTCTGGATCGGAGCTGTATCAACAATTTTTTGCTCCAATACCACGGTAAAGATTGAGCCTTTTGTATAGATGCTGTCTACAGTAATCTCTCCGCCCATCAGATCGACCAGCTGTTTTACGATAGAAAGTCCAAGACCGCTCCCCTCAATTCGAATATTTTTCTTCTCATCTGCTCTGCGAAAACTGTCATACAGATTTTCCAGCTCCTCTTTGCGTATGCCGGCGCCGGTATCCGCTACCGAAATCCGCAGCTTTAATGTGTCCTTATAGATTTGATCCGCATTGGCCGCGAGCGTGATCGAACCGCTCTGCGTATATTTCACGGCATTTGTCAGCAGGTTCACCATGATCTGTCGTATGCGACGCTCGTCCCCGTACAGTACCGACGGAAGCTTCCCGTCAATATCAATATAAAATTCCAGACGCTTTTTCTGCGTCTGAACCTGAGTGAAACGAATGATCTCCTCAAACATTTTCTTCGTGTCATAGCTGACCGGAATAATTTTCATTTTCCGGTCTTCCAGCTGTGAGAGATCCAGGATATCGTTTACCAGGGAAAGCAAAAGGTTGCTCGCATTCTGTATGTTCACCGCGTTTTCCGCAACCTCGTCTGAAATTTCCTCCCGCAGCGTCATCTCGTTTAAACCGATAATCGTATTGATCGGCGTGCGAATCTCATGGCTGATATTTGCAAAAAATGATTCGCGGTAATGGCTGATTTTTTCGACCTCCTCCGTCTGCCTGATATTTTTGTCACGCTCATACTCAAAAACTGCAATCTGCACTTTTAAAATCGCTCCGACCGCAAATCCAACCACAAAAATAGAAAAGAGAGAATCCGCATAAACTTCAAACTCGGAAGCCATCGGATTGATCCATTCCGGATGAAGATATCCGGCCGCATAAACTGCGACATCCGACAGCACAGTTAAAACAAGAAAAAGAATCAGCCGCTTTCCCGAAAACATCAAAAACACATAAATCAGCGCAAGCACAAACCAGATCATTGTCCCGCTCTTGATGCCGCCGCTCATAAAGAAAATAACAGGAAATAAAATACAGATCACATAAATACCCAGAAGTATGGAGGCAAGCTCCGTTTTGTTATATTTAAATGCCAGAAGCAGGGAAGCGCCTACAACCGCCATCAGTGCGCAAAGAGGCACGGCAACAATTCCGGTGTTGTCTGTAATCAGCCCTTCTAAAATAGCAAGTACGGAGACAGCGGCGCATACAAGCAATATGATCCGAAACAGACGTTCCCGAATCTGCATATCGCTTTCCAAGATTAAATTTCTGAAAAATCCCTTTTTCATAAATCCCCCTTTAGCTGTTCCCCAAGATTAGCCACCGCTTCATAGGCGGACATAAAATCGCTCATCTCCACTTTCTCCTCCAGCGGCTTAAGCAATTCTTTTAAGGAATGTCCCTGATAGCTGTATTTTTGCAGTTCCTCCAGCGCGCGCTTTACCTTTTTGCCGTCTAATGTAAAGACCGCGTCTTCAAACGCTTTGAGAAGATCTGCAAATTCCGCATCGGAAAGCACCGGCATGCTGCCGGCCGACAGAGTATCCTCTGACTCTGTAACAACATGGCTGCGCAGAATCACAAGTATACGTTCATATTCGTCCATCATGGCCGCATGATTGTTTCGTATTCTTTCCGTATCGTTATCTTTTCCCGCAAGCTCCAGCTCTTTTGCCATTCCGGAAAGTGTTACTGCCCCGATACTCAACATGGAACTTTTCAGGGCATGCAGAAGTATCGTATAATTTTTCCAGTCGGACGCTTCAAAATAGCGCTGGATTTTGTTCTTATTCTCGGCGCCCTCAGTACAGTGCATTTTTAACACTTCAAGATAATTTTCCATACCGCCGCAGTAGGAGATGCCGCGCTCCGTATCCAGATCGCCAAGGGAAAGCTCTGCACTTTTCCGCTTCGCCGCAGTATTTTCTGGAATCCTGTACGCTCCGGTAACGGATTCTATTTTACTCTCCGGTATGTTCCTGCGCAGCACGCGCTCCAAAACGGAAGCTTCCACCGGTTTTGCTACAAAATCGTCAAACCCCTCCTCAAGAAACATTTCCCGCATACCTGCCACTGCGTTTGCAGTAAACGCAACGACCGGCACCTCGGCAAAATAGCTGCCGCTCTTTCCCCTGATGCGCCGGAGTGTCTCTATCCCGTCCATCTCCGGCATCATATGATCCATAAATACAAGATCATAGTCTTTTGCTGTAATCATAGCAAGCGCTTCCCGGCCGCTTAACGCAGCGCTCACACGGATCTGATACGGTTTTAAAAGCCCCTCCAGCACCTTGATATTCATCACATTGTCATCGACAACAAGAATATGAGTCCCAGGTGAAACAAATTTATCTTTGTGGAAGAAATCATCGCCGCCCTGATCCTCCCCGTTAAAAATCTTCGCGAACGAGAGCGTATAAAACGGCTTATATAAAATCTTTGTCCGCGCATCTTTGATCGGATTTTTGTCTTCCCGGTTCATAATGACATAAACTTCACATGAATCTGAAAGATTGTCGAAATACGGCATATCCTCCCGATAACCGATCAGACTGACAAATATATGCGTATAGGCTTCCCGCTCCACACGTCTTTTCAGCTCCGCAAGGCTGCGGCATAAATGTCCGGAGACCCCAAGCTGCCGGTACAGATTCAGCAGATTGCCCGCGTACTCATCCCGGATCTCCACCATTTTAAACTGTTCCAGATTGATATAGGTAGCGATTTTAATACTCTCCCGGTTGTGCACGGAGATAATCGGCGTGTCCTCTTTTACTTTCTGAGGTACGACAAACTGAAACTCGCTCCCCCGTCCCAGATCGCTGTGGACAGTGATAAACCCGCCCATCTTGCTGACAAGCGCATCCGAGATCGCAAGACCTAAACCAAGACCGCCCTCCTGACGATTTTTTCTCGTATCCACCTGGCCGAAACAGGTAAACAGTTTTTCCACGCTCTCCTGCCGCATCCCGATTCCGGTATCTTTGACCGTCACGCATAAATTTCCGCCATACTCTGTTTTTCGAAAACTGACTTTAAAAACAACGCCGCCGTTATCTGTATATTTGACTGCGTTGTTGACCAGATTTAAAATCACGCGCCGAATCTTCTGTTCGTCGCCGATTAACGCGGAAGGAATATCCGCATCGCATTCCACAATCAGCTCGATCTTTTTCTCGCTTTTTTTCGCAAGCGTCATATTGATCACATCGTTTACCGTGGATGTAATATTATACGTCTCCTCCGCCAGGCCAAATTTGTCGGAATGCAGCTCTGAGAAGTCAAGGATATCGCCCACAATCGACATCAGGTTTCTGCCTGCATTCTGCATTTTTGTGATACCGTCCTTTTCCTCCTCGGAAATTTCTTCCCGCAGCAGAATTTCGCTCATCCCGCAGATTGTATTGACCGGCGTCCTGATCTCATGGCTGACATTGGAAAGAAAGTCGTCCTTGATCCGCTCCGCCTCCTTCAGGTCTACAATCGTCTTCAGCAGCTGTTCATTTGCGTCCCGCTGCTTTTTTACCAGCGAATACATAATATATTCCACAAAATACACCGATACGACCTGAAGCAGAAGATGCATACTTCCGGCGCCGTCACCTGCCGCTTCCCTGCTCCATATAACGACATGATATACAACCATGACTGTTGCAGAAACCAGAGTCGTATAAAAAATTTCCGGGATTCCGTAGAGGCCAAGCAAAATAATCAGTGTCAGATACAGGGAAAGCGACCTCACAAGACCCGGCATCTGGATAACATAAGATACAACAGCTGCCTGAATGATACACGAGATGGCCATCGCCCTGAAATAATATGTTTTACGCCGGGCCGCATAGAGCAGCCATCCCAAAAAAAGCCCCATATTAAAGATAAGAATATATGCGCTGCCAAATCCGCCCTCAATCGCCACATAAGTCATCCACAGATCATAGACCGTATAAGCAGCCAACACGATTTTTTCTATTTTCGCCTGAACCAGTCTCTGATATTCTATATATTCCACGCTGCCCCCCTGTGTCACGGCTTCTCTGTGACAAAAATCCATTTTACCGAAGCTGTCTTGCGACACGCGAACAGATATCATAAATATCCGGATGAAACATCACGCCCGCCTCCTGCTTAAGTTCCTCCAAAGCTTCCCTGCTGCCATGCGCCCCCCGGTAACTGCGCTTTTCCGTCAGTGCGCAGTAATTGCTGACCAGCGACACAATCTGTGCGGACAGAGGGATCTCATCGCCGGCAAGGCCGCGCGGATACCCGCTGCCGTCCCAGTTCTCATGGTGGCAGTATGCAATATCAATCGACATGTCGATAAAATCGTTATAATCCCCGTCTGAACGTATATCTTTTAAAAGATTTGCCCCGATCGTCGTATGGCGCTCCATCGCTTTGCGCTCCCGCTCATCCAGTAAATCTTCTTTCTGAAGAATCTCCATGGGAACTGCGACGTTTCCGATATCGCAAAGCGGCGCCGCGAGAACAATTGTCTCCACATAGGTATCCGAAATCAGATGTTCATACAGCGGGGAAAGCTGCATGGCCTGCGTCAGAATACGGCAGTTATAGCTGATACGCTCAATATGGCCGTCCGGATAACACGAATTTTCTCTTGCCACATGCGCAAGCGCATAGAGCACATTCTTTTTTTCCTGTTCAATCTGCTTAATCTGTTCACTGATTAACGCCTGAAGTTTGCGGTTATTGTCTTTGCTGTTTTTATTTGCCTCTGACAGCTTTAAGTGAACGCCGACTCTGGCTTTTACGACCTCCGGAATAAACGGTTTTGTAATATAGTCCTCTCCGCCCAGGTTAAACCCATTGATGATATCCTGCGGATTGTCGTAGGCGGAAATAAATATGATCGGGATATCCCTGGTCTGCGCGCTGCTCTTTAATATGCCGCACAGTTCATATCCGTCCATCTCCGGCATGGAAATATCCAATAGAATCAGTTTCGGTTTGCAGACCGGAAATATTTTCAATGCCTGTACGCCGTTTTCTGCCAGCACCGGTTCATATCCCATATCGGCGATAATATTCTTCAGCACAAATCGGTTCGCTTTCACATCGTCTACTATTAAAATGCGAAGCGGTTCTGCCTTTCTGTTGTCCGTTTCCATTTTTAACTCTCCTCAAAAAGATGCTCCAATGTCTCGTATGCCGCCGCGGTCTTATCATAATTTCCTTTCTGCACTGCCATTTTCATTTTTAAGACAGCTGTTTTTATCTCACGCGGCGCATCTTCCGTCAGCTGCTTTAATACGTCCATAAACATCTCTGCTTTTTCCCAGTTGTCCATTTCCACGGAAAGAATCAGCTTTGGCATAATCTTGTCAATCTCTTCGCGGTTCCTCTGTGTGCCGTACTGATGGATATCGCCTCCCTCGCCGCCGGAAATACTGTTTTTTGCCTCTCCGATCACCGTATAGATATCCGATGTAGCCGTTGGCTTAGCCGCCTCTTCTTCCAGCAGTTCGAGCCAGATTGAAAATGAAAACATCGTTCCCTTATTTGGCTCGCTCTGCACTGTGATATTGCCGCCCATCAGCTCCACCAGCTGTTTGCTGATATTTAATCCAAGACCGGTACCGCCGTATTTTCTGGAAATAGACGCATCCACCTGAGAAAAGCTTTTAAAAAGCTTATCCTGCTGCGACTTGTCGATGCCGATTCCGGTGTCAATGACAAGGAAAAAAAGTTCGGCCCGGTTCCCAAGCTGCGCCGTTTTTACAACTTCTACTACAATTTTGCCCACTGCTGTAAATTTGCAGGCGTTGGAGAGGAGGTTATTTAAAATCTGTACAATACGCAGTTCGTCTCCGATCACAAACTCGGGCACCTCCGGTGAAATTGTCACAAAAAACTCCAGCCCTTTTTCCGTAATCTTATTCATGTGGTTTGATTTGACATAATCCATCATACTGCGAAACTCAAATTTACGTGTCTCCAGCGTAAATTTTCCCGCCTCCAGCTTCGAAAAATCAAGGATATTGTTGATGATGGAATTCATATCACGACATCCCCGCTCAATTAAGCGCATGATTTTCAGTTTGTCCGCATCCGTCTCTTTTTCCAGCAATTCCTTTGTATTCCCAAGTATCCCGTTTACCGGCGTGCGCAGTTCATGCGTAACATTTGCGACAAATTCCGATTTCACTTTCATTGCGTCGGACGCTTCATGTTCGACCTGCACAACCTGCTTTTCCAGAAAGTTCTGTTTGGATGTATCCTCTGCCATGCAAAGATAGGAAGCCGGCGTCTCCTCCATTTTTAGGATCCTTGTGCTGACGGAAAAACAGGTGTGGTTTTTGCGGTAAGCCATCATATCCTGCGCTTCCTCTCCAAACCGGTATTCTGTTGAAAACCCGTAGTCCGTAACTGTAAAGGCGTTGGGAAATACATCCCCGATATGTATTCCCAGCAGCTCATCCCCATACTCCAGAAGACGTTTTGCTGTCTGGTTGACGTACTTGATCCTGCCGTCCGCCCCAAATGCAATTACCATCTCCAATGCATGTTCCACCGAATAACGATACAATGCTTCCTGTTCCATTTTAAACAAACTCCTTCGTTTCTGTTATTATTCTTTGTATTTTGCCTCTGCTGTCTGAACAAATTTCATTTTTTTATTATACAGAGAATCTATTCCGGTGTAAAGTAATCTGTACACTTTCATTTGAAAATAAAATATTTTTCTGTTATAATCAGAAATCATAATTTTTGGACTGTGAGGTATTCCCCGTTGAGAATTGCGCTTGTGGATGACGACCAGAATTGTCTGGATGAAATGGAAAAATTATGCGCGGACTTTGGCGCACGCTATAATTGTCATATAGAAACCGCAGCTTTTACGGACGCAGAATCATTTTTGCATGATTTTACAGACGGAAGCTATTCCGTCGTCTTTATGGATATCTTTATGGAAAATACTGACGGCATTGCGGCTGCCGGATGCCTGCGCCGGCACGACTGCGAATGTCTGCTTGTTTTTCTGACTTCCAGCACAGAGTTTATGCCGGACGCATTTTCCTGTCACGCCTTTGAATATGTACTGAAACCGTTTTCCGGAGAACGCATCGAATCTGTGCTGCTGGATGCGATGAAAATTTTGCCTGAACGGCAAAAATATATGGAAGTGCTAAGCGGCCGGAAAACCGTGCGCATTTTTCTCGACCAGATTGTATCCGTCATGACTGACGCCCATTATCTTGAAATCAGGCTTTCCGACGGCTCCGCCATTCGCACCCGCATGACGGTTTTGAACTTTCAAAGCGAAACAGGCGAAGATCCCCGCTTCCTTACGGTCAACAAAGGTATCGTATTAAATGCCGACTATATTGCAGATTTTGAAGAAAACTGCTGTATCTTAAAAGACGGCTCCCGTTTTCCGGTTCGCGTGCGCGACCGCCTGAAAATCGAGCAGTCTGTCGCAGACTATCATTTCCAAAAAATACGACGTGAGCAGCATCATGATACAAAATACTCTAAGAGGAGGGACTCGACATGGATTTCCAAAAATGGCTGACCGCACTGCCCCGGCTTCTGGTTCTGATCCCATCTGCTGCATCCTGCTATTATACGGTAAAAAACCAGATGAAATATTCCGTTCGAAAGACAGCCGCGCTTTGCGCAGCTGTACTGATTCCATACTCTTTTCTTGGCGCAGGGCTTTCCGTCGCACTTTCGGTGCAGATCAATACCATTGTGATTCTTTCTCTGATCCTGTTCTTTTTTCTGTACCGACGCACGGTAACTGCGGATTTTCCGAAATGTCTTGCGATCTATGTAGGCGTCTGCGCCGTACAGACGTTTCCTGCGCAGTTTGCCTGTTCATTTGACGCAGTTTTGCACCCCGATTCAGGCGCCGCGCAGTTTTCCATGGAGGCGGCGTTTTTTCAGCTGGGACTTTCCTGTCTGATTGCGGCAGTTTTTGCATATCCTGCCCTGCAGCAGTTTTCACTGGCTGTAGATGAACTTGCTTTTCCAAAAATATGGTATATTACCGCAGCGCTTTCCTCTTTATTCCTGTTCTTAAATATGCTTTCTGTCCCGCTATCCTACCGCACGCTTCACACAGGTCGCATGTTTTATCTGTTCCCTCTGATGGAACTGTGCGCACTGGCGCTTCTGATTGCTATCTATGTGCTTTTTTTTCGCGTTGCTATGATGATTCTGGAACATGCAAAGCTAAAAGAGCGTTCCCAGCTGATTGAAATGCAGGCGCACCAGTATCTTATTCTGAAAAGACATATAAGCCAGACCGCAGGAGAACGCCACGATTTCCGCCATTCCGTAAGGCTGCTCTCCTCGCTTGCCAAAAAGGGCGACATAGCCAGCATACAGACATACCTCGCCGAATATGAAGAAAAACTCCCGGAGGAGATACCGGTCAATTTCTGTTCCAACGCTGCGCTCAATGCATTGTTCGGTTATTACCACACAGTTGCCGCATCCGCCAGAATCAAGACGGAATGGCGCATCGGGCTTCCGGATCCCCTGCCCCTGTCCGAGCCCGATCTGGCGGCCCTGTTCGGGAACCTGATCGAAAACGCCATCGCCGGATGTAAGGGACAACAAAAAGGCGTCCGCTATTTCTGTCTGACGGCAGAGGTAAACAACGGGAACACACTTTATATCGTTTCAACCAACAGCTTCAACGGACAGACTCAAAAGGGAAAGACAGGCTACCGCTCCACAAAACATGGCGGAACGGGGATCGGACTTGCCTCCATTACCGCCATTGCAGAGAAATATCATGGGTCGGCGCGAGCCTACGACAACGGACGGGAATTTTTTGTGGATATCATGCTGAGATTTTAGAAATACGGCATCCGCTGCGTTTATAAAAATCTGATCCGCATTTTTTTCGACTGATAGCCGCTCTTTGCCGTCAATGCTTTCTGATATTTTGTTTTATATTTCTTCTGAATGTAGAACGATGCCCTGGCGTTTATATGCTTAAATGCGTTCTTTCCCATTTTTGGCGCCTTTCCCAGAAATGTAATCTTCTTTAAGTTTTTACAACTGCCAAAAGCATACCCGTCTATTTTTTTCACTTTCTTTGGGATTGTGATTTTCTTTAAGGAGATACACTCGTAAAAAACGTTCGATCCAATCTCCTTTAATCTGGAATCTTTCCCAAATATGACTTTCGTTAATTGTTCCGACGAGGAGAAAGCGCTGTAACCGATCACCTCCAGGCTGTCCGGCAGTTTGATCTCCCTTAAACTGGCACAGTCCATGAATGCCATCCCGCCGATTTCCCGTAAGCCGGAGCCTGTTTCAAATACAACCTGCTTTAACATCCTGCAATAAGAAAAAGCCTTCATTCCTATATACTTCACGCTTGCGGGGATCACGAATTTCTGAAAACCGCAGCCGGAAAACAGGCCGTCCGGCAGTTCTTTCAGTGTTTTGGGCAGGTTTATTTCCCGCAGATTATGACATCCCTCAAAAACATATCCTTCTATCTTCTGCAGATTCTTTGGGAGTACCACCCGCTCCAGTCCGGATAACACAAAAGCCCCTTCCTTAATCAGACGGACAGACTCCGGCAGCACAAGTTCCGTTATCACCAGCCAGTCCCTTCTTGGAAAAATATGGGAACCGATCACCCTGACCGGTACGCCGTCAATCTCTTCCGGCACTCTCACACGGCTCTCTATCCCTTCATAGGAGAGTATCTCCAGGCCGGCATATTCTTCATTATAACAATATTGATACTCCCCGTTTTGCTGGACCTCTTGTGCCGTTACCGCAGAAACAGACAGAAACAGAAAGCCAAAAAACTGCAGCAGAAAAAAAACTGCCCGTCTGATATTTTCATTTATCCCCATCTCCGTTCCCCCCTTCTCACATCATGCAGCGCCTGCCGCTAAACGGTGCGGATTCGCATTGTCTTTTTCTGATACCCCGCTTTTTTGGTCAGCGCTTTCTGATACTTCTCCTTATATTTCACAGAAACCAAAAAGACCGCTTTTTTGTCAATATTCTTAAATACCGAGCTTTCTATTTTGGGAGCCGGACCGGAAAATATAACCTTTTTCAGTTTTTTACAGCCCTTGAACGCACCAACGTCAATTTTTTTCACATTCTTTGGAATTGTGATTTTTTTCAGTGACCTGCACTGTAAAAAAGCAAACGTTCCGATTACTTTTAATTTTGAATTTTTACCGAATGTGACTTTCTCCAGTTTTCTGCAATATTCAAATGCAAGGTCTTCAATAACCTGTAAACGATCCGGAAATTTAATCTCCTTTAACGAATAACAGCGCCAAAACGCGCTCATCTCAACTGTTTTTAATCTTGAACCGGCTGCAAACGCGACCTGTTCCAATTCGGTAGACAGGCTGAACGCACTGCCTCCTATCCTCGTAATATTTTTTGGAATCACAATCCGCTTCAGCCCGCTGCTGTCAAAAAGGGCGTTCGGCAATTCCGTCAGACTGTCCGGCAGCGTGATCTCCCGCAGATTCTCGCAGCCCTGAAATGCCCCGCGCTCCATTTTCTCCAGATTTTTCGAAAGCACAATGTCAGACATTTCACTTCCCGCAAAAGCGTCCTCTTTGAGTACCCTTACGGAATCCGGCAGTATCACCTTTTTCACCAACGCCCGCTTCCGAAGAAACGCAGTGCTGCCGATCGCCACAACCGGCCTGCCGTCTATTTCTCCCGGCACCGTCACACTCTCATCCGTCCCTTTGTACTCCAGAATCTCCCACCCGTGATACTCGGCATCCTCACAATAAATATATGTTTCGTTCTGCCGGATCTCCTTTGCATCCGCCCTCACGCAAAACAGGCCTGTCAGGGCCGGCAGACTTAGCAGAAGCGCCGCTGTATACTGTATGTATTTCTTAATACGTCCTCTCATTTTTCCTCCATCTTCATTAATTAAATTTTTCGCATGCATTATCTATCGAGATCAACCCAAGATTATTCATATATTTTCCGCCCGGATCCACCTGTACCGCATACTCTTGGAAACCCACCCAAATACTGCATTGTCTGTTCCTTTCTTAATTTACTATAACATACTGTATTAAAAGAAACAACTCCTATATTTGTCATAAATTCGACACACGCTTCTGTGAAATCTGCCCGGATTTTAACTTTCTTCTTGCATTTCGGGTTGAATCCAACTATAATAGAAGTAGAATTATATTTTCCACAGATTCCTATTTTGCTCTGATCCTTTACAGATCCCAAATGGACAGCTGTCTCTCTTTCCATGAAGTTACTTTTTTCACAGTTATTTGATCCGACTCTGTAATACGGCCGCATAAAAGCGGAGAGTTTACGTCATACAGACTGCTGTTTCGTAACACAGTATTCGGACTGCTGTTTGCATAACAGTAAATGCACCCGCTTTTACAGGTATGATAAGCGCCAACATCCACGCTCTCCAGACAGCCGCATGCTTCCCTTTGATTTTTATCTTTCCCCGCTTTCATCCGACACCCGACAATTTGTTCCATCAATCGTTGATCGATACAACAGTTGTGCTCTATCCCACAGACGGACAAATCCAGTTTTTCCGCACATGATGCAACTTTAATGTCATTTTCACCGGCTATCTGAACGAGCGCCGTCCCAAACGGAATCAGCTGATTCTCCGGCAGTGCATATGAACCGCAGGCTCTCAGATTTTTTTCATTTTTCCTGTAAATGTCAACAAAACTGATGACACATTTTAATGTATAACCCCGCAGTTTTTTTGCAATCTGTTCAAATGCATTCAGATGATATTCCGGCGTATATGTCGCGTTAAAAAGAATCGGATCATATCTCCATATGACTTTTTCTTTCCCGATTTCTTCTGACAGTCTTTGAAAGATCGGAATCATAACAGCTTTCTTATCCGGCATATAAGGTTCCATGTCACGCCCGAATCCGGTAAGTGTAAACTGAAAGTAAAAGGAATATGGATGCAATTCACTCAATCTTTGCAGCAGCGGCTGCGGGTTTTTTGTCCAGAACACGATACAGTCCACAACATCCGGCGACAGCAAAACCCGGCTGACCTGATGCGGATTGATCGGATTGCGGACATACAGATCCCCCTCCTTTAACCGTTTTAAAAACCATTCCGAATAATAATTGGGGATATCCGTTCTGCGGCTGACACTTAAAATCATGATATCTGCTCCTTATTACAAATTCTTCTCACACGAACCTACATGTCGCGGCCCTGACTCGACTCTTATCCGCGCGGAGAATCCATCGCCATACATGGCGTGTTTTTGCGGATTCTCCGGTGTGAGACTTAGTTGTTCTCAGCGCGCGAACCTGTTTCGCGTTTTGCCCTCTGGCGTGAGCTTTAGAACTTCTTCTCACACTAACCCCTATGTCACAGCTTCGCTGTGACTCAAATCAAGATGAAAAACGCCATGTGACGTTCCCGGCACATTTTTTTGGCGTTTTTCGGCGTGAAACTTAGTACGTCCATGTGAATTTATTCACATTGCGAAATTGCCCATTGGCAATGAGCAAAGGCTCGTAAATGAGCCTTAGATGTACTTTTCACACTACAACCTTTTTGCAGATTCGTCAATCTATCTTTCAAAACAGTCAATATATGGCATGATAACAACAAAAATCGACAAAAATCGCAACTTTGCCATATTATAATATCAAAGAAAATTATGATACCATCACGGCATATCCCATGCCGTACCAGACGAAAGAAACAAAACAGCAACTTCCCGGAGGTGGCCTGACCATATGAAAAATTCTTTATCTAAACTGCTTTGCAAAATTGCCAAACTACCTGATCCGAATGCAAAAAACTGCATTGTCGGCGATCATTCTGAGGTACTGCTCATTGATCTGGAAAAAAGATTAGGTACATTGGACTGTTTTCGCTTTCTCGATTGTGCCACAATCAGAGAACTTATCCAGAAAAATTACCGCCATGTAAATACAGAAACACTGGATTTCGCAGTCAGCAAACTCATGATGCGAAATTCAGGCGATCCGTTCCGGACTATGAAAACAGAAGAAGAACGATGTAATTTTACAAAAACGATTTTAAACTATTATATGGAACACAATATTAACGTAGCCAAACTCTTTATGGATTATTTAATCCTTGACAAAGAGTAACAAATCACTTTTCAGCGCAAATACAATCCGGCAGACTGATATCGGCACACCGCAGGAGGTCTTATCATGATAAATCAGGAGAAAAAACAATCAGACGAACAACAAAAAGATCTTGCAAGAAAACGCATCACATTATCAGGCAATTTTGCAGATATCCTGCTTCTCGATTTAGAAAAAAAGCTTGGTTCACTGGATTGCTTCCGCTTTCTTTCTCCGGAACACATTACAGATCTGATTCGGAGAAATTATAACAATATCAATGCTGAAACATTAGAATATGCTGTCTGCAAGATTTTAATTGATTATATGGATGACGATTTTAAATATGGAAAGAATAAAAAAAACCAGATAGATTTCGCCAGTCTGCTGTCAGAAAAATAATATCCTCTTCTCCATCTATTCTGCATAAATCAAACATAATTACATTACTGTTTCCTGTCAAATCCTGTGACGTTCTCAGAAAACCGCCTTTTTACACAGTAACAGCATATCAGGAAAAAAGCTGGCAAGTTTTAAAAATGGAATGGAACGATATGTCTTTTTGTGGTAGAATTATATTGTATTATACCCGTTCTGTTAACAGCGCAGACAGAACGAACTTTATTCGAAAATCATGGGTATTCTGTCCTTAAGGAAAACGAAAAAAGGATTCTGATCTTATGGAAAAAGATTTGCCAGGAACGTATTATCTGATTAAATTTCAGATTTTACAGGAAGAATATTATACTTTTTGGTATACAGATGATATGGACGGATTTCTGCTTGACAGAAAAGGGAAATTAAAATCTTTGCCAACGAAAGAAGATGCGGTTGCTTTTGCAGCAAAAATGGGTTTTTTGCTTGATACAAAGGAGCTTCTTATATCATCCGCAATTCTGCGAAAAAGAAACATAGACTGCAGTCTGTTTCTGAATTACTGGAATATCTTTTCAGATATAGCGTATTCGATCAACTGCCGGTTTGCAGGTGACAGCAGGGATGACGTCACCAGCCGCATCTATGAGAAGCTGTTTTACGGATGCAATATACTGGTATCGGAAGACGAAGAACATTATATACCGAAATGGAGTAAAAAAGAAAAACGCAGAATCGCGAATATAATGAAAAACGGCTTTGAAATTTTAGCCAATGGGCTAAGCGCGGACCGGAACCTGTGACTTTTCACGCCCCCGCACTCCCGCAGCTTCAGATACCATATGCACGCTTTCTTTCAGATTTTTTGCCATATACTCCGCCGTCCTCTGTCTTGACCAGACATTTTGATACATGGATTTCCAGTCTTCCTATTTTGCTTTCTCCAAAATAAGGTCTTTTGTCTCCATTTGCAAACACCGTTTATTTTGCCTTTCTCTTTTTTCCTGTCAAAACTGTGAAAAGAACAAAAGACAGTAACAGTACGATGCCGAATCCAGAAACAATACCAAGTAAATTTTTGATTTTTATCATTTCTGCCGCTTTCGCTATGGATCGTTCCGCTATTTCCAAAAAATCTGCTGAATTTACAATATTCCGATATACCACAAACTGACAGGTACTGAATATGGCCCCCGACAACAATAATAAATCTGCTAAAATCCAACGAGCCATTCTATATTTACTGTTATGAACGGGTGCCTTTTTCCGTTTCTTTAAATATACAACGACAAGGATCATAATCATTATACTCAAACAGCAGGGAAACAGTCAGTGGCAGTATGCCCTGTGCCTGTTTCATGCCCTCTATGAGCCTTTCAAAGCGTTCCTGTGCC
>CAMUHN010000002.1 GCA_947088675.1 uncultured Roseburia sp.
CCGACTGCCCCAAAAGTCATTTTGACTGGCACGGGAGATTCGTCTGCATCACGATAGGCATATAGCATTGCCAGAGCATGGCCTGCCGAGCCGCCGCCGATTGACATTTCATTGATATGGTAGCCACGTTTTTCTGCTTCCGCAACCACATAGGGCATACTCTCTTTGATTTCCACTGACTGCTGGTACACGTTTGCGTCGGGGTTCTTCTCGCTAAACAGGGTATAATTGATGCCTGCGGTCACATACCCCTTAGAGCAGAGCCATTCAAGTATCCCGACATCGCCCGACTTATCCCCGCCCGTAAAACCACCGGCATGGAGATATACAATCAAACCATAATTTTCCCTGGAATCGTCTGCTGGAACATAAAGGTCAAATTTGTTTGCTTCGCCGCTGCCATAAGAAATATCAGTATGTACCATACCAACCGAATCATTCCAGTCAACTGAAAATTCTTTGCCAGACGGGTTATATTTCATCTTAAATGCGACCGACCCGCTAAAAGCAATGATAAACGTAAAAACATAGATAAAGCCCCACATAACTCTGCCTTTCTTTTTTGTTTTCTTTTCTTTGCTCACAGGAAATTACCTCCAAACATCGTGCCGCCAAGCAGAAAGTTCATAACCGCTCTTACGGCGAGCCGTCCTAAGATTACTGCTGCAACAATGATGATACATAAAATAAGAATACGTTTTTGTGTCAGCGTCATGTTATCTTTCCTTTCTTCCAACTTGATTTTTTGATTATGGTGTGCTACTATTTTTAAAACATTTGTATTGTCGATATAATTGTATCAGCGATTTTTTAAAAGTCAATACGAGGAGAAAAAATGAAACAAAACAGGGAAACTGTATCACCGACGAGCAACGAAGGAAGAAATATCTATGTGATAGAGCATATAACGGAATCTCTCCTGACACTATTGGAAGAGAAAGAGATTGAGGATATTTCCATCAGCGAATTATGTGACAATGCAGGCATTGGACGGGCTTCTTTTTACCGCAATTACAACAGCAGGGAAGATATTTTAAAGGCATATATCAATAAACTGTTTCATGGGTGGAAAAACGATTGGGAGAAAAATAACAGCATTCCTTTCAGCTCGGCTATCGGAACGATATTTGAACATTTTGAACAGCATAGAGCCTTTTACCATCTCCTGAATGAACGGCATCTTATATATTTGTTAAAAGACGTCATTTTGGACACTATGGAATTAAAACCAGATTTGCCGAAAGGCGAAGCTTATGCGAAAGCATTTGCCGCATACAGTCTGTATGGATGGATTGAGGTATGGTTTCAAAGGGGAATACAGGAATCCGCAGAAGAAATGAAGCAGTTATTCCAAAATCAAGGGCTGTAATCGGCAGATAAAACCTTTTCCTGACAGCGACGCTTTTCCGTATCAGACTCTCCATATATATTTCTGCTCTGTTCTTCACCTCCCCATGACAAAGGGTCATCCGCATAGCATAGAGCCCAAAATGGTTCTTTGTCCTGTATATTTCCAGGAAGTTTTTCCCATAAATGATACATTGGAACTGCAAAAAATTTGATATCCAAACAATTTTCATAAATCCGTTTTAATTTGCTCATCAAAATTGTACCAAACTGTGCAACGTCAAAATTATTGTAATCAATATATGTCCTCATATAAACAATCGCATTTTTTATGTCCGTTTCCCATTCTAAATAGAGCAACTGATCGTTTTCGGGTGTGCCGGAAAATAATTCGTCCAGCCGTTTCCTGTATTCATCTTCTGTTACTAATCCCTCATCAGGCAAAATTGCATAAACCAGTAATTCCTCCATATTAACCCCCATATCGCAGCTTCGCTGCGACACAAGAAGAAACAATCAGACAAATCTTATCAATTGCCGGATAATTCATCTTTCTTTTTTACGATTTCATAAAAATCCTGCTTTACGGTCTCGTACTTTGAGCGATCCCGCAGGATCGCCGAAGGATGGTAGGTCGCGGTCAGCGCATAATTTTTCCGGTATGTCCATGTGCCATGCTGCCTTGTTATTTTAAAATCCTGCGAAATAATACGCTGCGCCGCCACACGACCCAGACAAACAATGATTTTTGGCTTTAAGAGAAACGTCTCATATTTCAGATATGGAAAACACGCAATTTTCTCCTCCTCTTTCGGATCCCGGTTGCCGGGAGGATGACATTTTAAAATGTTAGTGATGTATAGTTCCTCTCTGCGCAACCCGCAGTCACGCAGCAGATCATCTAATATTTCGCCGGAACGACCGACAAACGGAATCCCCTGCACATCCTCCTCTCCCCCGGGCGCTTCCGCAATCAGCATCAGCTCTGCGTGATCGCTTCCACGCCCCATCACGGGTTTCTGCCTGGTCCGGCTTAACGGGCACTGCGTACAGGAGGCAATGTGCTGTTTTATCTCATTCCATGTTACCTGCATAAAAATCCCCATCCTTAGATGTACTTTTCACGCTGCTCTCTTTTCAGACAAGTTGCGCATAGCTGCACCTTACAGCTTTTAAGAGATCCTGCGGCGCTAATTCAATCTGAAATCCCACTTTTCCGGCACTGACAAACATTTTTTCATATTCTTTCGCCGATTCATGGACAAATGTTGGAAACTGCTTCTTCATCCCAACTGGCGAGCAGCCGCCGTGGACATAACCAGTCAGTGGCAGCAGCTCTTTTTGTTTTACCATGCAGACAGACTTTTCGCCTGCTGCTTTTGCCGCTTTTTTAAGATCCAGCTCCCCTTTTACCGGAATTGCAAAAACATAATACTGTCCCGATTTTCCCTGTGTGACAAGCGTCTTAAAAACTTTCTCTGCATCCTCATTCAGCAGCGCCGCGATTTCTTCGCCGCTCAATGAGGCATCCGGCTCGTAGGTATGGCTCTCATATTTTATTTTTTTCGCGTCAAGCGCCCTCATTACGTTCGTCTTATCACTGTTCTTCATACTCCCTCCATACGCGGCTTCCCCGCGCCCAAAATCCATAACGCAAACAAAGTATCAAAAAAGGAGTTATTTTTTCAGCGCTGCGCTTAAACTGCCTGGAATCCCCCTTGGACCTCTGATCGCATAGATCCCGTATTCCTGTTTGAGTGTATCGAAAGTGAACCGATCCGGCTGATAGCGTTTCAACAGCTTTATCTTCATCGTTGACTGGATGGTCAGATTTTCATCCTGATAATGGTACGGGATATCCGTCTCCGTAACGTTACACTGATACAAAATTGCGGAGACAGGAGCGGCAACATAAAGATACACGGTATCTTTCACCCTGACTCCCCTGCCCTGTTTCCATTCAATCTCGTCCGCATTGTCAAAAGCATGTTCGACATCATAGTACTTCGGATTCGCCGGAATTATCCATTCTTTCGGCGGACGAATCCTCTGCTTTTCTTTCGCCGAGGCGGTCGCTTTATAACTTACGTCAATCATCCCGCATACCTCTTCAAACGGCACCATGCCGTCCAACAGAATTGTAAGCCATAACTGCCTGTTCATATGATACCCCGGCAGATATCCCTCCCGCTGTATCATCATATCGTGAAACATCGTATCGTCCGTTCTGACATTTAAAATGTCTGTCGCCGCATCGTCAGACAGGCCAAGACGCGATTTTTGAATATTCATAATAAGACCATACCATTTGCGTGAATCCTCGTGCCGCAGCACCGCGCTGTTCGGATCACGCTTCCAGGGATAATCCGGTCTTGTATTGTATTTTTCTTTTACATATTTCAGAATCGCCGTTCGAAGCGACTTTTCCTGTCTCTCATCATTCATTGTCAATCCGCCCCATTCTGATCCGGCCAGGCCATAACGTCAGAACCGTATCCAACCGTGACTACTCCTCCTGCGACAGCGCATCCAACATCTCCTTCGGATTCTCCGCTGTCTTCACTTTCTCCATGGCTTTTACAATCATTCCGTCTTCATTGATCAGATATGTGGTTCTCACCACCCCCATCGAAACTTTTCCGTAGTTTTTCTTCTCTTTCCAGACATCATATGCCTCAATCGCCGCAAGTTCCGTATCTGAAAGAATCGTAAACGGCAGCGCGTACTTCTCTTCGAATTTTTTATGAGACGCCACCGAGTCCTTGCTCACGCCAATTACAACCGCCCCTTTCTCCCGAAACTGCGGATAAAGCTCTCCAAAACCGCACGCCTGTTTCGTACATCCGGGCGTGTTGTCTCTCGGATAAAAATAAAGTATCACTTTCTGCCCTCTGTAATCCGCCAGAGAATGCATTTTTCCGTTCTGATCCGGCAATGTAAAATCCGGCGCCATAATTCCTGTCTTAAGCATAAATATCTCCCTGTTTTTTTATTTCACTCTCATAAGCTGCAAACGTTTTGTCATCAAAAAGCACCCACTCGATCCTGTCAAATCTGTCCGGCGCTTTCGCAAGAAACTGTGACACTGTTTCTACGGCCACCCGGGCAGCCCTGTCCACCGGATATCCGTAAACGCCTGTGGATATCGACGGAAACGCCACCGTGCGGATCCCGTTCTCTGCTGCGACTTTCAGAACGCTTGTATAACAGGAAGCAAGAAGCTCCTGCTCTCCCGCGCTCCCGCCTCTCCAGACCGGGCCAACCGTATGAATCACATACGCACAGGGCAGCCGATAGCCATACGTCAGCTTCGCCTCCCCTGTCGGGCATCCGCGAAGCTTTCTGCACTCCTCCAAAAGCTTCGGCCCTGCCGCTGCATGAATTGCGCCGTCCACTCCGCCTCCACCTGAAAGACTCTCGTTTGCGGCATTGACAATCGCCTTTACATCTGTAATTTTTGTGATATCGCCTTTTATTGCTTTTATCATCTTATTCCCCCATGCCCCAGCTTTAATTCGCATGAAAACTCCTGTGAAATAAGCTTTAGAACTTTTACTCACGCTGCCTCTCTCAAACTATAAACCGTCCGCCGCCGAAAGTCAATGCTCTTCTTTTTTCCGCGGGAATCTGAGATCAGCGCAGAGAATACCCGGACATTTTTTCATATCCAAAAAAACACAGCTGCTCCATCTGCTATTTTTGTGTATTGCCGACATCATCCCATTCATTTAATTTCTGCGGAAGCCCCTGCAAATACCTGACTGCCGCTTAGGCCGTGTTTTACGGGTGAAATAACAACTGCAATTCTTAAAACAAACGTTACTTACGCATGATTTTCTGTATCTATACAGGAATAGCAAATAATTTCCACGACATGAAATAATCAGGACAGCTCGTCTGTCCTTTTTATTTTAACAAAAAAAGAATAACGGAGGAGACAAAAATGACAAACACAGCAAACACACCGGAAAAAGTAATTCAGATTGCTCTCGCAGAAGTCGGTTATCTCGAGAAAAAATCAAATCATCAATTGGATGACAAAACCGCAAATGCCGGGTCGGCAAATTATACAAAATACGGGAAAAATATGGGCTGCAACGGACAGGCATGGTGCGACGCTTTTGTGGACGACTGCTTTGTAAAAGCCTACGGAAAGGACACAGCCAGACAGTTACTGGGAGGATTCAGCAATTATACGCCAACCTCGGCGCAATATTTTAAAAATATGAAACGCTGGCACAGCAAAGATCCGATGGCTGGCGACCAGATTTTCTTCAAAAACAGTATACGCATCTGCCACACCGGACTGGTCTATAAAGTAGACGCATCCAGAGTCTATACAATCGAAGGAAACACATCCGGTGCAGGCGGCGTCATCTCAAACGGCGGCGGCGTATGCAAAAAATCTTATCCTCTTGGCTATGCAAAAATAGCAGGTTATGGCAGACCGGATTATGACGCCCCCGCCCCCGCTCCGTCTGTTCCAAAAGACGCGAAAAAACAATTTATCAGAGAAATTCAAAAAGCAACCGGAGCCAAATGCGACGGCATTGCAGGTCCAAAAACCCTTGCAAAAACAGTAACTTTGTCAAAAGTGAAAAATAATCGGCATCCGGCTGTAAAACCGGTACAAAATTACTTAAACAGCCTCGGATTCTCCTGCGGAAGTGCAGACGGCATTGCAGGAGTCAAGTTCGACTCGGCTGTAAAATCTTTTCAACGGCAGCACAAATGCATCGCAGACGGCGAGATCACTGCTGGAAAAAATACCTGGAAATCCCTGCTTGGATTAAGATAAGATCCCTGCGGAACTGCAAACTCCGGTAACGCACTTTCTCACCATAAAAAAAAGCCGTGATCTGCGGATGAAATCAAAACCGCATTTTAAAAAACAGACGTAATTTGCGAATGATTTTATGTATCTTTAAGGGAAAACAGAAATATTCCCAGACAGTAAATTACAAATCATTTAAAAACGGAGGAAACAAAAATGACAAACACAACAAACACCGAACGCGCAAAAAACTTTTTAGTCAGCACCGCTGATTTCGCCTACTATGTGGGCGGCGTCCTTGCATGCACCGGGACAACCAACCTGAACGCTTCTCTTGAAGCCACAACCGAAGAGCAGAACGTAAACGCCGGCAAAGGCAACAAACTGGTTTACTCTTTCAAATACGGCAGACAGTTAAACGCCAAACTCGAAGCAGCCGACTGGAAGCTTGAATACCTTGCCATGGCTTCCGGCTCCAAAATCAGGGAAAGTCTGACGGACGTCTACAAAATCAACGAGCGCATCACAATCTCAAACGGAGTCGGAACACTCGGCTGCGCCCCGGTCGGCGACGTCGCCGCAGAGCTTCCAAACGGTTCCATCGTAACCGTAACGCCGGACGGTTCCAATATCGACCTGTCCGCATACGGCCTGACAGACGACGGCGCTTTTGTCAGGGCAACCTACCGCTACAACCGGATCGCAAAATCCATCGCCATTGACACGGAATCCACGCCGATGTGCGGACGCCTTGTCCTGGATGCAGACCGCCACAACAACAAACTTGGCAAAGTCGGCAGCGTACAGATTATTATTCCGTCATACCAGTTAAACGGCAGCTTCAACATCGAGCTTACGCCGGAGGGCGTAACTTCCACAAACCTTGAGGGCCGCGCGCTTGCTGTGGAGGACGATTCCTGCCAGGGCGCAGGCGTCTATGCCTATATCAAAGAATTTGACGATACGCAAAGCGCTGTTTCCGTTGTTGAAATTGCAGCGACACCGGCAGCTGTAAGCCTTGACCTGACCGACCGGACATCCGCTGTAATCTCTGTCATCGGATTAAAAGGCTCCCTCTATGCGCCGATCGAACTCGACAATAAAAACTGCACGTTTACCAGCGATACGCCGGCGGCAGCTACGGTTGACGCTAACGGCGTGATCACTGCCGTTGCATCCGGTTCGGCAAAAATAACAGTTACGTACAATGACAAATCAGATGAAATTGATGTCACCGTAATGTGAAAAAACAGAATAATAATTCAAAAATAATTCCGGGCAGGCGGCTTTATGCTGCCTGCCTTTTCGGGAGGAATCAACATGGACTTTTTAAATGAATATATGCTGCCGATTGTTTTTGGGATCTGCCTCTGCATTGGCTATGTACTAAAACAATGGGTAAAAGATGTAAATAACCGTTACATTCCCACAATCGTCGCGCTGCTTGGCATATTTTTATCCGTATGGATACGGGGCTGGCAAATCTCTCCGGAAATTATCTTAAGCGGCCTGATCAGCGGATTATCAAGCACCGGCCTGCATCAGATGTTTAAACAGTTTATAGAAAAAAAACTGCGGTGAAAGAAAAAAATGATCCGTTATAGCTTTTGGTCATTCTCACTTGGTATGTATTCTGCAATCTCTTCTAATCTGCAGCCAAAGATTCTGCATAAATCATTTAGCGTTGTAGTATTCATAGGTTTATCTTTGCGTAATTTATCAATCGTAGCACTGGACAGATGGTGTTTATTGATTAGCGTGTAAGTCGTTTCAGCAGAGTTTTTCAGTGTTTTCCAGAACGGGCTATAACTAATCATATGCACCTTTTCCTTTCGCTTTCATATCTCTTTCCTTTCTGTAACAGAAAAAGCCCTGCTTCCGCAGAGCTTTTCCTGACGTTTTCTTTCACCTGCACATGCAAAAATGCATTGCAGCCCGGCCAGAATACGGTAAACGTCAAACCCATTCAAAGCCCGCAAGGCACTGCCCTACGGCACAAAACCTTATGTCAACGCTCTGACTGACACTAAAGCTGCCCGTCTTTTTTATTATTTACTATATTACGACAGGCACAAAAATATGTCAATCAGAATTTCCGGAAAAATTTTTATCTTTTTGCAAAGAAAACAAAATTGTCGGCGCTATGCGTATGAGCCGCATTTGGATGATCCCTGAGAACGCCAAAAAGTCTGCCAACAGCAAGCAAACATCAAATAAGACGGCAGGGATTTGCCTTTGCCTCATCTGATAATACTATTGCGAAAAGAGCAGCACCACTGCTACTCTTTTCGGTTTCCCTGACCGTCCTAGTTGTCCTCAATTCCTTTTTGCGTCCGGTCAATCATCTTTCCAATTAATTCCTCGGCCTTTTCGTAGTCCTTTTCTTTGATTGCTTTTTCCAGCTCTTTCTGGTTTTCCAATTGTTCCCTCAAAAAACTTTTGAATACTGGCATATCGTCCATTTGTTCTCCTTTCCCCCTTTCGGGTAATTATATAATACACTATTTTTAAAGTAATGTCAGTGGTTTTTTACATTATTTTTAAAGCCATTAATTTTAATCATCACTTACATATTTTATAATGTTACCCGGTTGCATATCCAATAGCTTACAGATTTTTTCAAGTGCAATGATTCCCACCATTTCACCACGTCGCAAAGACTGTATTGCATTTTCCCCCAATAGCTTTTCTTTGCGTAGTCTTGCAGTATTATACCCACATTCTTTCAGATTTTCTAACACATCAAATTTATATACAAACATTTTCATCACCTCCAATATGCCCATTTATATTATACATAATTTTTAAATCCATTTCAAGAACTTTACATTATAAATAATGCGCAAAAGCAAAGCCAATTAAATGCATTATTTCTGGTGCGCCCGCCTATTGATTTCGCTTTATTTTTGGTGTATCATATGACCATAGCAAACACAAAACAAACTGGTAGTGTCAAGTAATTTATGAAAAACCAAGCCGAAAAAAATAAGCTCAAATGAACCTTGAAAACTGTAGATTTTGATTCCGATAAGCCCTCGCCAGAAAGCAGGAAAAGGGCGCAATGCCCCCTTTTCTGACTGACAGGATTATTCATGGGCCTTATGTCAACAGACTTCCGCAGCATATCCTCACAGGCGCCGCTGCCGCCTGTTGCGGTATTCCACGATTCTATTGACAGTAGCCCCGCTCCGTCTGTGCAGTGCCGTTTTTCTGTATATTCAGGATGGTCTTGTTGGCCAGGAAAGATGAGAAGCTGCCATTTGCCGGGCATGTTATCCGCGCCATGAAGCATCTCCGCTTCATTGAGGACTTTGTAGTTATTGTGTTTGTGTGGACGCAGGAAGTTGTAGTAAGCAACCCAGAGTCCGCCAGGTCGTAGTTGGCACCGTCAATGCTGTCAAAGCCGTTTGTATGTCGGTAAGAAGCCTTATAGGTACGGTTCAGCCGCTCGATCATCTGCTTAAAATCAAAATTACAAAGCTGTTTCTTCTATCCGCCTGTAACGCTATCTGCCCCACAAAAAAACATTCGCTATTTACGCACAAAACAAAAACCCCCAATTCAAAAACACACGTTATTTACGATTTTTTCCCTGTTCCTGTAAAGGAAAAACAAAAATATTACAACATATCATAATCAGGACAGTTCGCCTGCCCTTTTTATATAGACAAAAAATCAACGAAAGAAAACGACATGACAAACACTCCAAACACAGCACACAAAAACTTGTTAGCCTGCACCGCTGATTTCGCCTATTATGTGAACAGTTCCCCTGACACCGGAAAGCATAAGCTATCTCTGTGATTGAATTATCTAAAGCCCAACTACCCAAAATTAAAATAACAGGTAACTTCGGGAGTACGGAAAAAAGATATTAATATAAAATCATACTACTGTTGAAAAACACTGCCCTGCATGATATACTATTGAAAAAACAGAAGAAATGGCGCTAATCCAATACCCTGACTGTAACCATATGAACACAACTCAAATTCCAACCCCATATCTTCCAAGTGATCACTTACCCAAAATAAATACCGTAAGAAACAAAAAACAACAAGATATGATACAAATACCTCTCCCGGAACATGCATACATTTAAGACGCTTCCTTTCGTCTGCATAACTGAAATATTGATACTGCAAAACTCAAACAAAAACGTTCGGAATTTTCAGGATCCCCGCTTTTTCATCTGCCGCACGGATTCCTGTCCGCCCAAAACAGAGAGGAGTAAATCATATGTCATATTATTATTACTACGGCCCTTCCAAATTAAAAAAATACGGCATACCGGCCGTCATCCTTATCGCCATTGTTGTTTTTATCGCCATGGTATTCTATTCCAATAAAATTGTCATCAAACAAAATATCTTTACAATAGAGGTCGGCACCCCCGTCGACTACGGGGCTATTATTTCCTGCAATAAAGAAGATAACATTTATATTTCCCTGAAGTCCGGTTTTATAAATACATTAAAACCCGGAAACTATGAACTGGAATACCGGGTTGCATACTACACCGACGCACACTACTTCACAGCCAACGTTGAACTTGTAGACACCACTCCCCCGGAACTGACTGTCGTCAAAACCGAAGTTCCATGGATGTCCAACCCCAAACTGCTGGATGACGATTACATCACAGTAACTGACTACGGCGACGACAAACCAAAAGTGGAAATCATAGACGGGGAAGTGGACACCACAAAGGGCGGCGAATACGAGGTCACATACCAGATGACAGACAGATCCTGCAATTCCGCTACACAGAAAGTAACCTATACGGTCAACGAAAACCTCCCGAAGGACTGCACGGAGCATGAAAGAGAATTGTATGCCATGCTGCAGGGGGACTGGTCCGGCGGCACAACCAGCGATACAAGAAATGGTTATGTAAGTCATGATATACGCCATATGCTTCGGTTTGAGGGAAACCACTACCTTTACAAAAATACAAATGATACCGTCTATACCGGCACATATACCATTAACGAATTTCTCACTCCAACCCACGTAGATGAGGGAGATAACGTTCTGTTTTGCGTAGTACTATCTGAATATATAAAAGACCCGCCCCGATTGTTTTGTTATGGTAGTGGCACAAATATTGGACTTTCTGACAAATATGCCAATATGAACTGGTTCAAAAGTTACACAGGATTCGGGAAAGTATATTCAAAAATACCCGAATTTAACAAAAAATACAGCGTTCAGCACCTGCTATCGGAATGAGATCAGAAGACGTTCTTGACAGTTCCTGGGGAGAACCAAAATGCAAAAACATACTGGAAGATGATATAAGAACTCTGGAACAGTGGTGCTACTCCAGAACAAAATATATCTGCTTTAAAGACGGCATTGTAACCGAAATCGTAGAATAACAGGGAAATATAGGAAAAGACATCTTATTATGACAAAATAAGATGTCTTTTTTATGCAGAAAAATGAAAGGAGACGTTTTCAATGAACTTCACTGTAAAAAAGAAAAGCGGGACGCCGCCCATGTCTGTATGCAAAAATTTAAAATCCGTATGCAAAACCAAAATCCCCTATTTCCGTATCCGATGCCCCTGCCCGCGATACTTTCCGCACGGAAATTAAGTGAAAAAACAGACGCACCTTTCCCAACATCCAATTTCAAAAAGATAAGGAGAAACAGATATGAGTAATCATTTACAATCCCTGAAAAAGACTATACAGAACTTTTTTGACAGCCTCTCGGAGAATGCCCTTGTGTCTAAATTTATCAACTTTCACATTGAACCGGTCATACAGGCAATCTCGCAAGCTACAGAAAACATAAAACAATTCGATTCCCTGAAAACAGAACTGCAGATGCTGTCCGGCATATCGGATACAACCGCCAAATCCCTGATCCAGTCATACAATACGCTGGCAAAGGATTTAAGCGTCACCACAAAAACCGTTGCAGAAGCCTCCAATCAGTTCCTGCAGATGGGGGAAGACATTGCAAATATAAACGATCTGGTTCAAAGTTCTCAAGTCCTGTCAAAAACCGGGATGATCGAACAGGCTGCCGCGGCAGATTACCTGCGCGCAAGTTTAAACGGTTACCAGATTGCAGCCACGGATGCCCTTACTATTGTTTCCAAACTTACCGCTGTCAATGAAAAAGCCGGCATTTCAGCCGGCAGCCTTGCCGAAGCAATAGCGCTGTGCGCCGATTCTGCGCATACTGCCGGAACATCCATGGACAGGCTGGCCGGATATACCGCCGTCATAGGCAAATCCACAGAACAGTCCATGGCCGACGCAGGAAACTCACTTTCCTCGATGTTTCGCCGTTTCAATTCCCTGAAAGCGGGCAAACTGACCGATGAACAGACAGGAGAATCGCTTTCCGATCTGAACATCCTCTTAAACAGCCTTGACATACACCTGCAGGACACTGCAAATTCCTATCTTACTTTTGACAACGTCCTTGACCAGGTCAGTAAAAGCTGGAACAACCTGACAAAGACAGAACAGGACGCCCTTTCCGCCGCCATTGACGGCCCAAACCAAGGCAGGGATTTTGCCGCACTGATGGACAACTACTCCGCCGCCCTCGACTATTCCAAAACAGCCGCCAGCTCCGCCGGAAATGCCCTGCAGCAATACGGCGTATATCAGGATTCCGTAGAAGCAAAAACAAACGAATTAACGGCATCACTGGAAGCGCTGTTTACAGACACCATCTCGGAGGGTACCTGCAAAAGCATTTTAGACGCCACGACCGGGCTTGTGAAAATGCTGGATACGCTCGGACTGATAAAAGGGGCACTGGCAGGAATCGTCGCCATGGGGGCCTCAAAAGCGCTGGTTTCCATGACAACAGGAATTATGGCCGGCATTAAAAGCACCTCGCAGTTAACAAACGCCATGACCTCAATCAGGAATGACAGAAGCAAAGACAACCTGAAACTTGTCGGATCACAAAGTAAAGATTTATCCGATAAGCAGTTAAAACTGCTGTTGTCAGGAAACAATCTGGATAATGGCGAGCACGAAACCATATTAAAGGGGATGGGGAAAAAAAAGCCGGAACGGAAACAAATACTGTCGTCCCTTGCATCCGGACAAAATCAAAACAACTCATCCAACAAACCCGCTTTCTCTATCAAAGGAGCCGGGCAGGCATTGGCCGTGGCAGCCAAAGCAAACCCAATAGGCGCTGTTACAACAGGAATAGCAGCTGCCGTCACCATTATATCTACCATATCCTCCATGGCCAAAAGGCAAAAAGAAGAAGCCGCACAGGCGTTGAAAAACGCTGTTTCCGAATATGACTCCATAAAATCAAACCTGGACAATATCAATTCCAGACTGAAAGAACAGGAGACAATCAAAAATAAATTACTGGCGAAAGAACACCTCACCTATGCGGAAAAAGGACAGTTGGAAGAACTTCAGGCGATCACAGGCGAAATGAAAATACAGGCCGATATCGAAGAAAAAAAACTGAAACGTGCTTCCAGAGAGGTCGCTGAAAAAACAATTGAAAACCACAAAAAAGGATACGGGCAATACGACGTGTCCAATGAGGAGCTCGATAAAAAACAGGAAGCGGCCAGCGCAGACGGCAATTTCTTTGTTTCTGACGGCGAATACGATATCACAGGCAATATCGCCGTATACACCAAATATCAGAAACTGATAGAAGAAACACGGGAAAAACTGAAACAGGCACTAAAAGAAGATGACGGCTCAGAGGAGTATGACAGGGTTATCAGAGATTATGAAGATTCTATCGGAGATTATGAGGAAGGCCTGAACGATACATCTGAAGTATTGGAACAAAGCCTGGGAGACCTAACGACACAAAGATCCGACATACGGCAGCAATACAACGAAGCCGTCAAAAAACAAAATACAGGCCAGATCCTTGAGCCTGCAGAACAGGATACCATTAAAACTTATGAAGACATGTCGAACGCGATCAAAATGATTTACGAATCTCTTGACCCTAACGCATGGAACGAACTGGAAATTTCAAATATCCTCGACTCACCCGGCATCGAAAAAAGCAAAACACAGCTGATCGAATTGGCAAAAGCCGGAAAAATTACGCCGGATATGCTTGAAGATTATCCAAAACTAAACAACGCCATCAAAGAAAGCGATCTTATCCTGAAGGACGGAACGACAGCCGCCCAATCATTCTGCGAACAAATCAATGCACTGGCAAGCGCCTCCGGAGAATACGGCGCCAATTTTAAATTCAACGGCTTTACCGAAGAACAATCCAATGCCATTGATGAGTTTCAATCTAAAATGCAGAAACTGAGCGCTGCCAGATCCCGAATCCAGTATGGCGACAAATCAGGTATCACAGATCTCATCCAGGAATTTCCGGAATTGCAGGGAAAGACAGAAAATCTGGACGAAGCCCTAAATGAACTAGCGGAACAGTCGTTTGACAAATTGCAGGACACTCTGGGCGAGCATATTCCGCCCGAAGTCAAAGATGACCTGGAAACAATAAAAAACGCAGCGACCGGCGCCGCCCCGCTGCTCTCGGAATCGTTCGACCGCATCCAAAGCTCCTATAGCGCAATGGAGGAAATGAAAAGCGCCATGGCCTCCGGAAACCTGACAGACTCCCTGCTGTCTTCCATAAGCGCCCTGGACCCTGTCCTAAACGACCTTGTCTCCGGCTTCCACAGCGGCGCAGTCAGTGCGGACGAGCTCTACCAGGCCCTGCAGAACCATTACAACGTAGACCTGCAAAATTACGGCAAAGCGCTGATTGAAAAAAACCTGTACAGCAAAGATTTTTATCAGGGCCTTGTGCTTACAGACGCAGAAGCCGTAAACGCATTCCTCGCCAACTACGGCATCGACCTGCGAAACTGCAAGACAGTCAACGACGCCAAAGTCGCCATCGCAGCGGCCACCGTCCAAAAGATATCCTCCATCTGGTCACAATACTATAACCTCTATAACAAAGATAAAACTGATATTGATCCTGAAGCCAGAAACGCACTGAAAGAATCCGCCGCGCACGGGGATGCGCAGGCACAGGCGCAGCTGGCTGCAATCGAACAGCAGGAGGCCCTCCAGAGACAGGCCGAGGAGGACCTCAACAAGATTATCTACAGCAGCGCCGGCAAAAACTTTGGCGACATCGGTTCCAAACTGGATACGGCCGCAAAATCCCCCGGCTCCGGCAGCGCCGCCGAAAGCGCCGCAAAAGAGACGGCCGAGACATTTAACTTTATCGAAACGCTCCTCTCCCGCCTGTCCGACCGGTTCAGCCGGTTAAAGAGCGCCGGGGAAAATACGTTCAAATCGCTTGCCAAACGGGCCGGGGCCTACACGGCGGCGCTGGACGTCGTAAAGAACCAGATTTCCGCACAGACGAAAGCCTATAACACCTATATGGCCAAAGCAAACGAAGTCGGGCTGGACGAATACTGGGCCGCGCAGGTGCGCGACGGCAGCCTCTCGATTGCCGACGTCACCGACGAGAACCTGAAGCAGAAAATAAAAGACTACCAGAACTGGTACGAAAAGGCGCTCGCCTGCGGCAGCGCACTGGAAGATTTAAACAGGCAGCAGACAGAACTGGTACAGGCCAAAATCGAACTCGTCATTTCAAAATATGACAGCCTGCTCCAGCAGATGTCCGGCGCAAACGACAGGATCCAGAATAAAATCGACATCAAAGAAGCATGGGGGTTTACCGCGGGAAAGGCCAACTATACCACGATGAACAAAAACATCATCAAACAGATCGGCTACACCGCCAGACAGAACTCCGAGCTGAAAGAGCTGCTGCCCACGGTTGAAAAGGCCTCGCAGGCGTGGTACGAATACAGCCAGCGGCTGGACGCAAACAAAGCGTCACAGCAGGAACTAAAGAAAGCCATGGCGGAAAACGCAAAAGCCGCCGCCGCGCTCGCCGGAGAAAAAGCGGCTGCAAAGGCAGAAAAGTATGACGCGAAAAATGAGCTGTACGACGCAAAAATCGACAATGCCGTCAGCGCTAAATCAAAAAACAAACATATTGACAAAAAGATTTCACAGATTGATAAAAAAGACGCCGCATACCAAAACGCCTTAAAAACAGACAAAAAGAACCTGTCCGGCGCCAGAAAAAAACTCGGTAAATGGAAAAGTACAAAAGAAAATAAATCCCTGCTGAAAAAAATCAGAAAATATACCAAAGCATCTAAGCGGATTCCGAAAGACCTGTTAGACAAAGCTTACAAATTAAAGGATAACGGCAAGCTTTACAATGCCTGTCTTCAGTACAATTCCTATTTTGATGCAGTTTTAGCAGACAAAGAAACTGCCGACCTGTTCAAAGAGACGGCAAAACAGGAAAAAGCCGACCTTGCGATGGAAAAATTCAACAATATTTCCACTGAGTATGACCAAAAGATGGCCGCAAATCAGCAGAAAAAGACCTCCATCCAAAACCGGATCGCCCTTGCAGAAGAACAGGGACACAGCGTAAGCGCTTCCCATTATAAAAACCTGATCTCCGCCGAATCTGCAGAGCAAAAGAAACAGGAAGAAAAGCGAAAAGCCCTGCAGAACGCAATGAATAAGGCGCTCGCCGACGGAAGTATCAAAAAGGGCTCCGAGGAATGGTATTCGATGGCAGAAGCAATCAACGAAGTGACAAACGCGATCGACGAGAGCACAAAATCCCTGGCAGAATACAATAACGCACTGCGGCAGCTGCAGTGGGACGCTTTCGATGCGGCCATGGAAACAACAAAACGCACGAACAGCGAAGCCGACTTTTACCTGAACCTGATGGACAACGAAAAAATGACAGAGGAGGACGGCAGTCTCACCAAATACGGCAGCGCGTCCCTGCATCTTCACCAGGCTAAATACGGGCAGTATATTGCACAGGCAAAAGCTTATCAGAAAGAATATCAGGAACTTCTTGCGACAGGCGACTTAAACGACAATAACGTGATAGCGCGCCTGCGCGATCTGGAAGACGCATATCGCGACGCGCTTCTTTCCGCCAGAGAGGAAAACAACTCCGTCATCGATCTGATCCGCGCCAGCTATGACGCGCAGCTGGAATCACTGAGCGGTCTGATTTCGAAATTCAAAGACTTAAAGCAAAACGAAAAAGACGCTTACGAATACCAGAAAAACATTGCGGAAAAGACAAAAAACATTGCCTCGCTGCAAAAACAGCTGCAGTCATACGGCGCAAACGACACCGAAGAAGCGCGCGCAAAAGTACAGAAGTTAAAAGTCGAACTGGACGCCGCACAGCAGGAACTGGAAGAAACGGAATACGACAAATATCTTTCCGACACAAACGAAATGTTGGACAGCCTCTACAACGACTATGAAGCCTTTATCGACAAAAAACTAAACGACACAAACGGCCTGCTGGAACAGTTAAAGATCAGCAGCCAAACTGCCGCTTCCACGATAACGACTCTGAACGAACTGCTCGCCGGCGTATCGTCTGACGGAAGCATCAGCGTTTCGCTCAAAGAAGCCGTAGAAAATCCGGGCGCTGCAGCGCCGCCGAAGCCAGAAACCGATGCCGCTCCAACACCGGGACCGGAAAGTCAGCCGCAGCTTCCGGCTCAGACGCCGCCCCCGGAGAATACCTATGTCCGTACCTTTGAGCATCACTCCTCTGAATCAGCAGTATGGGGTAATGTAAACGACCTGTGGGGCAATCCGATCATAGACTCCTCAATGCCAAGAGCCGCCGTATCCAATACATCCGCGCAGAATTTCAGTGTAAATCTGGGAGGGATTACCGTCAACGGCGCCAATGATCCGGAAGAATTTGGCCGGCAGCTGCGCAATGAGATCGCCAGCAACGGAAAGACTGCAAAATTAATTGCCGAGTCTACCAGCACACTGATCAGTCCGCGGGGTTCCGGAAATACAAGACTCTGGAAATAAAAAACAAAAAGGAGGTTTTCCACTTGTCCAAAATAAAATTAGATAAAACCATGCAGATTGAAATCCCGGACATTCTGCTAAAGAGAAAGGATTTTTCCACCATCGGGAAAATCCCGGCGTCCGGAATTTCCTACAAAGAAAATTTCAACGCGGCAAACGAACTTTCCTTTCAGGTGCACAAAATGCTAAACGGCGTTTTGCTGCCGTTCTGGGAGGAACTAAACGACTACAATATCATTTACGTCCCCGCCTTTCAAGAATATTTTGACATGCATATTTCGCTTACCGAGGAAACGGACGCCGTCAAATCCGTCAGCTGCATTTCGCTTGCGGAGTCCGAGCTGTCGCAGATCAAACTCTATGACCTCGAAATCAATACGGAACATGACCTGACATTTCAGGAAAATGAGGCGACATTGTTCTACCGCGACCTCTCCCGCTGCGACCCGGAGGGCGACATCCATAAGAAAAAGAAGCGCACTTCCCTGCTGCACCGTATTCTGGATAAAGCGGGGAACTACTCGATCGGGTATGTCAGCAATTCCTTAAAAGACTGGCCGACCTGGTATTCTTTTTCCATCTCTGATTCGAATATTTATGAAACACTGACCGGAGAAATCGCGCAGCAGTATCAATGCCTGTTTACCTTTACCGTCAACGACGACGGAACGCGGCTTGTCAATGTCTATGATCTGTGCAGTTACTGTTCCGACTGCCACAACCGCGGCGACTTTCAAGACGCCTGCCCTAAGTGCGGCGGAAAAAACATATTCGAGCCATACGGGACGGACACGGCCATATTTATCTCGAAAGACAACCTTGCCACCTCGGCAACGGTCGAGAGCAACAAAGACCAGCTGAAAAACTGTTTCCGCGTCAGCGGCGGCGACGACCTGATCACCGCCTCCGTTTCGGCCTGCAATCCGGGCGAGGAAAATTATCTGTACAGTTTTTCCGATGAGCTGCTCTCCCATATGCCGGATCGGCTGGCGCAGGAATTAAGAAAGTATCAGACCACATACCGGCAATATACAAAAGAACAGCTGTTTTCTCTGGACAACACGCTTACTGCCGGTTATAACAGCGTTGTCTCAAAGATCAACAGACTTTATCCGGAATCCGGTTTTCAGACCGTCTCCTCTCCCATCCGGGGATACGACAATATCATTGCGCTCCACTATGACCTGCTGGATTTTATCTGGTATCTGAACGCTTCCATGATGCCGACCCCAAAGCTGGACGGACAGGATATCGAAACGGCTGTCCGGTCGCTGACACCGGAAAACTTATCCCCGGCCGCTGTCACGGATCACACCAAAACTGCTGTCAGCGTGGTAAACAACGCAATCCTTGGCATGGCAAAGGTATATGTCAATACTGCCCGCTTTAAAATCAGTATCACAAATACGACCTATGAACAATCCAATTCCGCCGACATGGCAAGCATCTGGCGAGGAAAGCTGACACTGACCGGCATCGCGGACGATACACAAAAAAGGGAAACGCCTGAGCTCACGATTTATGTTAATTCCGATCAGGTAAACTTTCTCAGACAAAAAATAAACCGCGCGCTGTCCAAAAATGAAAACGCAGTCAGAGAGCTTGCCCAATTAGAGCTTCCGGCCGACAGTGACACAAGCGACGCCATATTCAGCGACAGGCTCCGGTACTACAGTATCCATTATCTGCAAAATACGCTTACGGCCATCAACGACTGCATTTCCATCATTGAAAGCTCCGAAAACCCGGAATTATATCAGACAATGAAGAACAAATATGAACAGCGAGCCCAAAAAACGGATGCGCAAATTCAGATTATGACAGGCTTTCGCAGTCATGCAGAAGCTCTGCTTGCGCAGGTCACTTCTATCGAAGAGAATGCAAAGACAGATTTAGACCTGAAAACCCGGATCGGAGAAGATCTCTGGAACCTCTTCCTGTCATACCGCCGACAGGATACCTACCAGAACGACAACTACGTTTCGGACGGGCTGACAAATGCCGGACTGATTGAAAAAGCGAACGAGCTGATCGACGCCGCAAAAAAAGAACTGTATAAAGCGTCCCACCTTCAGTACAGTGTCAGCGCATCCCTCGGAAATCTCCTGGCGCTCAAAGAATTTGAACATTTTGCAGATGATTTTGACTGCGGGAACTGGATCCATATGATGGCAGACGAAACAGTCTACCGTCTTCGGCTCCTGTCGTATCAGATCGACTTTGACAACATTTCGGGAATCACAGTCGAGTTCTCCACCGTTGAAAAAATATGGTCAGGCGTCTCCGATGTGGAGAGCATCCTAAGCTCCGCGTCGTCCATCGCCGGCTCCTACTCCTCCACGATGTCGCAGATCAGCCACTCCTCAAAAGCTTCCGGCTATGTGGACCACTGGATTGAAAAAGGCCTGGACGCCACCGCCACAAAAATTGTAAATAATGCCGACAATCAGGATATTGTGATTGACAAAACCGGCATTCTGTGCAGGAAATACGACGATCTGGAAGACAGCTATGATCCGCAGCAGATTAAGATCATCAGCAACGGCCTCTATCTGATGGACTACGCCAAAAATCAGGAAACCGTAAAAACCGGGATCGGCAAATTTATTTATCTTGACCCCAAACATAATTTCAGGGAAACGACAGGTTACGGCGTGATCGCCGACGTCATCGCCTCCAATATCGTGCTCTCTGAGGAGGTCGGCGTCTATGCGCCAAACGGGAGCGTTTCCATTACCGGGGACGGAATTACGATCAACAAAGGAAAAATCACCTGGGGAACAAACGTCAATGCTCCTCTGATTTCCGATATTGACGGCCTTCCCAAAAATCTTGACAGCCTTGCAAATGACAGCACTGCGTTAAACAAAAAAATCACGACGTTTCACGCCAACGTAAACGCATTACTGAACGCCTCCGTCTCTGTAACGGAAATCGGCGAAGATTATGTATTTTCTCCGTTTATCGGCGGCGGGCATCTCTATATCAAACATCCAGGCGACGGCCGTTCGGTAACAATCGATCCCGCACAGTCATATTCCAGCGGCGGCTATATCTTTAAAGTGACCGATAAAAACGGCCGGATCACAATCGGCGCCGATTCAAACGGAAACGCAACATTTGCCGGCGCCATCCACGCAACCGCAGGCGAATTTAACGGCGCCATCACCGGCGGCAGCATCAGCATCAACAACCGCTTCCGTGTCGATTCTTCCGGAAATGTCACGCTCCCGCCCGGAACGAAAATCTCCTGGGGCGACGTGACCGGCACAGGGGAAATTGCCACAAAAGATTATGTCGCCGGCCAGGGCTACCAGACAAAGAGCGACGTCGCAAAACTGTCCACAGAAATTACGGAAAATACAATCAAAACGGCAAACCTGATTGCGGAAAATCTGCAGGTCAACGCCGCGCATATTAACGGTACGCTAAGAGCTGATCAGATCAATACAAACGGACTGATTGCAGACAATTTCTCGGGTACCGAGATACGTGGGAAAACGATTATAGGGTGTACCATAAACGGCGGCACAATCAGTTCAATATCTGACTCAACGACCGATATCTGCTGTACCCGTATTCAAAACGGAACCATTGAAACCAACTGCATTGATTTTTCAATTCCAACAAATATTACTGGCGCATACCTTGTCCCAGGAATAAGATTTTTAAATCCAAAACACGACACGGTAATGTCCTGTATTTACGGTTCAGCTTATAATAGTCAAATAACTATTGACGGGACTGTCACGATAATAGGTGAACAGGCCTCCTCTGATGGCTGGACTCTAGGCAGTCTTGTTACATATGGCAGAATTTATTGCGGAAGATCCATGTTACCGCTGTACGATAACGAAAAACCGTTGGGATTATCTGATGCAAGGTGGTCGCAGGTTTATGCGGCAAAAGGTGAAATTAATACATCAGATAAAAATGACAAACATAATATACAGCCCATTTCAGATAAGTATGAAAAGCTGTTTTTTCAATTAAAACCAGTTACTTATATGTTCCAAAACGGTGATCGCGTCCACTGTGGTATCATTGCACAGGATTTAGAAACATCCATGCAAAATTGTAAAATATCAGATTCCGAACTCTCAGCATTCTGCAAAGATGCTGTAATGAAAAATTCAAAAGAAAAAAATCCGCCGACTATAACATTACCGCAGAATGAAGATGACACAGTACAATACCGCTATGGTATCAGATACAACGAATTTATTATGTTAAACACACACATGATCCAAAAACTCTACCGGGAAAACGAACAGCTGAAACAACGAATCGAAACCCTGGAACAAACCATGTCAAAATAAGGAGGACAACACCATGAAAACAAAAGCAATCGAAATCTTAAACATGTACGAAGCATTCACAAAATTAGCGGACAGAGAGCTTGATTTAAATACCGCGTGCCGTATTGCAAAAAATATCAAAGAGCTCGCCCTGTCCAAAGAAATTATCGACGAGAAAAGAAATAAAATCATCGGCGAATTTGCAAGAAAGGACGAGCAAAACCGGATTGTCCAGTCAGAAAACGGAACGGTTGAAATCGACAATCCCGACGCATTCGGCCGGGCCATGTCCGAATTGTTAAGCGAGCAGGCAGAAATCTGTCTGCTGCCGATTCGGATGGAATCTTTGTCGGAGATCAAAATCTCGCCAAAGGATATCCTGCCGCTGATGGAAATCATCGAAACAGACAAATCCGGAAAGGAGGACACAAATGTACACGAAGAATTTTGAGTATGACAATGAAAAATTATCCGATTACGGCATGATCGTCTGTTCCTTTGACGGGTCCGGCGGAATGGAAACGGTCAGCTGCGGATCCGACATTACATTTTCGCAGGGAAAAGCAGGAGGGGCCAATCGGTTCCTCCTCTATTCCGCTGCTTACGACAACGCGTATTCCGCCGTTTTCCATATCTGCAAAGATCCTGCGCTGATACAGAAAAACAGCGATATGTATTTGTCAGCAGCGGAAATCTCTGCGCTCCAGAAATGGCTCTGCCAGAAGCAATACCGCAAATTTAAATCAGACCAGGATGACTTCCGCCATCTGTACTGGAATGCGGTTTTCTCCGCAAAGCAGGTCAATTTCAACGGCGCGGTCATCGGAATGGAACTTACGCTCTACACGGATGCGCCGTTTTGCTATATGGATGAAATTTTGATTGAGAAAGAATGCCAAAAAGACACTCCGTTTGAGATCTATGACAGCTCCGACGAGGAGGGTTATCTGTTCCCCGATCTAAGCGTCACGTTTCTGGAAAACGGCCGCGACATCGCTGGGCCGGACGGAACCATAAAGTATAAAAAGGCATTTTCGCTCACCAATACGCAGGACCGCCATTCCTGCATCATTCAAAACTGTTCGGCGAATGAGGTCATTACCGTAAACGGCAGAACACAGACGATCTCCTCCTCCGTCCCCGGTCACAGCCTCGGAGCCGATTTTAACTTCTTTTTCCCGAAAATCATTAACTCCCATCGAAACAACAAGAATATATTTTCCTGCAACATCGACTGCCGGCTGACACTCTCCTATTCCCCGATCAAAAAAATCGGGCTGTAACGCAGGAAAAAGAAAGGCGTAATCTATGAACTTACAGACAATCCAAACTATCACGCTCGATTTTACCGTTCCGCAGCTCAAAAACGTTCGCTGCATCGAAAATGACCTCAATTCCCGAACGGTAAAAATCTCCGTCACTGACGACGGTCTCCCGTTTCCGCTAAACCCGGATACCATGACGGCCTGCTATAAAATACACAAACCCGATCACCGTTTTATTTACAATGAAGTCCCGATTGATCCGGACGGTGGCGTTACCATCCGTCTGACCGACCAGGCCATGGCGATACCGGGTATCGCCCGCTGTGAACTTCAGATTTTTACAAAAGACAAAAAGAACATTCTCTCCACGATGCCATTTTCCATCATCGTGGAAAAATCTGTCGTCACCGACAAAGACATTGCAACTTCAAACGAATCGAATGTATTGCTTGGGATGATGCAGCATATGGCCGACCGCCAAAATCCGCATCAGACGACGAAAAAGCAGGTAGGCCTTGGAAATGCGGATAACACAAGCGACCTTGACAAACCCATCTCCAACGCTGCGCGCCGGGAACTGGACCGGCTGGATTCAGAACTTGAAAATAAGGCGGACAAAAGTTCCCTGCACAAAGTCGCCGCCTCCGGCAGCTATGACGATCTGACCGATAAACCGCCGGTTCCGTTTTTCGGCGTATGTAATACCGCGCAGGGTACCGCCGCAAAAACTGTCTCCTGCCCCGGCTTTACGCCGGAGGACGGCGCGCGCATCCTGATTTTATTTGGACAGGGCAATACGTCCCGTTATATGACATTAAACATAAACAATACAGGCGCTTATTTCGCATGGTTCCAGATCGGCTGCTCCCGCTCTTACAACGACAATGCAATCTCGGAACTGATTGCGCCCGGCTGTGTATACGAATTTATTTACCAGTCCGGCAGTACGCCAAAGTGGGTGTACTGCGGCACAGTCAGCACAGCGGATACCCTTGGGGCAGTCAAAAAAACAGGCGACGCCATGACGGGGAGTCTGACAGTACCGTCCATAAACAATTTCCGGTTCCTGCGCTGCGGCGAAAACACAAACATTGCATCCGTAGCAAACTATGCCGGGGACTGGAATCATGCCGTTTTATTTTCGGCTGGCTGGGACAACCCGGTTGTCCCGGACAAAAACACCATTTTCGGATTCGGCGGACTGGACGTATTAACCGCCGTCAGCTATTCCGGCAAAATTTTCCATACGGAATCAGACGGCGACGGCCGGCATTGGGTACAGGTGGGATTAAACAAAGCCGAAATAGAAGCCTCTTATCTTGCGCGCACCGGGGGCAGCATAACCGGCAACCTTATGCTGCCCTCCCAAAATACCATGATTTATGGAGAAAGCAATACATCTGTTCACAATCACGCTCTGTTTATCGGTCACGGCGGGCAGGACTACTGGAATTTTTACGAGTACGGCGGCGTATTTAATTTTTACCGTTCGCGGGATAACAACGATACGCTGCTTGGCCGGATTACCGAAAACGGCTGGGAGGGAGACGCGTCAAGATCTGACGCGCTGCAGTCTTTCCAGTCAAACAGAACCCCGTATCCCCGCGGCACATATGTGATACGCAGTATTTACGGAGAAGATCAGAAATTCTGGCTGCAGTGTCTCAACGACAATTCCGACCAGACCAGATATCAGGTCGCCGTCGACTGGGCAAACAATGCAAGCCGCTGTGACTGTGCAGACAAAGACAGCGCCGGCAGGGTATTTGAAAATAATTATGCGAGAGCCATACGAAAATTTTTTGCCTTTCATACGATCGGCTGGCATCGCATTGCAAAATTTGAATACCAGGAAAATTTAGATGTCGCAATGGGAAATATGGCAAACGGCTGCGAAATCACAATCAAGCGCGCCTACAATCTGACAAATAACCAATATCACCATCTGGAACTCGCTGTCGTCTATCGAAAATCAAAATGGAAAGAAATTGTAAGCCTTGCCAATACGCTGGCTATTACAAAAATACGGCATGTATACTCCAAAACTACAGCTTATATTGACGTATATTACAATACAACCACAAGCAATAACACAACGATAACGATAACAGGACCGGTCGGAAGCGACTATATGGGATACTGGCAGTTTCTTGACGATGCCCTGATTGTTTCGGAATCAGATTATACAGCAAAATTTTCGGAACTCACACTGAGCAAAGATGCTTAATCCTGCTTTGCATCACAAATCCGAAACATTATAAAAGAAAGGCGGAACTTCTATGAAATTACATACCATACAAACCATCACACTCGACTTTACCGTCCCACAGATTAAAAACATCCGCTGCATCGAAAATGACCTCAATTCCCGAACGGTAAAAATCTCCGTCACAGACAACGGCCTCCCCTTTCCGCTAAACCCGGATACCATGACGGCCTGCTATAAAATACACAAACCCGATCACCGTTTTATTTACAATGAAGTCCCGATTGATCCGGACGGTGGCGTTACCATCCGTCTGACCGACCAGGCCATGGCGATACCGGGTATCGCCCGCTGTGAACTTCAGATTTTTACAAAAGACAAAAAGAACATTCTCTCCACGATGCCATTTTCCATCATCGTGGAAAAATCTGTCGTCACCGACAAAGACATTGCAACTTCAAACGAATCGAATGTATTGCTTGGGATGATGCAGCATATGGCCGACCGCCAAAATCCGCATCAGACGACGAAAGAACAGGTGGGACTTGGAAATGCGGATAACACAAGCGACCTTGACAAACCAGTTTCCAACGCTGCGCGCCGGGAACTGGACCGGCTAAATTCAGAACTGGACAAAAAAGCGGACAAAAGTTCCCTGCACAAAGTCGCCACCTCCGGCAGTTATGACGACCTGTCCGACAAGCCGCCGGTTCCGTTTTTTGGCGTATGTAATACCGCGCAGGGCACTGCCGCAAAAACTGTCTCCTGCCCCGGCTTTACGCCAATTGACGGCGCGCGCATCCTGATTTTATTTGGACAGGGCAATACGTCCCGTTATATGACATTAAACATAAACAATACAGGCGCTTATTTCGCATGGTTCCAGATCGGCTGCTCCCGCTCTTACAACGACAATGCAATCTCGGAACTGATTGCGCCCGGCTGTGTATACGAATTTATTTACCAGTCCGGCAGTACGCCAAAGTGGATGTACTGCGGCCCCGTCCCGGTAACCGGCATCCGCGGAGCAAAGGAATCCTCCTACCGGCACGGCAACGTAACGCTTACCCCGGCGGATATCGGAGCTCTCGCCAAATCCGGCGATACAGTCTCCGGCGATCTGACAATTACGGGAAATATCATAATGCCCTCTGCAGACGCCATGATCTACGGACGCGATTCACGCGAAACTGGCCATGACCACGCGCTCCAGATCGGACACAGCAACCAGAACTACTGGAATTTTTACGAGTATGGCGGCATCTTTAATTTTTACAAATCTGTCAATAACAATGACTTGCTGCTCGGACGTATTACCGAAAACGGATGGGAGGGAAAGATCACATTACCGGAACCGGTATCCATATTTGGCCATCGCTATTCCGGTTCAAATAATCTGGAAGGCCAGCCGATAGTATACGGAACTTATAATCCGTCGCCGGCCGGCCGCTTCGGCTCATCCGGCATCCAGATACGTGAAAACGAACTGGTCGGAAATACAAAGACCGACATCGGATATGCGCCGTCTATCGGATTTCACTGGTTGAACCGGAGAGCCGCAACCCTGTTATTTGACGCAGACGACGGAAAGTTCAAGTTCAGAAACCAGGACGGCATCAGCCGCGCCACTCTGGAAGCAAATCTGGACGGATCCGTTTCCACCGAAGCGGCTTCCGGCGACGTAGGTATTACGGCAAAACGGACAGACACCAATGTTTCCTTATTTGTCGGAGTCGGTTCCGGCGGAACAAGACACGGCATTTTCAGCGAAAAACTGGGCAAATGGATTGCATATGCAGACGACTCCGGCGTAAAACTAAACGGCAACGCAGACACCGCCACAAAAGCATCTCAGGACGGTAACGGCAGAGTCATTGCCAATACCTATCTTCCGCTGTCCGGAGGCACGCTTTCCGGCAGTTTATACTTCGATAACGGCGGCGCAGGAAGCGGTATCCGAAAAGGCGGAAACGATACTTACGGGCTCGCAAACTACAACAATCTTGATTTGTACAGCTGGTACGGTATCTCGTTTTCCACTACCATCAGCGGAAACCCCTGCTCCGGGAAACCTGCCGTCTCCATCGATACCAGAAAGGGCAACATGTATGTATATGACACCCTGTCGGCCGGAAATCTGAAACTTCGCAAAGGAACGTCAAATTATGGCTCCAAGCTTAATTTCGGGGACGGGGAGTATGTGTATCTGTATGAAGACTCGGATGATCATCTATTGATTAGTTCGACAAGAAAAGGGATTGATCTCAGCGGTGGAGACAGCATTCATTTAAATGCAAAATATATACGCAGCAGATCAGGTGATACCCTGGAATTTTTTGGCACAAAAAATATAGCAGATACACCTGTACCTGTAAATGTTTGGGATGGAAGTGACAACGGCAATGGAAAACGCCCTATATACGGAGACGGAGCAATCTGTGCAGATATGCTTGATTCTGGCGTAATAAAATACTATGCATGTGGATCATCCTACTCACATGAATTTATGAGCTATAATAATTCAGGCGCATACGAAGGCTGTGTACGTTTAACTGACGACACCATCTATTGCGGCAAAATACATACTACTTCCGGTGATTATGCGGAGTGTTGGGAATATCTGGACGGAAATATAAATAAGGAAGACAGAGTCGGACATTTTGTTACTTTTATAAAATCGAAAATAAGAATCTCATCAAAAGGTGATCCGATTTCAAAAATCGGCGTTGTTTCCGGCTCCCCTTCCGTCATTGGCGATAGTGATACACGAGAATGGAAGCATAAATATCTGACAGACATCTACGGAAGATATTTACACGATGAAAATGGAGAATTACTTTTAAACCCTGCATATAATTCCTCCCTGCAATATATACCAAGAATAAACAGACCCGAATGGGATGCTGTCGGTACACACGGGAAACTCGTCGTCATTGACGACGGAACATGCGAAGAAGACGGTTTCTGTCTGCCGACTGACGGCGGCATCGCAACCGCAGCAGACGAGGGCTTCTATGTCTCGGAGCGTCTGGATAAAAATCATATACGCATTTATATGAAATGACGCCATGCATCCATATTCCAATCGGAAGCGCTATATTGCTGCACGCCCGAAATACCGCCATGAGACGGCCGAGCATATTCTTATGACACGCTTTCTGCATACCTGACAGAATAAAAACCCCGGCAACATTGGCTAAAAAAAGGGCCGTTCCTGTTGTAAAACAAACCGGAATAAAAGCCATCTTCCGGGGTATATTCAGACAGAAAGCCGGCGCCCATAATCTGAAACAAACGGCTTTCTGACATCTGATCGACACTCCTTATAAATAAGTATTCAGTTGCATATTATTTCGTTTGTGTAATGATTCTCTCTGCCTCTTTATATGCAAACAAAAATTCTTCGTATGCCTGTTCTTCTGACATCCCCTGTTTATTTAATGAAAATTCCATTATTAAAGCAGCTTCTGAAAATGCTTTTATATATTTTTGAGGCTGAAGTAATAAATTTACAACCTGACAAGTTGCTGAAATAAGCGAAGCAAGTATCACATATTCAGAATCATTAATCGCGATATATACTGTGATAAATGTTGAAGCTACTGAAAAAATTTGTATTGCGCTGTTAAATATGGAAAAATCAGAAAATAACATTCTATATGCAACCGCTTTTTCATAATAAAAGAAATATTTATTTATGTCATATGTACTATTAACATAAAATCTTCTCACCATAAATTGGGGCGGGTATGTTGATATTAATACAACACCAACTGATATTATAGTAAATGATACTACTACAATACAAAATATAAATATTATATTATTCATATGTACCCCCTTTGTATATTAATATAATATATTATAGCAAATACACCTATAAACGTAAATAGGTTGTTAAAATATACAGCAGATGCAGCGAGAAACAGCCGAAAAAATGATAAAAGACAAAAAACTCTCTCCCGAAAAGATTATACGTTATGAACCGTCGTCCGTATCAATCTATCTTTTTTCAAACCCGTCAAAGATACGGGCTCCGGCGATGAATAACCATGAAAAACACTTTATTTACTTATTGTTCATCACTTACAACTGTGTTATAATATTTTTATCCCTACTAAAATTGAAGTTTACTACCTTTTATCTTCTCAGTTCTTCTCACACTGGTATCCTGCGAAAGGAACGTAAAATCATGAACGAAATCAGCAGACCGGAAAAAGACAGTATCTTATATTATCAGGGGGGCGGGGAAAACATATCCTTAAGTCCAAATCAGCAGCATCTAAGAGAATTTTATAATGTAGACAACTCTTATATTGTGATAAACGCGCTGCTTATGCCTGGAATCAGCAATGAAAAAGCCAGGCTGAAAGAAGAAAAGAGAAAAGTCAGCCTTTCCGTCTTCAAATACATGGATGAGCTGGTAAAAGTATACTGCAGGATGTATTCTGCCATGTGCAAATACACCTGTTTTTATGAACACGAATACAGGTACCATACATACCGCAATGACCGGATGAATACGCTGGATTTTTTAACGCATGGCCAGACGTACTCTTTTCTGTCTACAAAAAATCGTCTGTCCAACGACAACGATTTTCATGATAAAGATGGGATTCTTCTGCTTGAAATAGAAGCCCGGGGCAATATAGAACATATAGATCTGAATGCCGTACTGGGAAATGACAGCAAGTACCCTCTGGAACAGGAGATCCTGTTTGCACCATTTACCCTGCTTGATCGAGAAGCGCTTGAAATGACAGAAGACGAAAAACTCTATCGGGATATTCATGGAAATCCGCCAGAAGCAAAATACCTGCTGCATCTGAGATTATCCTCCATAGCCCCCTGTGAAACCGATGACAGAGAAGAAATCAAAACTCTGTATCAGGATGTGATGAATCCCGACTCTCTGTCCACTGTCCGTCAGGTATGGGAACGATTGATGGACGGAACGGAACCGGACGCAGAGACGGTGCAGCGTTATACTGCGTGGAAAGAACGCTTTCAGATTTATCTGCGGCTGCGTTTTGCACAGATTAAGTATGAGACGATGGCGCACAGCTGTAATGCAGACAGAAGATGTGAAGCAAACAGGTCAGAAGATAACGGCGCCATACAAAAATTTCAGCTAAGACTGCATAAATTAGAGACAGATCTCAGAAATTATTCCGCTTATACCGATGGGAAACGAACAAAATACAAACATTACGTTCAGACAGTCAATGTGATTGTATCGGTGCTATATCCTTTGACAACGTTTTTCATTGCCCTTAGTATTTTTGATCAACTGCAGGAAGTCATGAAAGCGGCGAGTCTGCTCTCCAGTTTAACAGGCACAATAGCCGCCCTGGTTGCGAAAGGGTCTGCATGGAATGAAAAACTGCAGCAGAGAACGTCCACCTTTATCAAATTAGACAAACTGACCAGAGATATGGAATACGAAAAATCAATGGATGAAAACAGCCTGGACAGATATGTGCAGCGTTTTAAAACGATTGTTGATGAAGATAATAAAATGGGACTGGAGAATGCCCTGATTATGGGAAACCATTCGGAAAACCTGACAGAACAATAACAAACGGGAACAGATTATGGGGAAAAAGAATAAAAAAACACATCGAACAATTGAAGGGCAGCTGGAATATTATTATAAAAGCGGCCAGCATACGGAACGCAACGGAATCCTCTGGCACGCATGGTGTCAAAACAGACGCTGGCTGTCACAACTATTAGAGATAACCATGGGTTCTTTTCCTACATACAGTAAACATGATGAATCCCATGCAAAAACCGTACTCCACAATATCGAGATGATCCTTGGAGAAAATCGGATCCGGGAACTGTCTGCATCAGACTGCTTTATGCTGCTGCATACGGTATATATTCATGATATTGGGATGGTGATCACTTATGAAGATCGCGAAAAAATTGTCAATAACGATAAATTTCTCGATATGATTAAGGAGATGGAACACGAAAATGATCCGGTGTTCCAACGTGCAATTAAAGCTTTGCAGAAGCATGACTATTCCTACAAAGATGAGGACGACAGGGAAGAACAGCTAAAACGGCTCTACTCGGACAAACTGGAAGTTTACTATGCCATCCTGCATTTAATCGCAACCTTCCGCAGACCCGAACACGGGGAGCTCTCCGGCGAACGTCTGGAAAAATGGACGCTGCAGCCGGAAAAACTGGGCAGCGGATTTTCCATGGCCGGAATACCACAGCGGATTTTCCTCTGGATTGCCAAATGCGCCGTCTTACACACAGACAGTAAATTCGAACATATCTTAAATCTGCCCCAGGAAGACAACGGATATGCCTCCGATTACCTTCATCCGCGGTTTGTAGCGGTACTGCTGCAGCTGGGCGATATTCTGGATATGGATAACGACCGGTTCCACCCTTTGACCAGAGAATGCATGGGCGTACTGCCGGAGCTTTCACAGCGCCATTACGAAAAGCATCAGGCCATTCGCCGATTATATATCAAACAAAATCAAATTTCCATCGAGGCAGACTGTAAGTCGCAGGAGGCGCTGCGTCTTGTGAGAAAAGAATGCGATATGCTCCGGAGTATACTGGCAGAAGCCGGTTACAACTGGTCGCAGATCTGCCCGGACAAATTCAGCGGCTCCCTTCCTGCCATAGAGTCTGTTAAGCTGTACTTGCAGGGCTTTCAGATACCGGAAGAATTTGTGACAGCACAGTTTCACATCTCGCAGAAAAAAGCTTTTGCAATCCTGGAAAGCTCCAATATTTACAAAGATCAATTCGTATTTCTCAGAGAATTTCTGCAGAATGCGATTGACGCCAGCAAGATTCAATACTGGAACGAATGCGTCAGAACACGGGGATATTATAAAAATAAAAACGATCTGAAACAAATGTCCCCGGATCAACTGGGAGAACTGTTATCAACCGATATCTTTCCCATTGAAATCGAGATGGAAATCGCAAAACAGGACGAGGGAAAAAATATAAAGCCGATAGAAGAAGCTGACCTAAAAGCCCTGCGCAAAGGAAAAAAGAACGATCTGCTGCAATATGGAGTCAAAGTGCAAATTAAAGATTTCGGCACGGGAATCGACAAAGAGCACATAAAATGCCTTTCAAATAAGGGATACAGCCAAAAAAGGGAAAACCATATCATTCGTGAAATGCCTGACTGGCTGAAACCAACAACAGAATTTGGCATCGGACTTCAATCCGCCTTTATTTTGTCCGATACGTTTAAATGCAATACCTATACGCGCAGCAATGAAAAATATGAGATTACTTTCTCAACCGTAAAATCCAACTATTACGAGGGCTATATTAACGTCCGTCCGTTGGAAAAACTTTCGGATCATAACGATTTTTACGGAACATGCTTCGAGGTATTTGTGCCGGCTAATAAGAAACTGCTGCACGAATTGTATCCGACAGCCTGGGACGGCAGAGACTATTTTGACACAGACTATGAAGCGCTCCGTCCGCTGAGACATTCCGCAGAACTGCTTGCACAGATGGCTCTGTATCTGGACACAATCATCGGCGAGCAGCTGTTTCCCATTCATCTGAATGTGAAAAAAAATCCCTATGTAACAATCCCGCTCAACCTGACCGCGAAAAACCAGCTTAGTCATTTAACATACCAATTAAAATCAGCCGACAGCGAATGGGGAGAGACAGAGGATACCTCCAGGTCTGCCTTTGCAGAAAAGGATTTCCATACCATATTAGAAAATAACTTTACATCTGAACAGGCAAAAAAAATGGTGAGACTGTTTCAAAAACGTGAATGGGAAAAAAACGGAAAAACATGGCTGTTTTATTATAAAAAGTATCAGAAAGAAAATGATCTGAAAAACGGTGAAACAAGTTCAAACGAAATTGTCGTAGAAAAAACATTTAATGCAACCGCACTTTTAGACTGCCGGGACGGCCATCTTTATTACTGGGATAATCACTTATGTTCTTTCTGCCTGATTAACATGAGCAATTTCCTGCTTTTGGAATGCCAGCAGATCGAAAATTCAGACAGACAATGTGAAAAGAACTCGCCGGATGTAAAAATCTATTATAAGGGCATCCTGCTGGAGGAAAGAGAACTTCCGGGTATCGGCAATGCATCGACATTAAGGGAAAACTGGAACGGGAATATGTAAATCTAAGCAGAAAAGGGTTTACAGAAAAGGGAAATACATATTTTCTGCAGAAAATCTACGCTCCATTGCTGGATTCTGTTTTGAAAATGTTGAAAATTATGAATCAAAAACACCCCGAAATGATAAAGAACGGCATCAAAAATTCCCTTAATGAGAAAGTATCTGTTTTTCATACGCTTACACAAAAAATGAAGCGCTGGAAAAGCGGGGACGACCAGATTGCAGGCGCAGCGGATCAGGACGAGTGGCTTGCAAAATTCGCCGAAAAGAGGAACCGGCTGCTTATAATGTTGAAAGAAAACATTATCTCCATCACCATGCTTGCTTTCTTTGCCCAGAAAGATTCCTTTGGATCTCTACTTGAAATTGGCTGCAGAAACAAGGAGGATGAAAACTGCTGTTGGGAACGTGTGGTACAGTATGCCCAAATGTGCTGCGGCCAGCAGAAAAACACAGATCCTACAGGCAAGATTGAACGATTGAAAGATCCGGAACTGGAAAACTCCATTTTATTCCATATAGAACATCGCCCTCAGATTGATTTGTCAGAGAGACTCCATCAGGTAGGAAAAGGGAGCGACTGGATCACTTTTCCGGATGTTTTCTCCCACGACAACCATTTTATGGTGATATCCAAACGCGAAAACAGATCGGCCGGCTGGAAACAGTACCTGACCCCGATCTGGTCGTCAGGGAATCCCGGCAAAAATCCGGACATCATCCAATGTCTGAAAAAATATTCCGTCCTGGCAAACGATTCCGATGAAAAAAGGAGTCTCGAATTTATCATACAGCAAATGGGAAAACGGGCGCTGGCTTTGGCTGACGGATATGGAAAGTCTACTTCCGGTATGAACGGCGGAATGAATCCGGGCGAGTATCTGCAGCAGTTTTTTTTGAAATGGCTGCTGCGCTATATCCCAACTGTGGCAATGTTTATGAGCGATGACGGTAATACAAGGATCAATATTATCCATGGAAAAACATTTCCCTTTGTTTACATGGATCTGTCTACAAAAAGAATGATTTTACAGCGCATCCTGGAAGACGCCAACCATTATGATATTCAGCGTTTTTCCATCCCCGCATGGCAGGGGCTGGAAAATTTAAGCTGCAGGGAACTGCCCTACTCCCACTATTTTGTAAAACGCGGGTACATGGCAAAAGAGTCGTATTCCAAGGTTATTTTCCCTTTTGCCAAAGACGAACTGAACGAAATTGACAGCCAGATGCACTCGGACAAAGCGCAACAGACAATACAGCAGCTGCGCATGCTGAAAAAATTTCTGAATGTGCGTCAGCAGCTGCTTTGCATTTTGCCCGAATCAGAACAGAAAATACTGCTGCTGCTGCAAAAAATGCCAAATGACGATTCTGGCAATCTGATCAGGGAACGATATCAGGCGTTTTTGAGCAATTTCTTTCGGGAGAGCCCCAGAATATTGCGGATCATAGATAAAGTGAGAACGGAATACCGCAACCTTATCGTACATATGCTAAAACAGGGGAACCGAACAACAACATTTTCACTGGAAGACCTGGCGCAGATTTCGAAGAGCTGGGAGAACATCTATATCTGGCTTTTTCTCCGGGTCCTGTGCGGCAATATTTTCGAAACGACAGAAGAGTTAAGCGAATATATGAACGAGGAACAGTTTGGGATCACAGACGAAATGAAACATTCACTGGGAGATGCATGGCGCTATATTCTCAAAAATGAATATATACACAACGCCGACCGTGTGATAGAATACAGTAGGATGTATTTTTCTGATATGGAAAAAGGCGAGGGAACTGCTTATGAAAAAAGGGAGCGGATTCTGTCCTATATTGAGGGCGCCAGAGACAGGGTACTGCAGCGGGAGCATCTCCTAAATTGCTGGAACCGTTATGTCAAAGAAATCTTTGATATTCTCCAGCAAATGGAAGAAGAGCAGTATCAGGTGATGGAAGGACTCACGGACTGGGATGCCATCGAAAAAGATATACGCGAAAAGGAGATAGAAAAAAACAATGATGCCGACAACTGATCTGGATGGAGGAATCGAAAATTTATCGGTTTTGATGCAGGAAATAAAAGATTTTCTGAAAAATGGTTTTCAGGGCGAAATTCAAAAACCCCAACCGCTGATCAAATACTATTGGGAAGCCAGCTGCAAAGCAGATCAGCTGATCCGAACTGTACTGGGCGAAAATGACAGCTTCCCTGTTGATGTAGAACTGCTTGCAAACAGGATGGGAGTTCGGATCGATATCGAGGATCTGAATGAGTTTTCTTTCCTGGGCAGTATGAACCGAATCATAGGACAGATTCAAATCGGGAATAATTTTTTCACTGACGAAAAAAATAAAACAATTTTTGTAGATAAGACTGCTCCCTTTTCTTCCAGACGGTATGCGATTGCACATGAGCTCGCGCATTTTATTATGCATCACGATGACCGCGATTACTATGAAGATTACTGTATTATGCCAATGTGTCCCGCTGATATAGAAGAGATTGTAGCGGACATTTTTGCCATCTTTTTATTGATTCCCGTGCGTTATTTCTTTGCCGAGTTTCTGGAATATGTGAAGTGCAAAAAGGAAGAGGGTAAGGTGCCTGTGACTACGGAGAGCTGGATCAGATATCTGGCGGAGATCTCTATGATACCCGATTATTATGTCGCCTACGGATACCAACAGCTCCGCTATGTGGCGTACTGGATCTATCAGGCATGGAGCGACGGCGGCAATTTATGGGGAAACGGCGGAAATCAGAATGTAATGTCCGATAATGATAAAGAACAGGTAAAAAATGAAACAAAAAATTATTACACCGAGGAGATGGGAGAGCTTTTGTTTGACTGATAGAACGCAGTCGTATACAGACTCCGGTTCACAGGATGCAGACTCTGTTACACCGCAGAATCTGCATCCTGTTATGTTTTCTTAACAGTATCAACATAACACATTGTTTTTTCATTTCTAACGCAGAAAATTTGATCATTTTGCTTATCTCATTTTCATTTTTCGCCGGATATAGGCGATCAGCTTATCCCAAAAAATTTCTCTCTGTTCTTCCTTACATGTCTCCAGATAATATTCCAGATTGAATTCCTGTTCCTGCGGAACACCTGTAATAAGATATGTAAGGTTTATCCCATATTCCTGAAACAAAATAAACAGTTTTTCCGCTGACAGCCCCGTTGCGCCGGATTCGTATTTGCGGTAATGTTCTTCCGAAATTCCCAGCGCTCTGGCAAATTCGGAACGTTTCCGTCCCAGATTCTCCCTTGTCCGCCTGAGCCGTTTCCCGACGTCAGCATTTATCTCTCTTCGAACAGTATCCATTTTTCCCCCATTATCCGTTCACATATTGTTTATTTCCCCGCCTCCCGGCGGCGTTGCCCCAACGATTCTACATCCAATAAGATCTATCTTTTCAATATACGCTGCATATAGTCTATGGTCCGATCCCAAAACAGATTGCTCTCCTCCTCATCACAATTTTGCAGAAAATACTCCAGTTCAAACTTATCCTTTGGATTTTCCCCCGTAACCAGGTACGTTGGGCTGATCCCAAATTCATGAAACAGGATATACAGTTTATCGACAGAAAGACCGGTTGCACCCGATTCGTATCTGCGGTAATGTTCTTCCGAAACATCGAGCGCTTCCGCAAATTCAGCCTGAATCCGCGCAAGATTTTTCCTTGCTTCTTTCAGACGCTTTCCCACTTCCTGATTCGCCTTTTTCTGATCAGGATCCATATCTCCTCCCTATGTGTGAAAACACATAACTCTGATTTTTCATCATATGTTTTTCAAAGCATTCTATCATAAAACAATTCTTGTTTTGTTATATTTTAACTGTTTTCAGTGCAAAATGCAACCATATTTTCAAAAAACATCCGATAAAATATCTAAACAGGAACAGAATAAATGTACAAAGCGTTTTTCCTGTATACACTGTTATACAGTTTATTTCTGATCTGCACCACATTACATTTTTTCAGAAAAGCAAACAACAGAAGACATAAGTAGTTTTCTTCTCGAATATTTATGTCTCCTGTCAAATTTTAAAATGCTTATCGACCTTTTGCGCGAGTTTTTTGCCAGCCCTTCTACCTGCACACTTCCTGCTTCCCCTGCGGATTCTACCGGATTTAGCACCCGGTATTTTAAATTATTGGACACAAACTGATCCTCTTTTTGAACGACATCCTTTACATCTTCCAATCCGCAACCTGAAACAAAAAGGCTTTTCAATGTCCCTGCTTTCCAGAGAAAAGATAACTCCGTAAGTGGATTTCCTTTTAACGACAAGGATCTGATTTTGGGAAGATCCGCTACAAATGGCACTGCAGAACTGACATACAGAACCGGCAGGCTGGTCTTCTGAATGTTGTCTCGCATAATTCTCCTTTACCGCAAAAATAATAGAGCATATAGATTTTCAGTTTCTATATACTCTAACGCTCTTACTATATTTGATTTTGATTGATATGATAAATTACGCCAATTGCATAACCTCGGCTTCAAGTTCTTTCGCATCTTCTAATGTTAATTTTGGGAAAAAACCTGGTATTTCTTCTACTGTAATTCTTCCGTTTTTTAACATTATCCTTGCATTTTCTCTTGCTTCCCTATGTGTAGCATTATCATCAATATCCTTTGCATATGCTTCCAAAACCTGCTCATCATCAAATAATGTCATCATAATGTCTACAACCTCCTGTTCTTTACTTTCGAGATATTCTTTTAATACGTTTCGATTTTTACAAATTCGGATTGTTTCCGTTACTGCTATCTTTGTTTGCCCATATTTCTTTCTCTGCTCATTATACACTTTGCAGAAAATAATATACTGTCCAATTATGTTGTCCTCGTCCTCTTGATAAAGTACCTTAATTTCTGCGTCTACCGCTATCTTTTCACCGTCAAAAAAGTCTTTTGAAAGCGATATGGTGTTGGGCGGATTTTTCGATTTTTCACCCGTAAATATCATATATAATTCAGGTTTTGGCATATCCACTTTTTTAGAACCATACAAATTTTGCCTGGTACGCTTAAAAAAATCGTGGTATGTCTGTATTAGATACATCAGAGCACGTATAATAATATTCAATGTCCATGTTGACTGGCTTTCAATCAAAATAACAAGTCTGCCACAAACCGAAAATCCAAGGTCATTATAGTCTGCGTCTACCAATATGTGTTTGATAGTAACATCTTTTATATCTTCTTCTGTTACATTACTGTCCTCTGGGTGAAGTGCCTTGTACAATCGGAGCAGATACTTTTTGTCTTGAAATAAATTCGTGAACACGCTGTCTTTTATTTTACGCTTTGGCATATTTTGTGCCATTTTACCACCTCATTATTGCAATTCAGCAGAAAATACAATACAGTTCGCTCCAACCATACTTAGATTATACAAAAAAACTCCAGCCTTTACAATAAAATTCATATTGATTTGCTTCTTCCTGCTTTGTTTACTGTCAGCTATCCCTCGGATTACTTGCTGTCGGCTCACGTTTTAAAGCTCCCTCTCAATGTTCTCTTAGTTGTAGCTCATTCTGGACAAGTTACAATTAACCGGACATACCTGACCATGCCGGAAAGCTTAATGTTGGCGCTTTCGAGCATTTTCTGGGGCCCGGTTGAACTTATGGTTCCTCTCCCCGACAAGGTTCATACGGTAGTGGACAAGTTCCCTGAGCTCGCGTTGATCCCTATCAGGGATATAGTTTGCCTACAGCAGGCGACTTATGGCATGGCATCCTGTCTCTTGTTATTTTACTCTGAATCCTTTTGCTGAGAACGGCTGGACAAACGGTGGTTCAAATGAAAATGTCTGAAATCAGTTTACTTGATGGGCTACAGGCCCAAAATGTTACTGATCTTTGCCGTTATATCCAGTATATATGAAAACAGACCGCTTTCAAATATTAATCCCTTCCGCCTGCGATGTTTCATTCATGGTAGTGCCACGAAACGCGGGGCATGAGAGTTTACTTGACAAATCCAACCTTGTCTACCCATTAGTCCATATTTACTGATAATTCATTTTATATATATACCACTCTTTACTGCTGAATACCTCCTCAAGTAACAAATCTTCATATTCTTTGCTATCGACCTCATGATTAACCACCCAGTATTCCACATCTAACGCCTGCGCTGTATTTACATCAATTTGAACATTCAATCCACTTCCTACACTTTCTATAAAATTTTTATCTGCTATTGTCATATCAATATGCGCATAACGATTCCAACTATCCTCATATACATAATCCGGATCAATTATTTCCATCATGGCATAATCTGGATATACATACGTACCGGTCAGACGTTTCACTCCACATGCTGTAATAATATTTGAAATTGTTGAATTTCCTGTAACCAGCCATCTTCCAGTATTTTCTTTATTTAGCTCAAATATCTTTTGTACCAACACACTTTTATAAAAGTCATCCAACCCTCTTTGAATCGGATTAGCAAAAATGGATGATATCATTGTTACGCATAACAATATTCCAATACCTTTTTTTAGATTGCTTCTTGTTATAATACAATATCCTGTATATCCCCACAATTGGATCAATAACGTTGCTATTACAATCAATCCCATCGAACCATTTAAGTATTCCCTCATATTAGTATCATTAATACAGAATACCAATGCAATTACAGTAAGTGCAAGCGCAATAGTTCTTCTCCCCCGAACTTCTTTTTGGCTATACACAACCGACTCATTTAAAATCAGCATTAATAAAACCACAGCCCCATATCCAAAGACAGCCAATACTCTTCTTGGATAAGAATATGTCATCAACATTATCTTATATAAAAATGGTATTTGCGGACCAAACATATAATACATGAAAAATAGCTCACATACTACTAAGGCAATTATTAATTTGACGGAATTTTTCTTAACTCCTGTCTTAGAAATGATTGGCAGTCCTGCAATTAAAGACCATAAAAACATCCCATAAAATTGGCTTATCTCACAATTATTTAAATATGTCGAATATTTCCCAAACCCCATGAAAACATTGATTATCTGAAGCAAAAAAATATCATTGGGTACAGTAAACCATTCTCTAACACTTCCTGGATATACTGTATTCAACTGGGTCTGCATTGCATCTCCAGATAAAATTAAAAATCTTCCAGCAAATACGACACAAATTGCCAATACACCAATATATGCCAAAATATTTGCTTTTGCGAATGGCTTACAGTCTCTTTTATTCCACATTACCCAAAAAGCCAATATCAAATAAATATAAATAAATGGTACCTGCCACGCCGGATATAGAACAAATACATAAGTAATCGCACACAATGCAGCAAATAATGTCCATCCTATCTTTTTCCATGTATTTTTCTCTGACAGAAACCTGCTCAATGCTACTACAAAATATTGACCCGCCGCAATAAGCATTATGATACCATTCCACCATTGCACACATGGTGAAAACGTAATTAAAATAGCAAAAACAATTGAAATACGTTTGTTTTTACATAATTCATACATCATTTCAATGGAGGATAAAAACAGGGCAAATAATGGAAACCACCAACCAAACGAAACTGCATTTTCTGTCGGCAGGAAAAAATATCCCCAATTATTTGGAGCCCCCAGCGCCAATAAGTCCTTTGCGGGTGTTTTAGCCGATACCATTGTATCACACCCCTCAATCATAAGATTATAATTGTAATACGGAAACTTTTCATCATTATAATATTGCGCCAGATTCAATGGCAACGCAACTGCCCATTCATCGCCACGAAGCCCCTGATTAATCCCCAACAAAGTTGTTTTATCATAATCATTCGTATGTTCTGTCAACATACCCGAAAGAAAGCCAATTGATGATCCATGATACTTCCCGATAACCAAAAATATAAATACCACCATACTTATGATATATCTATATTTAAAGCTCTTTTCGATTCCAATGGAAATGCATAATAATATGGCAAAGATCATAATAAACCAAAAAGCGATTCGCGGAAATGATATAAACTGAACAGATTCCAGATACCTTGCTAATAGAATCTGTTTTGAACTCACCATCTTATATGCCGTTACCAATATCACCCGATCAAAAACCAACGCCACTATTGCTGCGTCTAAAAAAAGAAACAAAACCTGCATTACGTAATCATGAAAGGATACAGTTTGATTCTCTTTGGAAAAAATTTTTTTATTATACATATATAATATATTATATAGAAACCATACGAAAAAAGGTAATACGATTAAGCTGGCTATATAAAAAATATTATATAAAAAATTCATATTTATATTTAAATTTTCTATCGCAATATAACAATCCTGACCTGAAGTTTTAATTTTTATACTATTTTCATCACATTCAATTTTACTTATATCATTCTTCTCAATTATCTGTTCAAGGATCTGACTGCTTTCAATACTATCTCTTTGTAGGCCCTGTGATACCACAATGTTACTCAACCTACATACTATATTTTTGCTATCTCCGACATCAATTCTCACTTTTGAAAGTGCCCTGTAAGGTACATTCAGGTTAATACGTTCTAATTGATTCGCAGTAACCGAAAACCTGGCGCAATTCGCCTCATCAAACGAATACCCTTCGGACGAATTATCCCAATAAACGGTCACATCGCAGTTTTTTTTCGCCTTTACGTCAAAGGAAATTTCTGTATTTGTATATAGCTTTACACACCAAATTTCAAAGAATAATATTATTACTAAAACTAAAATAATATTTAATTTATGAAACTTGATTCCTCTTTGCTTCACTATCATATCCTCCAAAATACTCTCTGTTTCACCACATAACCTGTCCCACTATTTTAATTCACGTATTTTCCTGAAAAAACCTGATAATCCTTCTTTTTTCAGAATATATATAGAAGATCTAAAGTACCTGGCTATACTCTTTTTATTTTTTACCTTATTCTTGATTTCAATATTACTCAATGCAAATGGATCATCAATGCTAAACATCACATCATTATTATTACGATATTTTATTCGCAGCTCATCATCAATTTTTTCCCCCGAATAATATTTACTGTAGCTCCATGTTGTTTTTGACACACCATCTTGATTATTTTTCTCGTGCATTTTAGAATATTCCTGATAAAGTTCTTTAAACGGATGTTCTCCTTGTGGCAGCCAATCACTGATACATTTTTCGGCTGTAGCGCCATAACCTGAAAAATGTATAAACCGCAATGGATCCCCTTTTACAAAATATTTTCCATTCTCTTTTGTCATCCCACAATCCAACAGTGACCATGTTGCAAAATCATAGCCACGGTGTTTCAAGATCTCGACATCAAAAAAACATGGAGCAAGATCAATCCACTTCTGATCTGTAAAAATTCCTCTTAATATGTCATCATAACAAAAAAGATATAATCTCTCCGCCCACCAATGAATAAATTTAACAGCCTCTTCACTCCTGTTTACTGCTAAAAAACCAAGATTAAAAACTCCATGTGCTGTCGAAGATAACTCCATATCAATATTCCCTGGCTGTAGCAAATGTGGACATACAACAATTGGCCTTTTCTCCAATATCTCTCTTAATTCCACAAAATCAGAATAAACGAAACAATCCGGATCCAAATAAATAAATTTATCCTCCTCCGTATACGTTTCTATTAAATATTTAAAAAATTGCCCTTTTACCGAAGTGGATGCCTCTACAATAGCATGTTTATAAATATATCTGTTAAAATTTCCGTTCCACATATCTTTAGAAAGTACTACTTTATCAAAAAATTCAAAATTCATTGAAGCTGGAATTTCTCTCTCCGTTAAACATACAAAGAATTTTGCATCCGGTATATTTTTTTTAACAGATTCCGCTAATGTCCGCGCCTTATGTGCATAATTTGTACATATAGATGTAAATATAATCATATTAAACTCCTTGAATCGTTATTCTACAATAAATCTCTTAATGATTTTTCCCACGACTGGTATTTTATAAAACCTCACCATCTTTTCTAGTGCTTTTTCATATTTCATACGTATAGCAACCTGCTCCACCAAAGCATCCCTCAATACTTTCGCATATTCCTCACAATTATCCTTATAAAAATTTTTATGGTTGTCATAAATCTGCCTATAAGTTTTCTGCATTTGAATGTAGTCAGATTGAAAACCGGTTGTTCTTGATACAGGTTTTATTCTATAATGAAATAAAATCTCCGGAATTTGATATATTTTTCTGCCAAGCGCCAGGATTGAAATCCAAAAATCATAATCTTCCATTCCAGCCAACATATGTGTATTAAATCCGCCGACTTTCTCCCAATCCTGCTTGTAAAATAATGCAGTTACAAAAACAACATTGTCCAATAACATTTTTTCAAAAGAATAGTCCGGCAAGTCCCAAATACCACTTTTTTCTCCAAATAAATCCGCCTTGCAATAAACAACGCCAATTTCATCATCTTTCTGGATCATTTTAACGGCTTTTTCTATATAATACATATCTATTGTATCATCAGAATCCACTGGCATTATATATTTTCCGGTTGCTTTACTAATACCATAATTTCTTGCACCTGCAGGCCGTAAATGATCTGTGTGCAACAAAATAACCTCGTTCCCAAGACTTTGCAAAATTTTTAACGTTTCTTCATCATCGGAACCATCATCTACTACAATAATTTCTATATTATTGTATGATTGTCTCTTTACCGAATCAATTGACTCTCTGATATATTTTCCATCATTATAACATGGCATAATAACACTTACTTTTTCCATTACACTTTCTACCTTTTCAACACAGAATTAATCTTTGTAGCAACTTTATACCATCTGCTGTTTTTTAAAACAGACAATTCCTCTTCTGATCTCTTTAAATTAAATTGCATAACATCCAGTTCTTGCTCTATTTTTATCAATTTCTCATTTCTTTCCCTTATCACTTCATTCTGTTGTTCAATTTCTGCATTTTTTTCTGCTATCATCCCCTCCCTGTCATTTAATTCCTTTTGAAAAAATTTGGATATCTCCGTCCTACGCTGTTCAAATATCTGCATTGCCTCTTCCAGGTCGTCAGAAAGTATTCTGCAATCACACTGAACAACAAATGTCGTCATTTTCTCTTCTAACTGATAATTAATCTCCTGTGCCTCTTTCGCCATTACATACGAAGTATCATCAATTTTAATTCCTGTAATCCAATTAGGAATTAATTTATTACTATTTCCATTCAGATCAATTGCATATGCCTTTAAATTCATGACAAGACAACAATATTCCGAAGGTATAAAACGAATACTGGTAGCGTCGTTATATTTTGACAAATCAATGCTGATCCGTATATGCCCCAGTTTTCCACATATTGAAACCATATTTTCGCTCAAACCATTTATTAATACTCTTGAAGTATAAAGCGACGTCTGCAAATTACCTGTTTTTAACATATCAACACATTTATCTTTTTTTCTGCCAAGTACAAACAAAAACTGATAGACATCCGCATATTCCCTGGTTCTTAGATAATACTGGATTTCAACTGGAAATTTTGAAATATCACATGGTATTTCTGTATCAGATACAGATTTCTTTATTGAATCCATCTCTATCTTATTTAAACCAACATGTTCTAACATTTTCATAATTGAAAAATATGAAAAAAAATGTATGTGTGTATTATCAAGCAATCCCAATTCTGTATAATTAAACTGGTTATTTAATAAGCCCAAAATAACAGCATTATGCCCAATATTGGGAATAGACAAAATGATTTCGCCGTCCTCATGCAATAAATCTTTCAACAGGTTTAATGTATTCTCAGAATCCTGAAGATGTTCCAGGACATCCAATATAACAATATAATCGTATTTCTCCGTATTTAATTTTTTATACCAAAAATCAAAATTCAAATTTCCTTCCGTCATTCCAAGCAAGGCATTTCGTGCATATTTTCCTGCCTTTAGTCCAGCATCCTCATCTATTTCCACGATATCTATCACACAACCTTTTATTTCTTTTAAATGGTAGGTAAGATTGCCTGTAGCAGAACCAACTTCTAATACTTTTGATCCCTCACTTATCTTATGGAAAGCCCATTCATTTGTACTGCCCTTTTCCAATACATACCCAAAATCATATTTACTCATATCAATTTCCTCTACTATAAACTTTCATATCCGTATCCAACTGCAAAATTCCATCACTTCCTCCTACATTCGCTATTTGCAAATATAGTACATTATATAGCCATGTCAATACTTTAAAATTTAACATATTTCCCTCCGATATTGCTATGCCAATCACATAATCACCATTTACTAATTGTGGCATTTTAAATCGGAAATCTACCTTATTGATAGAGTGCGCCTTTATTGGAAATGTCCTCTTCCATCCGGATACTAAACTGTTGCAATTGATTACCCATAATCCTTTTACCGTTTCTATTACAAATCCGGCAATACATTCATTTATCTCTTTATCAGATGAAAAGACAATGGACAATACATATTCCTCCCCCGCATTACATAAAGAAACACGTTCTCCATTTTCATCCTTAATAAAACTGGAAATAATTTTTACGTTATCATTTAAAATACTCTCATTTGTAAAGTTTATATCCGGATAATCATCTAATTCTAAATATGCAAAATCTACAGATTTGCATTCACCTTTCTTTTCCTCTTTCTCATACTCTTTTGCCCTTTTTGAAAGAATACTATTTGAATAAGCTTTACAAACATTAACACTATCGCCAACCATCTGTTGAATACCACGTTCAATCCATAACACTCTGGAACAAAGCTGCTTTACTGTACCAATATCGTGTGACACAAAAATAACGGTAATCCCTCTTTCACGCAATTCTTCAAACTTTTTATAACATTTATTCTGGAAAAAAACATCTCCAACAGATAAAGCCTCATCAACAATCAAAATCTCTGGTTCAATATTTATAGCAACTGCAAATGCAAGCCTTGCGAACATACCACTTGAATATGTCTTAACCGGTTGGTCAATAAAATCACCTATATCGGCAAATTCCACAATGGCATTAACCCTGCTCCTCATCTCCTCTTTTGAGTATCCCATCATCGTACCGTTCAAATATATATTTTGCATGCCTGTATAATTTTTATTGAAACCTGCCCCCAATTCAAGCAATGCTGAAATTTTGCCTGAAATCTCTATTGTCCCCGCAGACGGACTGGCAACACCGGTAATTAATTTCAATAACGTCGATTTCCCGGCGCCATTCGTTCCAATAACTCCAAATGTTTCTCCTTTTTTAACAGTAAAGCTAATTCCATTTAATGCATAGTACTCATTATGAAAACTCTTCCCACTTATACTGAAAAGTTCTTTTAGCCGCTGCTGAGGATTATCATACAAATTATATATTTTAGTAACGTTTTGTACACTTATAGATAAATCCTGATCCATATTTTCTGCCTTTCTATAATACATCATCAAAATGTACTTTCGATTTTCTATACAATCTCACGCCAAAAATCCAAATTAATATCGTTACAACCCAAAAATATGCTGTTTGTATAGGATGCTCAAAAAACCATGTCTCATAAACAAAGCAATCCCTATATCCCATACACACATAATACATAGGATTTATCCTTAATAAAACCTGTGCAGTATCTTTCAGAGAAGAGGGATCCCAAAATATTGGTGTTATCCAAAATCCAACCTGAATAATAATAGATATTACATTCATAATATCTGTTGCATAAGGCGCAATAGAAGAACAAAGCCACCCCAATGCCATTGAAAAAGCTGCAGCACAAAAGAAATAATATATCACCTGAAAGTAATATACTGTTGGCAATTTTTCATAACACAAATTTATAAATACAATAAATAAAATAAAAAACAAATGGATAAAACCATTTGACAAAATTTTAATTGCAGGGATAATATCCACATTAAAATTTACCTTTTTTACAAGATAACTATATTCTAACAGACTACCTGCCGACTGACTCGCTGCTTCCTGAAAATAATTCCATATCAGAAAAGCTGGCATATACCAAATAATGAAAGGTATATCCCCTGATAAATTAGATGTCTTAAATCCCACCTGAAAAACCAGCCAGATAACCAACATATTAATCAAAGGCTGTAATATTGTCCATACAATACCCAGCATAGAAGATGAAAAACGAGCTTTACAATCGTTTTTTGCCAACTCCCATAAAACCTTTCTATCTTTCCATAGACTATATATCATCTTTTCTCCATTCAATTATCATAAAAATCTGTACACTGTTATATTGCCAACATCTATTTTACGCTTCTACACAATATATTACCAAAATACTACGTTTTTATTTCAACAATATATATTAATCATTGCACTTCTGTGTTCCCGTTTTTCTTTCAACTGCTCTATTTTTTTAAAATAAAACGCTCACATATGACAATCATAAATATAATATAGAACGCCAATACAATGATCTGAACAATGCTTACTCCATTCATTCCAAACTGCTTAATCAAATGACGTGATAAAAACACACATACGATGAAATCAACGAGCATTCCTGTCAATAAACTTTTCGTTTTGCGTAATGCAACAAGAATAGAAGATAATACCCAAACAATTCCTGTTAATATTGTACACCAGACAATTGGCATAAATATTGCATAATGCTGTAATATTTCCTCACCAAATAATATTTTTAATCCCACTCGTCCAAACAGGAAAGCACCTATCGTAACAATAATACACAATCCTACAAATACCAGATATGTTTTATGCAGTATAGTTTTAAATTTTTCTTTCTCCCCATTTCGAATTGCCGTTGATATAATCGGCAAAAAAGGGCTGAAAGCAACGTTAGCAAAAAGTTGAACCACAAGCGTCGGCGCAGCTATGGAAGAATAGATCCCCAGTTGTTCCGCTCCAAACTCTTCCTGAAGAACTGACTTTGGAATCAAATTCTCGAGACTCAACAAAAAGGAGAAAATTACAATTGGCACACACTTTTTTAAAAGTCCAAAAACACTGCTATTCCAAATGCTTATTCCAAAATGTGATATGGAATAAGTTTTTCTCCAATCATACCCACAAATAATAACAAAATTCAATATTGCAACAATTCCCAATGTAAACGGGAGATTTCCTGTTAAAAACAGAGATACTGCAAAAAAACTAACAGTTATAGCTCCCCTCATTATATAAGAAATTCCAATAAAATCATATCTTTCCTGTTTCTGATTTATCCCATGCAACACATCTACCATTGCTTCGACAAGCCTTATTGCCATAAAAGTCATCGTACAAAGTCCCTGATAAAATGTATTTGTCAAAAATACACTGAAAAAACAACAGATAAATGACAATACCGACGTTAAAATTCTGCTTCCCACATAAATATCATCCGGATATTCTGCCGATACATCGGAAATCTGATAGTTCCTCATACTAAACAACGCTATTGCAGAAAAACTGCTGCTGGTAGTCATCGCCAGCGATAAATAACCTGCGGTTTCATAGGATGCCATTTTTACTACTAAAACAGTAATCAACCATTGACATATACTATAAAATATACTCCCACCTGTATTCCAAAAAATATTAACTCTGATATCTTTTCCCATTGTACACCGTTCCCATAGTATTTCTCTCAAACAATCCTACAAATTGATCCCCAATTCGATTGAAAGATAAAAAACGATATAAAATATATATTATGCTATGTACAAGTGGATGAAATGAATTTAATGTACTATCCAGCTTTTCCCCATCCTGATGACCGATTCTATTCATCATGTCACGCGTAAAAGGTGACCAAAACGGAAATCCGGCATATAAAACATCAACTTTTTTGAAGCCTTTTCGGAACATATAACTTTCGATTTCACCTTTTTTAAAATTCCTGTAATGTCCCAATCCAATTTCATATTTTCTCATATTTCCCGTTGGTACCGACAACAGAACGTATTTAGAAGTCAGATTACAAATCTTATCTAAAAAATCCTCCCACTTTTCAATATGTTCCAATACTTCAAAAGACGTAACCATCATTATCTTCTTATTTTTCATTTTTTCACTTAATACGTCAATATTGGAGCATTTGAAATGCAAATTTTTTATGTTATTATAAAACTTTTTTGCATGATCTATCCCCTCCTTTGAAAAATCAATTCCATAAATCTGTGATTTTCTATAATACTGCGCCAGAACGGAGGTCTTATTGCCCATACCACAGCCTATGTCCACTATATATCCGGAATCAATTTCTGCTTTTTTCAATAATTTTTTTATCAGATAAAATGCCCACTTATTGCTCGCACTCTGCCTGCTATATTCAGCTAACCTGTCCCATTTTTCATTCCAGATTGATTTATTATCCATTTTCAAATCTCCTTTCCAATTTCTCCGTCATAAATTTTTACTTAATAATCTCTCTGTAACCGGTTTTTCTACAAAATAATATAAAACAGCGCCTGCAAAAACAGCCACAAACACAGATACACACATATTAAATACTGGTCCAGCACTTTCATAACAGGAAACAAACGCCTGCTGTATGGGAAATGCACACAAATATATTGCATAGGAATAATCTCCGGGTTTTGATATTTTTGCACCACACTGCAGTTCCATAAACGCCAGGTAGATAATAACATATGGCAGAAAAACCCAGATGGCCAAATATGTGAATGACATCGCAAAAGAACATATCATTAATAACATAGAAACCAGAAACAGACGAAAATCCAATATTATTCTATCTCTCCAAACATAGTAAAACATCCCCAGTAAAAATAACCAACAAGGCTGAATCGCTGCAATCAATAACTGCTGGTTCACTGCTGTTAATAATATCGTACCAACCACAGCAAAAAGAAGATACGCAGCTATCACCCAAATAATACCTTTTTTATTCAGACATTTTATTTTATATACAACAAAGCAGGCAATATAACATAAAAATTCAACAGGCAATGTCCATAAGGACCCATTTACCGTATTTCCATAAATGTTATTGTCAAATACCCCTGGTAACGTATGTTGCAATATCAGTATGCCATTTAATAAGTAACGCCAGGTCCGTGAACTAAAAAAATAATCTTTCAACGGCAGCTGTGTAAAAACAGTCCCAAATATAATAGTAAGAATAACCACGATTTGTAATAATGGCAGTATCCTGACACACCTTGCCTGTAAAAAGCACAATAAACTTTTTGACTTTTCCACACTTCTGGCAATCAAAACCCCTCCTGTCAGGAAAAAAATCGATACTGCCAACATACCAAAATCCATCTGGCCTTTTGTGAGGATATACATCCATTCCTTTTCCATACATCCCGTAAGAGCAAACGCATGACAGATAATAACTGCAATCGCAGCCATAAATTTTATTACCTGCAAATTATTACTTCTTTTTTCGAGAGCCTTTCCCAATGTGTACCTCATCTTCTCTCATCCTTTTTTACTGTTATTCCTTTACATAATTTATTTCTTAAACTTCTTTATCTTGTTCTAAACATCGTTTGACTTTTCACTGTTTTTATACAATCTGCTTAAAATACATGCCATCCATTTTGGCCAAAATTTTCGGTACATTTGAATATCTTCCTGTGTTCTCCCTGTCTCCTTAATTGCATTTGATGTTTCTGAATCCTGATGAATACGGTGTCCCATAAGTATTTTACTGCAATACATAAACTGACCTTTCAGTCTTGACAAACGTTCCCAGGCTTCCCAATCCTCGTTTGTTCTGAAATTATTCTGAAATATTACTTTCGGAAGATTACCTTTGATATACGCTACAGACGGACAACAAATTGGCGACCCAAATGCCAGAATACATCTTCGCATAAAAATTCTTCTCTGCAGAAAAGGAAACTTTAATGGGAACAACATAATTCTTTTGATTTTTAATAAACGATTCTTTTTTACAATCGTTCCATTTCTAATCTCACAATAATCGGTAAAAAATATCAGGGGCGTTTTTGCCTTGTCAATCGCTTTCAACAATTCTTCTGTATATCTTTCAAAATATATATCATCCTGATGCGTAATCGTAACAAATGGCGTTTTACACTTGGAATAGGCAAAATTCCAATCTTGGGTTATACCTGCTTCTCCCTTGTTTATCCAATATGGAATTCTATACTTTTTACATAAACTGAAAATAAAATCATTTGGTGTTGAAGTTACTAATATTATATTCGATGATACGGTCTGATTCAGAACAGACTGAATGCACTCCTCCAAATAAGGGCTTTCTTTGTATGCACAAATGGCAAATGTATGTTTCATTACTCCTCCAAAAAACATTCATGACTACTTAAAATTCTTATTTTGATTTTCCAGTTCACGTATTCTTTTTTCTAATAAGGCGTTATCCTGCACTAAATTTTTGATCCTGTCACTTTGTTTCGACACGATAGCGGTCAGAGATACCAGCAAAACAATAATAAATCCTATTGCTACTGTAAAGAGCCCATTCATAGGATCGTATACTCCAAACCATTTGCTAAATAGCTCAAGCAATTTGGGAAAAATTACCAATATCAATACACATACCCCCATGATGAGCCATAATAATGAATATTTTAACGCAAGACGCCCTCTTTTTAATAATCGAAACATAATAAAAAAATACAATATTATGCAAACGATCAATATACGTCTTAATGTAATTGTCATCATATGCTTTATTCCTCTCTATCTGCTACTATTTGACAGTCTGCATAAAATAATAGCCAATGATACTTTTATCATATAGTATATTGAATTCCAGGATGAAATGGAACTGCTTCCGTTTTCCCTTTCTTTCATGATTACAGGTATCTCACATATTTTAGCACCATTCATTGCTGCTTTAACGATCGCCTCTGGCTCTGGATAGTCAACCGGATAATCCGATGCATATAACTCAATATATTTTCGGTTTACGGCCCGAAAACCACTTGTAACATCCAATACACGAATCCCACAGCAAACACGTATTAATGTACTCAGAAAACGAATCCCTATACGTCGCATACTGGATGATTGAAACCCCTGTTTATCAATAAATCGTGACCCAATTACGATATCAGCCTGACCACTTGTTATAGGTCTGATTATATTCTCCAGAAATGATGTATCATGTTGTCCATCTCCATCAATTTGAATCGCTATATCAAATCCATTTTGAAGTGCATACTTGTATCCCGTTTGTACGCCTCCTCCAATTCCAAGATTCAACGGTAAATTTACATAAGACGCACCACATTTATCTAAAACCTTTATAGTATTGTCTTTTGAACAATCATTGATAACAATATAATCAGCTTCCTTATAATCCAAACGCAGTTGCTTTATGACGGATTCTATACTTGCCTCCTCATTATAAGCCGGTATTATTACTAGTATTTTCATTCTTCTACCCTTTCACATACATTACAAAGAAATAGTACCTTATAATGCTTTATTTTCTGTTATTTTTCCCCATAAAACACCGCTCTGAAAAACATTCTTAAATACCGCAAAAGTCCCTTATTTTTATACTCTCTAATTACATAGTTCATTTCTCTGTTAATGCTCTCAATATTCATCCGAACATTATAAGTTTTAAATTTGTTATAAAGTGGTACAAGATAATCATTTAATTCATTTGAACGCTTTCGTCTGTTACTTTTTCTGCACGGCACATGATAGCAAGACGTAACCTGATCCACAAATACGTAATCTGTCTTCATAGAATAGCGCACCCATAAATCCCAGTCTTCCAGATTATCCAGTGTTTCATCCAATCCTCCAAGCATCTCATACAAGCTTCGATGAAACATCATACATTGAATCGGAATATAATTAAATGAATACAGTAACAATCTGTTATATTCCTGTGAATATCGGACCGTCTTTCGTTTGACAAGCACTTGATACGGATTTGCTGTTTTTACAACAACCTGGCGTTCCTCGGCAATACTGTATGCCGCAAGCATTTGGTTCTTTTGAAGAATAGCAACCAGGCACTCAACATGATTTGGAAAAAAAGCATCATCATCGTCCAGAAAATTAAAAAAATCACCTGATGCCAATTCCATGGCCCTGTTGCCTGCTTTGCACCTTCCAACCTTTTTCCCCGTTGCTTCATAGATACAACGTAAATCAGAATATTGTGACCTTATCATATTTTCCGCAGTATTTTCACCGTCCTCCACTACAACTACCTGGATATTCTGATAAGTCTGTCCACGAATACTATTTAATGCTATCTTTAATATTTCCGGACGCTGACAAGTCCGAACAATTACTGATACTAATGGCTGCGCCATTTTTCACCTCTGATTCATCAATCAAAAAAAGGAAATACTTCCCCTACACCCACTGAAAATGATATTTATTTTCTCTTTCTAACTCGCTTAAATTCAAGACATAATATAAATCAATAATTTATCTTACACCAAAACTATCCCAATAGCAAGCAATTTCATCCAATATTTTCCATATCCTGACAAAATCCCCTGATTACCAAAAATTATTATCTCAATCTTTAGTTTTTCCGGTTCCCATGTTTTCATACCACAATTTTTTATTTACAAATCCGTGGACAGCTATCGAGTTGTTCCTGACGCTAACTGACAAACGGTAAGCGCCGGCATCCAATCGGATCTGTACCGGCGCTTACCGCTTATGTTTTTACTGAGCTAATGTAATATCAAGACCGTTGATGTAACCGCCAAACGAACTGTTTCCTTTTTCAATCGAAATATTTAACTGCCCGTCCGTTACAACTGTCTGCGTCTGATAGGTTGCTGCTGCTGTTGCAGAAAGCGCTTCGGAAGAAGCTCCCTCCACGGTATACTTTGTGCTAAAACCTGTATTCCAGCTGCCATAATGAATCGTAACATTGTAGGTTCCGTTCATCAGATCAACCGCAAATTCCATAGGCGCATTGTCGGATGCGAAAAGCTGGTCGTTATGAAGATTTTCCAGACCAGGTGTGATTTCGCCCGGCGCCCTTGTCATTGCCGCCTGATTGGAAGTAATAAACCCGTAGCCATTTGCCTGCGAATAGCTGTCCCAGGAGGCAACCGCCGTATAACCATCCTGTACGGCGCCGTCTCCAAAGTCAAAATGGTAATCGGTTTTTACCGGCACGATATCAAGTCCGTTGATATAGCCGCCATATTTCTGAGCGCCCTTTGCAACCACGACATTAAGCTTGCCATCAGAAACCGGAACGTAGGCGGTATAAACCGCAGCGCTTTCTGATGCAAGATCGCCGGATGACTGTCCCTCAATGATAAATCTGGTGCCAAAACCTGTATTCCAGCTGCCATAATGAACGGTCACAGCATACATTCCGTTTGGCAGATTCACATCAAACTGCATATCTGCATAATCCACGGAATGAATCTGATCATTGTACAGGTTCTCACTTCCCGACGGGATTCCTCCCGGAGCTCTTGTCATTGCCGCATGATTGGAAGTAACAAATCCGTACCCTTTGGCAGCGGCAAACTTTTCAGAGTCGGATACGCCGATATAACCGTTTTGTACACCCTCATTTCCAAAATCAAAGTGCATTTCCGGATTGCATACTGTCTCTGCAACTTCTCCGTTTGGAGTCGTCATTTTCGTATACGCATAAGCCGGTGCAAGATAATTTGCCCCTGCTCCAGCCAACGAAGCAGAACCGATGTAGTAAGAGGTATGCGGCGGCATATTGTATCCTACGTTTTCGCATGCAACGCCAAGGCGATACTGTGAATCATGCATTAACGTCGTAAGCTTATATTCCGTATTTAATGCACTGATATAAACACGCAGCGAATTGCCGTTTCGGGCGATGATTTCCTCACGCCAGTCGCCGAACAGATCTGCCGTCAGGTTTGCATTGTATTTTGTGCTGTTATTGGTCGTTACCGGCATCGTACCCGCTTTCTCAAACCAGAATCTGGATGTGGAACCGGTATTAGCATCATACTTGCCAAGAATCGCGTCGTCCAATAACTCCCTGCCAAGATCACCGTCCCAGTAAACGAGCGAGTTTGCCATAAACCTTGAAGTTGCATTCGGTCTTGCCGCTACTGTGTTGCCGTAAATGTCATATGCCATATCCTGGGATGTATTCCAGCTGAGTGCAAGTGCATTGGGGTGTGCCGCGGCATAATCATCGTCAATATTTGCCATTACGCCTTTGCCGGTATCATCGGTAGCCGATGTACCATAAATATGCGTTCCCGTTGCAGGAACCCAGAAATCCCCGCCATAATTTACATAGCCGACTTTATCTTCATGTACCTGGTATGCTTCAATCGTTCCGTCGTTGTTAAAATCGCTTACATGGAGCGCATCCCCGTGGCCAAGACCTGTGTTGGAGAGTACGGTACCATTGTGATCCAGTACAGCCGATCCAAATACAACCTCGTCATAGCCGTCATTATCTACATCGGATACGCCGATATTGTGATTTCCCTGCCCATAGAGCGTAGAGGAAGATTTTTTGGTTCCCTGATGGAAAAACCGCTGTGTAAGCTTCTGTCCGTCCCAGTCGTAAGCTGCGGCAAAGGCCTGTGTGTAATAGCCGCGGAACATTACGACGCTAGGAAGCAGACATCCGTTCTCATCCTGATTTCCAAAATAACCAACGCCGGCAAGGAAACGGTTTCCTCTGTTTCCGTAGCTGTCACCCCAGCTTGAAACCGCACCGTAAAGCGGCGCATACTCTGTCGTGTAAAGGGCGGAACCTGTCTTACCGTCAAACACGGTCAGATATTCGGGTCCGGATTCCAGATACCCGCCGCTTGTCCTGTAGTCGGCAGAATTATTGGTGTTTTTAATCGTATCGGTATCACCTGCTGCAGATACAAAATTACCGTTAGCATCTTTGGAACCCGGCGCTGTCTTCATCACGATCTCCGCAAATCCGTCGCCGTCAAGATCGTAAACGATAAACTGCGTATAATGCGCGCCCGCCCTGATATTTTTACCAAGGTGGATCGGGTTTGTCCAAAGTTCGGTTCCGTCAAATTCATAGCAGGAGATCAAAGCCTCGCCTGTATAGCCGCGGTTTGCATTATCCTTTGAATTACTTGGATCCCACTTTACGATCAGCTCATACTGGCCGTCGCCGTCGACATCTCCAACGGAACAATCATTTGCCGTGTAGGAATAATCTCCCGCGAGCGAATCGCTCACATTCGCCGGAATGTTAAGCGGAATATCAAAATATCCATAGCAGTTGCTCTCACTGTAGGAACTGTTCTCATTGCCTCCGGTCATCGTCAGCGTAACACGCTGTCCGTTTACCAGAATTGTATTGGCCGGCAGATCTTTCTCGGTAAGAGATCTTCCCGAAACAACAACCTGATACACTGCGGATGAATCCGAACCGTTTGTATTTGTCGTATCCGTATAATTAGTCCCGTTAAAACCCGAAGCGATGATCTGCCCGTTTTTGTAAATATCAAATGTGGTATTTGCCAAAGACTCTGTCCCCAAAAGTCTCCAGCTTAAATACATTCCTTTTGTCTCGTCATTATAATTTTTTGGAATTGCGATCAACCCCCGGTCGATTTCCTCCATCACCCTGGTATAACGGGTTTCGGCTGAAACAGTCTGTAACGCCGGCACGGTATTTGCCGCAATCATAGCCGCCGCAACGGCTGCTGAAATTACTTTGCTTTTCTTTCCTTTCATTTTGAACCCCCATTCTAAAATGTTTCTCACTGTCATCTGTATTCTTTGTCTCATGTTCTTCCTATCCCATAATATCCTCCTCTCCGGCGACTTATTGCGCCTCTTTCTACAACTTACATTGTAATTATAAGGGATAAAATGCTGGAATGTCAACTGTAAAATTCCATATGACGCTTCTGCTGACAGGCTTTGCATCGCCGAAAAGGATGCCGGTTCTCCGGCACGCTCTCCTCCCATACCCTCAAAGACGGCTGCATCTTTGATGACTCCTGCAGCACATCAGTGATACAATCACCATCCCATGTTATTGTGCTGCACTTTCTCATATGTTCCGAAAAAATAATAACTATCTTCGTTATTTCATTTCCCCCCTTCCCTTTTTCTATTTTATCAATCCTGCCGTCCACCCCTGCAACTGAAAGCCAATGATAACAGGAACAATAATCGAAACCACCGCTTTCCATACAATGCTTCCCTGCTTTTATAAAACTTTTATTCTGTTTTTCTTTTTTTATTATACATTTTTCGCGCAATTTGTCAACCCTATAGAATATATTGTCATATTCTATAGAATATGTTATCTCTTGTTATATTTTGCTATTATGAACATATCTGTTCGCATCCATGAATAAGCTAGAAAGGTGTTGATATTGTGCTTCCGGAAAAAGACTTTAATCTGATCGTTGGATTACGTATCCGGGAAGTTCGCGAGAACCTACAAATGACGCGCGCCGTCTTTAGCGAAAGGTGCAATATCTCAGAAAGTTTCCTTGCCGCCGTAGAAAATGGTCAGAAAAGCGTATCCGCAAAAACACTCTTTAAAATCTGCAGCTCGTTTAATATCTCTGCCGATTATTTCATACGCGGAAATAAAGAGGGTTTTGAGACAAGTTCAATTACGGAACTGATCAATTCTCTTGATAAATCTTCGAAAGAATATGCCATACGCATTCTGCGCGACTACGTGCGAGCCATTCATACCTGCCAGGAAAAAAACAAAAAATCTTCAGAAACACAGAATATGCAATGACCGCCGCATCCAGGCAAAAAAAGAAAGCTGCCGCAATAAATATTATTGCGGCAGCTTTCTTTCTTACCCATTTCTCCCACTTTCAAAACTACATCCTCCCATTTGCCCGGTATACGGTAAAAAAATACAATTTCAGAATCTGTAAGATAGTAATCGATATCGTCCCAGGTTCCGGTTACTTCAAGTCCCATTTTATTGCTGATTTTTGTTAAAATACAATCCTCCGTTTCTCCTGTCAGCTGTAAAACAGATACTTCCCGTCCTGTTTTACAGTCAATTGTGATCGCGTCAAACCGCGAATATGGATGCGCTCCTCCCATATATTCTATATCATTATACAGTATACTGATAAAATCCTCGCCGACATATTTTATTCCCAGAAAATGCCAGTACGCATAAGGAATATCTGCCGGCCCGCTGTCGAACCCGTATTCCGACGCCGCATCCAGGTAACTGTTTTCATATTCGTTATAAATACCGTTCAAAGTCTGATTTATAATATCCGCGCTCTGAACGACGTCCCGCAAAAAGAATTTTTCCATCCTGTAATAATAAAAAACCTCTCCTGTCTTCTCCCCGCAAAATTCTTCCCATATCTCATCAATACTCCCCCAATCGTTAAATTCGTTACTGGCAGTCTCTGTTTCAGCGTCCGTAGAGGGAGAATAAAAATCCGATGCGTCTGTCATCCCTGCAACACTGTAATCTGGATTTTCCTTTTGAACCTTTTCTATATGCACGCAAAACAGAACTGCAGCCAGAATGACAGACACGAACCCCAGGATGTATAAAATTATTTTCATAACATTCTTTGTCCGATTCAAATTTTTTATTCCCCCCTGCCATAAAACGCTCTTATCCTCTGCAAATCCAGTCTGTGACTGTATTTACTCAAAAGCTTCTTTTTACTTTAAATTACATCCTCTGTTCAGTCGTTTTCGATCGACCGTACTGTATCCTCAACAGACTGCGTCAATTTCTGATACTGTTTTACCGCCTCCTCAGTCGCGCCATCAAATTGCACATCTGTAGGAAATACGGCCACATAACGTACTCCGTCCCACATACCAACCAGTTCATACGACGGCATTTCCGTATAGGAATCATCCTGATAACGCGCAATGGAAAAAAGCCATCCCTCCCCTGTTTCCCTGTGACATTTTTTTGCATAAAACGCCACATAAGAACCATGCCCCATATCACCGGAGGCTTCCGTCTCATAATTATTCTCCCAGTCTGACGGAAACTCCAATGTAAAATCAGGCGCCGCTTTCAGCGTGTTTTTCCTGTCCGTGTCTGATTTCATTGCCGCATTTTTTATTTGAATGCCGCCATACCCTGTTAAAATTGACATCATAATTACAGCCGCCAGAACAATGCGTTTTCTTTTCATAGCGCTCTCCTGCTTACTCACATTCTTTGCCGTATCTTTTTATTTTTTTATCTTTATACTTTTTTTATTTCCCCAATCACCATATACCTTTTTCCCGTCTTTCACTTTATATGCGCGCACGCGTATGTAATATGTTTTCTTCTTTTTCAGACCTTTTAGCGTCACTGTAGTTCCTTTGAAAAATTTCGTCTTTTGTCCTTTCATTGATTCTTTTGTTGCATATGCAACCTGGTACCCCACAGCCCCTGATACTTTCCTGTCAAGCGTGACAGCCGCTTTCTTCCCCTTTTTGTTTACTAATTTTTTTATTTTCGGCTTACCCGGTTTTTTTACTTTTTTCTCTGTCTGCTGCGGATTCTGTACCGGTATCTCCGGCTGCTGCGGCGTATCCGGCTGCGGTGTGACCGGCTGCTGCGGCGTATCCGGCTGCGGTGTGACCGGCTGCTGCGGCGTATCCGGCTGCGGTTCTTTCTCCTCCGGCACCACGACTCCTTCCGGCGTCACCTGCCCCGCGTAAGTCCACAGGGACGTATCGGATAAATCAACATGCATAACCGGACGCACACCCAGATATGCGCCTGCTTTTTCCAACATCACACTCGGTTCTGTCAGTATTTCGCCTTCCCCCCAATGTCCCACCTGCGCAGGGCAGCCTTTTCCCGTTCCAGGGGAACGCAGCCAGTAAGACACAAAACCGGCAGCAGGCTTATATGGCGTGCCTCCGCTTTTTACGTAATTAGTAACTGCAGCTCTTCTTGTATCGCCCTCTGTTGTATCGCTGCTGAATCCGAACGCAGGAAACAGCATCTCCTCGACGGATGGAAGATAAATCTTATCTTTTGTATCATTTCCCCCGGGTTCGTCTGACCACTGGTTATCCGGCGTTGTTACATCCGTCATTTTCACGGCTTCCCGTTCCTCTGCCGTAAATGCAGTTTCAATAAACTGCTTGTTGAGCCATTTTCTGATATCGCTTTTTTCCCATGTAATTTCCACACCGCTCTCCTGATCAAACGGTGCGACATCAATCACATCATCTGCCATTAAAAATGCGTCGGTACCGTCCTCATTCACAGACAAAACACGCCATTTCATTGGCTCATACCAAAAATATCCCTGTTCATGACGCGCAAGATACGGGTACGCCTGCGCATCATCCTTTACAGTATCGTGTTCTCCCGCCGCTGCCAAAACAGGAGGCGTAATTCCCGTATTATAATACCTGCCAAAATAAACACAATCCCATGTGTTCTTTTTCAGATTATCTTCACAAATAACCGGATTTTTCGGATACATCTGTCCCGGAGTCATGGTAACGCCCGCAATATTTTCCGGCTTCTGAGTCGGAACAATTGGCAGGACAGCGTCATCCGGCGCAATTTGTGTCCGATCCTGCCCCGCCTTTCCGGCATAAGTCCAGAGTTGTGCTTTTGTTAAATCAAGATGCAAAACAGGGCGAATCCGATTTGCTTCATTTACCGCAGGCAAAAGAGCATTTACATTTTCTGCCGGAATATTTCCGGTCAGATAATCCACATAACTGACACGGCCTTTCGCTCCCATAGTTCTAAGCAGATAATCGGCAGAAACATTATCCGTCTGCGCTGTTCCGCCTGATGCTGTGAAATCCGTATTATCCGCTTTCCTCGTCGCCGTTTCATTTATATCGTCCGTAAAACCATATTTTCGTGTCGTCGCCTCTTCACGGGAAAGCAAATAGACATAATCTGATGTCGGCGCTTCCTCTTCTTCCTCTTCCTCTTTTACATATTCCGGCGTCTTTCTGTTTTCGATCGTGGTAAGTAAAATCCCATTTCTCTCCTCCTCCGTAAACGCCGTATTCAGAAACTCTTCGTTCAGCCAGATGCGGACGTCGGCATTTGCCCATGTAACCGCATCACTGTATACGCTATGATAAGGCAATACGTCCAGATTCTTATCTGCTATCAAAAAAGCATCGCTGCCATCTTCACTGACCGATAGAACACGCCACTGGATCGGCTCATATTTATAACATTTGCCATCTTCACGTAACAGATATTTTGTGCCGTCTGTGTCCTCCAAAACCTCGTCGCCCTCTCTCTGCCGCTTTTCATTTTCTGCCACCGGCAGATACCTGCTCTGCCAGTAATTTCCAAAATAAACGCAGTCCCAGTAAATCCCGCTGTTTTCCGGATCAATAACAGGATTACTCAGATTCACCTCGCTTTCTCCGCCGTCTTTCTGTTGCGCCCCATTACCCGCCGCTGCCCGGGCAGAATACCCGCCTGACAAGAGCGTGGAAAAACAGAATGAACCCGTCAAAATCAATGCCGCTGCCTTTTTGTACTGATATCTCATTTTCCTTCCTCACTTTCCGCATACAAAATGTACGCAATTCCTGTAACATTATATTTTACGGAAATCAATGCGCGCATTGACAATCCCGTAAACTTTCTTTTATATATAACGATATCTGAAAACGCAGAAAAGTTCCCGTATTTTTATTTTTTCAAAATTTGATATGCCGCAACTGAGCAACCGCATTAAGCCAAAAACGATACTTTCGGCAAAATAATACATCTTCCGGGTTTGCGCATTTCATAAAACTGTGTCATAATGAAGCCATCACGCTTTTTACGCCAATCTGACAGATAAAACAATGCAGCAATGAGATTATACAGTTGAAAATTATCGGAACTTTTTATCTTTTTATTGTATCTATATTAACAAGGGCATCAAAAGACTAACCCTGGAAGGATAAAAGAGTAAATTATGAAAAAAACAAAATTCTGCGAATGCATTGATAAATATAGAAACGAATTGTATATGACTGCGTGGGCAATCCTGCAAAACAGGGAGGATACAGAAGATGCCGTCAGTAATGCTATTTTAAAAGCTTACGAAAATCTGAACCAGCTGAAAAATACGCATAAATTTAAACCCTGGATTACGACAATTACTAAAAATGAAGCGTTAAAAATCAGGAAAAAACGACTGCCGCTTCCCGGGGATGACGCCATGGAATCCATGATGAAACCAGTACAGGAGCATTACGACGAACTATGGGACGTTCTGGAGAAGATACGTGAAGAATACCGGCTGGTTTTGGTTCTGTTTTATTATAATAGCTTATCATTGAAAGATATCGCACAGGTTTTGGATATGCCTGTCGGAACAGTAAAATCGCGGCTGAGCCGCGGAAAGGAAATGCTAAAACAGGAATTGGAAAGGAGTGGAGGAATATGAGCGCTTTTGACAGAAAAATAAAGAAAATGTCCAGAGAGTTTCCGGTGCCGCAGCAATATCACCAACGGGTCGATGAACTTCTAGAGTCCTTTCAGGAAGATGAGAAGCCAAAGTCTCTCCCTGTTATAAAATATTCCAAAAAACTGGCCGGTATTGCTGTAACGGTCTGTCTGTTTTTCATGGGATACCTGTTTTTTTTCAATCCGAAAGAGGTAAAAGCAGATTTCTTTGGAAAATTAGTGCAAAATATCATAGATTTTTTTGGCGAAGATGAAGAAGTCATTGACGAAATCGGTATTAAAAGTGATAAGAGCAGCGCTCCCGCCAAACAGGACTTAATGATTGAGCTGAAAGAAAAAATCGTCAACAACCAAAATATATATCTGATGATTCAAATTACCGCGCCGCCGGAAATCGAATTTAAGGAAGAGATTGGATTTGATTATTTCGGCTTCTGCAGAGGTTCCAACTACAACGCTTCCGATTTACTTCCGGGAGTGACAGACTGTAAACTTTTGGAAGTACTGGAGAGCAGAAAATGTGTTGCTTCCTATGTAGTCAGCATCTCTACCACAGAAAAAATAAAAGATGATGAAGACATATGCGTGTTTTTTAAAGATCTGATGGCAAATCCTTATGAGGACAACCGGCAGATGCTGGTAGAGGGGATGTGGAGCGTCCCGTTCAGCGCTTCTTATACCGTTACAGACGAGGTGACGGCGGAGGGTACCGCGGAGATGACATATATATTTCTCGATACGGAGGCCATATTTCAGGAATTAAAACTGACGCCGTTAGGGATTGATATTATTTCAGATGTATCGAAAGTCCCCTACGACAGTCTTGGCGTCTCCGATACAGATATTGCAGTTCGTCTGCAAATGATCAACGGAAGCAAAAAAACAGTGACTGGCCATGACGGAAAAGAGGAGGTGATAGCTGGATCCGGAAGCCAATATATCTTCCAGGAGGGAGGAAAAACATATATCGAATATACACAGCAGTTTGATGATCCCCTGGATATCAGTCAGGTAATCGGCGTTTACATAGAAGACTGCTATATATCGCTTCTGAACAAGGAATAACAGAAAAACAGTACGGATTTATAAGGAATATGAAAACAGGAAACTCAGGAAAATAAGAAAGGAGCACTCTTATGACAAAACGATTCAAAACACAGATCGCAGTAATTCTGATACTCTCCCTGTTCACTGCCATACTTGCGCCTCAGACAACAGCGGCCGCTTCGCCGGAGTTATCTATGGAAGATTTTGAATACAGTGATTCCGGAAATCAGATATCCTTTACACAAAATGATCAACCCGGCGGATGTGTCTTTGCACTCACGGATAAATCTTCAAAGACGCACAGAGGGATTACGGTCGGCAGTAAACTTTCCGATGTACAGAAAAAATATGGAGACAACCAAATAAAAAATTTTGACAACAAAGAAAGTTTTAACCGGTATATCCGTACATATAATAAAATACATTTTTACTTTGACACAGCAAAGTGGAGCACCTATCTGGAATATATATACAAAGAAAATACAGAGGAAGACCGCAGGCTCCGCTTTTACTTCAACAGAAAAGAGAAAGTCGCCGCATGCGTATATATTTATGGATACAAAAACTTTTACCTGACGAAAAAGAAAGCAAATATCGGTATTTCATTCCGCGCGCCAAAAGGACAGAAGATTACAACCAAAAAAATTGCCGGTAAAAAAGTAAAGGTTCTTCCGGCCAGTTCAAAAATTACTTACAAAAAATCAAAACTGCCGGAATTTGGCATACTTGGACAAATCTATATGTACGACGACAAAGGAAAAATCTGCGGCGGCTCCCTCATTCCCATTAATTTTCACTGGGTTGGCAAAAGCATTAAAACTGTTGAAGACCTGCTTGACGATATGTGTAAAATCAAACCCGGAACCTGGAATTACCAGGGAAAGTTAAATCTCAAAAAGCCAGGAAAATATAATTACTTTGAACTTACCGTTTACGATCTGGATGAAACAGACGGCTATGACATCCCGACCAGATATTATTTTCGGTTAAAATAAAAATAACATTCCCAATGGACGTTTTGCCGGATCTCACAGGCAAAACGTCCATTCCTGTAATCTCACTTACTAACAAACTAACGCTCATGTCGCGGCCCTGCCGCGATATGAGCGTTGAAGAATGCCGCTCTTCTCACACTAACCCCCAGGAATCAGCTTCTTTGCATTTCCCATATAAGGCTGCAGTACTTCCGGGATATTGACGCTCCCGTCCTCGTTTAAATTATTTTCCAGAAAAGCAATCAGCATACGCGGCGGCGCAGCTACCGTATTATTTAACGTATGCGCAAAGTATTTTTTCCCGTTTTTGTCTTTGACACGTATTTTCAGTCGTCTCGCCTGCGCATCGCCCAGGTTGGAACAGCTTCCGACCTCAAAATATTTCTTCTGCCTCGGCGACCAGGCCTCCACGTCACACGATTTTACTTTCAGATCTGCAAGATCACCGGAACAGCACTCCAGCGTGCGCACAGGAATGTCCAGACTGCGAAACAGATCGACCGTATTTTTCCAGAGCCTGTCGTACCACATCCTTGACTCCTCCGGTTTACAGACAACAATCATCTCCTGTTTTTCAAACTGATGGATGCGGTAAACGCCGCGCTCCTCTATCCCGTGCGCGCCTTTTTCTTTTCGGAAACAGGGCGAATACGAGGTAAACGTATATGGAAGTTTTTCCTCCTCCTGGATGGTATCGATAAACTTTCCGATCATCGAGTGTTCGCTTGTTCCGATCAGATAGAGGTCTTCCCCCTCAATCTTATACATCATCGCATCCATCTCGTCAAAGCTCATCACGCCTGTGACAACACTGCTTCGTATCATAAACGGCGGCACAACATAGGTAAATCCGCGTCCGATCATAAAATCCCTCGCATAGGAGATCACTGCCGAATGCAGTCTGGCAATATCACCCATCAGGTAATAAAATCCGTTTCCGGCCACTTTTCCGGCCGCATCCAGGTCAATTCCCGAAAAACGCTCCATAATATCGGTGTGATATGGGATCTCAAAATCCGGCACTGCCGGCTCCCCAAATTTTTCAATCTCCACATTGCAGGAATCATCTTTGCCGATCGGCACAGACGGATCGATGATGTTTGGAATCGTCATCATGATCTTTGTCACTTTCTCCTGCAGTTCTTTTTCCTCTTCCTCCAGCTCTGCAAGCCTCTTTGCACCCTCGTTTACCTGCGCTTTTACATTTTCCGCCTCATCACGTTTTCCCTGCCCCATCAGTTTGCCGATTTCTTTGGAAAGCTGATTTCGTTTCGCGCGCAGCTCGTCCGCCTCCTGCTGTGTTTTGCGCGCTTTCGCATCCAATTCAATCACTTCGTCCACCAGCGGTACTTTGTGATCCTGAAACTTATGCCTGATATTCTGCTTTACGGCATCCGGGTTTTCCCTTAAAAATTTTAAATCAATCATAACTTTTCCTCCATTTTCTATTTCAGGCGGCATTTTGTGACATTTCCCCTGCCGCACCGTATCCCGAGTTTAAAAAATCAAAAACAGTTACGCAAGCCACTTCTAATAGATTGGAAAAAGCATCGCCAGCTGTCTGGCGCGCGAATCCCATCTGTGCAGACGCATGACTTTTTCAAAACCTGCCTGCGCTGCGGCGCGCCTTTCTGTCTCCCTGTCTAAATAATACCGCACTTTTTCCGGCAGGCCGGATAATTTTTCCAGCTTGTAATAACAGACCCCCTCGCCGTCCTGTAACTGCTCGCACAGATAACGGCTTTCGTCCGAGATACACAGCGCCCCGTTTAACACGGAGCTGAACACGCGGTCGTGCGCGCCGTCTTTGAACCAGGGCATTACATTCAGGGAAATCTTTGCTTCCCCAAACATCTGCAGGCAGCCTTTCGTATCGGTCTGCGGATGAATCCGCAGGCAGTCCGGCCTCCTGCAGCAGAGCGCCTCCCAGCCTTTCCCGACCACATCTACGGTAATTCCCTCTTCCGCCAGCGTCTTTACCACCAGTCCGCGCCAGTAATTACGGATATACAGGTCAAGAAACAACATACGATGCATTGTAATACGAAGCTGATCGTATGGTGTCTCCCCCAGTTCGCGCTTACAGTGCCGGATTGCCGTCTCCTCGACGGTATTATCCGGCGACGCTTTCAAATCATCCAAAATCCCCTGATAAAACGCGGCGTATTCCGCATCTCTCTGATAAATATAAGGCTCGCAGACAGAAAGCGGCACATAGTTTCCGGCCAGCAGTACGTCAATCGGACGGCTGCCGATGTCCATCCCGCCGTCGGCCATGGGATTCTCACCAAAGCGGTCCCCTCGTCCAATTTCGTCTTTGATTCCACGCGTCAGAAACCGCATACCTGCCAGCGGCAGAAAACCGGCTTCCCGATATTCGGGATAAAATTTACGGAAATAATTCTGATGATTCCGGTCCACGCTCAAATGGAAATACTGTTTCGGGAGATCAGACAATTGCTCATGGTAATAATATGGATGATCCGCCGCAATATTATAACATGACACCGCATATGTATCCCAGAGATAACCGATGTTTTCCTGATAAAGGCCGGTTTCCTTCTGCAGCCCCTCAAAATTAAACGTGACAAGCGCCGCTTTTCCCTGTTCTAAGAAAGAGCAAAGTCTCTCCACGCTCTCGTTCGGCTGATCCAGATCATGAAAGAAAACGGAAAAACCGAGCTCTGTAAACGCTTCTGCCAGTTCTGCCGAGAAATAATCCAGCGTCTCGACGCCGCCTTTGCACATTACGATACGCCGTATCATATTTTGATCACTCATGACGCAGCGCGTCGATCGGATTTAAGTTTGCCGCCTTATAGGACGGAAACACACCGAATACAATACCGATGACCATAGAAAATACGACGGACAGTACCGCAGCCGGAATGCTGATTGCAACCGGCATTTCCGCGACATAAGAGATCAGTTCCGCAAGGATAATACCGACAATGACGCCCAAAAGCCCGCCAAGACTCGTCAGCACTGCCGCCTCTGTCAGAAACTGCCAGAGAATACGATTTTTTCGCGCCCCGATTGCTTTTTTCAGCCCGATCTCCTGGGTACGCTCCGTCACGGAGACGAGCATAATATTCATAACGCCGATCCCGCCGACAATCAGCGAAATACTTGCAATCCAGATCAGCATTGTATTGGTGGAACTTCCCAGATCCTGAATCTTCTGGGCCTGCTCCAGCAGGTCCGTCGCCTTATATTTGAGCGTTTCGTCTTTTGTCGCCAGGTAACTGTTGAGCAGATCCGCACAGGCTTTTCCGGCGCTCGTCATACTGTCTGTATTTGTCACACGGATAATCACATTCTGCGGCTCGTCATACTGGTAGACAATCGGCCATGTCGTATCCGGAATATAGACCGTACCCGCATTTGTCTCCGCATATGTCTCATAATCTTCCATTGAATTAATAACCGGCTCAAACGCTTTTTTCTTTGTCGCCACACCGATTACCGTGTATGGTTCCTTTCGTATCTCAATTGTACCCCCGATGGGATCGTCCCCCTGAAACAGCGCGTCTGCGGAATCCTCGTCGAGTATTGCAACTTTACGGTATTTGCTGAAATCCTCTTCTACAAACCCGCGCCCTTTTTGCATCATGTAATTGCAGGTATCGAAATAATTCTCGTCAATTCCTCTCACAAACCCGCCGGACAACGCGGTATTCAGACGGTAGACACTGTAATCCTGCCTTCTCAGATAACGAGCCGCATTTACAACCTCCGGAATATCGAGAATCATATCGACGACTTCGTCTGTCACCAGCGGGACGCCGGACGGAATGCTGTTGTAATCCATATCATATGTCCATTCGCCCTGGTAGAGCGAAACCTCCACCGTATTGTCCCCGGAACCAATCAGATTTTGTTTAATCTGTTCGTTCGTACCCTTGATCGTCGAAACAATCGCAATAATCGCGGCAATTCCGATAATAATGCCAAGCATTGTCAGAAAGGAGCGCATCTTATGTGACCAGATTCCCTGAAACGACAATCTTATATTTTCAATCATCCCATTCCTCCTGCTACTCTGCTATATCGTCCGACCCGTCTTTCACAAGCGCGCCCTCTACCGCCGTCTTTCCATACGGAAAAGCAATCCGGTCTGTCTGCAGCAGTCCGGCCTTAATCTCCACCATCGTTCCATAAATTGTCTTTCCTGTTACGACAAACTGTTTTTTCAGGCGACCATCCTCGCCCGCGATCATACAATAGGACTTTCCGTCTTCTTTTCTGACATAAGCCTTTTCTATATAAATTTTATCGCTGCTCTCCTCCTCGTCCTCCTCGAGATCGCCTCCAATCGTCAGATCGACATACTCTCCGTTTGAAAGAGCGGAACTGTCTGCAATGTAAGCCGTATATTCATAATAGGAAACATTCGGATTACCCTCGCCCCACGAATTATTCTCAGCCGGATACGGGGAAATCTCCGTCACTGTAGCGGTAAATGTCATACCGGACTCCCAGGAGTTTCCGGTGACAATTGTACCGGGTTTTACGGAATCAAGTGAGAGCTCGCTGATGGTCCCCTTGACATAAAGCCCGTCGTCGCTTGTGACAACCATAAACGCCCTGTTTTCCCTTCTCTCTTCATCGTCTTCAGACAGATCGGCAATTGATTTTACATGCCCTTCCACTGTCGCATAGACAACGCCGTTTGCCGCCGCACTCTGCAGAGACTGCAGCTTTAGCTCCTCCTGCCTCCGTTTCAGATCCTCTTTCTTAATCTCATCCTCTTTCTCTGAAATCGCCTGCCTTAATTCCTCGGCCGTATAAGTCTCTTTCTGATCGTTATCGCTTCCTTCCAGACGATCCAGCTCCGCCTGGAGTTTTTTTAACTCCGCGCCGATCTGGACTCCGGAAAAAATATACCACATTTCGTCCGCACCTGAGACGGACGGCCTGTTCGATTCGCTGTAGGTTACTGTATTCGGAGACGTGCTGCTATCCGCCACAGGTACGGTCACTTTCTTTGTGGAAGCGCCTTTTACTGTTGAGACAGCCGTTCCGGAAGACGGTGAAATCTCGTCGTCTTCCGATGGCCGATTGGGCTTTTCAATCCCCGGATCCCCATCGTCGGCCACCGTCTTCTCCGTTGTCACCATCCTGCCATACTGGTCTTTTTTTACAACGACAAACTGCACATATTTTCCTTTCCAGGTACTGCCAAGCTTCTGAAAAAAACTGCCCATAACAAATGCATTTTTATTGCACGGGATAATATAGGGATCTTTCTCTGTGCCCGCCGCCACCGCCGCGTTAAACGGAACGGTGCCCGACGTCACATAATTGTGAATCCGATTGTCCCTTGGATCGTTTTGCGGCCGATCCAGAAGCGAATCTATCTCACGCTCAATCGCATCAATCCTTGATTCCAGATAATCCGTGTTGGTCGCCGTGCCGTCTTTGGACGGCGTTTTGGAACGCAGTTCATTCAGTTCATGCTGCGCGATCGATATGTCGTTTTTGATTGTGTCCAGTTCCAGTGTCTTTCGCCGAATTTCAATCTCCGCTTCTCTGGTATCATATTTTAACAGCGCGTCCCCGATCTGGATCTCGTCCCCCATCTTAACATAGACTTCTTCCACCGTTTTATTATCGTCCAGATAGATCTCCTGCGCCGAATCGTTCGTCAGCATCCCGTAACTTGCCTCCGTATCTCCCCAGTAACCGCTGCTGATATCAGAGACTGTTACGACTTCCGCCACAATGCGGTCTTTCTGGTAAACATTGTATGCATAGATCCCACCCGGCACCGACGCGCCGACAACGGCGACCGTTGCCACAATTGCAATTACTTTTTTTGCTTTCACTCTTCTTCACCCTCAAATATCTCACCGTCGATAATGCGCACCATACGCTTTGCCCGCAGCGCAACTTTCTGATCATGCGTAATCATGACCACTGTTACGCCTTCTTCGTTTAATTTCTGGAACAGCTGCATAATCTGTTCCCCCGACTTCGAATCCAGCGCCCCGGTCGGTTCATCCGCCAGAAGGATCGTCGGATTGTTCACAATTGCCCTGGCTATGGCGACGCGCTGTTTTTGTCCGCCGGATAGCTGCGTCGGCCGAAAATCAACACGGTCGCCCAGTCCGACCCGTTCCAGCGCCGCCGTTGCAAGCTGCCTTCTCTCCTTTTTTTTAACGCCCGCATAGCTAAGAGGCAGAGAAACATTCTCCGCTGCCGTTTCACGCGGCATCAGATGAAAACTCTGAAACACGAATCCGATCCGTCTTAACCGCAGATCCGACAGTTCCCTGTCTTTTAATTTCATGATATCCTCTCCGGCAAGCTCATATGTTCCGCTGGTCGGTTTATCAAGGCAGCCGATAATATTCATCAGCGTCGTTTTCCCGGAGCCGGACGGCCCCATAATCGCTACATACTCGCCCTCGTCCACAGTCAGGCAGACATCTTTTAACACGGGAACCTCCAGCTTATCCTGCTGATAAGTTTTAAAAATATTCTGAAGATTCAATATCATGTCTCATCCTCCATACTGTCGATGTCCAGAATCGGTTCGGCGCCGTCGTCTCCGTCGTCCGGATCATCTTCGAAGCTGTCCTCCGGAATGATATCGCTCTCGTCATAAAACGGCATCTCGCTCGGAAGCGAATCCCCGCCGAAATCGTAGACGCTCTCGCCTTCAAAACCATTCATATCATAATCATAATCTTCCGAAAACTCACTGCCCTCCGTACCGTCCGGATTATAAAGCGGCGAAGTGTAATCGACCTCGTCGGCATTGGTCACTGTCACAATCCCCTCATACAGACCGTCGATCGGCCATGCGATATAATCTTCCTCGGTCAGCCCGGAGAGAATCTCATACTCATCCAGTTCGGCATCGTACTGCCCGAGTTCGATATAACGCTTCTCCAGACGGTTTTTTTCATTTGCCGCCCAGACATATGCTTTTGACTGTACCGGTTCGGCAAGCTCCGTGTCAAAAAGCCCCGGATCCAGGCTTTCGAGGCTTTCTGTCACAGGAACCTCGATATTTTCGGTAACAGACAAATCCACCGCCTCATCTGCCGCCTCGTCCTCGTCAAAGACAATATAATAACTGTAGAGCCAGAGCCCTTCTTTCTCCTCCGTCTGACCCTCATCCAGTTCCATATAGACATGCTGTCCGAGCAAAAGCCCCTCTTCCGATTCCAGTTCCACATAAAACGGATATTTGGTTGCGGACTCCCCGCTGTCGGAGGCGTATGCGTTATCATCGGCGGACATTGTGTTATCCGTGTCGATTTTTGAAATCGTGCCGCTCCACTTCTGCTCCGGATCGACTCTGGAACGCACCACAAGGGACTGCCCCTCTGCCAGTGTCCAGACATTCTGCTCGTCTATACTGCCTTTCACACGGTAGCCGCCGGCTTTCTGAATTTTCATAAATGCAACTGCGTTGCCGTTGTCATCATAACCCGTCTCATTGATCTGACGTACGACGCCGCTGACTTTGCTGACCACACTGGACGTCTCAATCTGCTCTTTGAATTTGTCAATCTCAAGCTGCTTGCTCTCAAGGTCAAACTGTCCCTGCTCGATATTGTTTTCCAGCGACTGGATTTCCGTCGTATAAGAAAACTTCTCCGACTCCTCCACCTTGTCGCGCTCCGCTTTCAGTGTGGCGATCTGGCGTCTGTAATTGTTCATCTCGTTCTGGATTCCCTCATACTCCAGCTCTGCCTGCCGCTGCTGCAGTTCGATTTCCTTGGTATCGTACAAAACCAGCGTCTGTCCCTCCTCGACCATATCGCCGACTGAGACAAGAACCTCCTGAATCGTATTGTTGGTGTCCACATTGACATCATATGTATCCTGCGCTTCCACCACACCGTTATAGCGGTTTGGCACACCGTAATACTGATTCATAATTCTGCCGACTTTTTCCACATATACTTTATCATTTGACTTTGAAAAATCTAAAAAAGGAACGCGTTCTACAATTTCATCCCAGTAATAATAACACGCACCGCCTGCTGCTGCAAGCACCGCAAGCGTCCCAAGCAGGACAGCCGCTTTTTTCTTATTCATAAATCAACCATACCTTTCCCAGTATTTCCCGAACAGAATCATAGCCGTTTTCATGTGATGCTTCACCATTTTTTCTGCCCGTACCGTGTCGATCCCAGAAATCTTCTTTACACTGCGCTGTCTATTATAACATCTTTTTTTCTGAATAAACAGTGTCAGATTCATAAAAATTTGTGAATTTCATGTGAAAAAACCGTGTTTTTGGTAAAAAATGCGGAAATAAAAAAACGAACCCCTCCCGGGATTCGCTTTTTCTCTCTTAGAATCATTTTAACGGATACTTTTCCGTCAGGGATTTAACAATCGCCCTGGCTTTGTCGGCCGCCGGCTCTCCCTCCCTGATCATCACCGCAATGGCTTCGGCTATCTGATCCATATCGTCTGTGCCAAGGCCACGCGAGGTCACGGCAGGCGTTCCGAGCCGGATACCGCTTGTCACAAACGGGGATTTCGGATCATTTGGAATCGTATTTTTGTTGCAGGTGATATTGACAGAATCCAGCAATTTTTCAACGGCTTTTCCGGTCAAATCATAATTGGTCAGATCAACCAGCATCAGATGATTGTCCGTTCCTCCTGATACAATACGAATACCGCGGCTTAACAGCCCCGCACAGAGCGCCTGCGCATTGTCAATGACCTGCTGCTGATATACCTTAAATTCCGGTGAGAGCGCTTCTTTAAAGCAGACTGCCTTTGCCGCAATCACATGCATCAGAGGTCCGCCCTGAATTCCCGGGAAAATAGCCTTGTTAAAATTATATTTGTCCGCCGACTCCTGGCTGCACAAAATCATGCCGCCGCGCGGTCCGCGCAGCGTTTTATGCGTCGTCGTCGTCACAACATGCGCATACGGCATTGGGCTCGGATGCAGCCCCGCAGCCACAAGTCCTGCGATATGCGCCATATCAACCATCAAAACGGCGCCGCATGCATCCGCGATTTCACGGAAGCGCTTAAAGTCAATGGTTCTTGCATAGGCCGAAGCGCCTGCAATGATCATTTTCGGCCTGCACTCCATTGCAATTTCCATCACTTTGTCATAGTCAATAAACCCGTCGTCATTCACACCATAGGGCACAATATGAAAATAGGTCCCGGAAAAATTGACCGGACTTCCGTGCGTCAGATGTCCGCCATGGTCGAGATTCATGCCCATCACCGTATCGCCCGGTTTTAAGATGGCAAACTGGACCGCCATATTGGCCTGTGCCCCGGAATGCGGCTGCACATTGGCGTACTCGCAGCCGAACAGCTCCTTTGCGCGCTCTCTCGCCAGTTCCTCCACCACATCGACGCAGTCGCAACCGCCGTAATAACGTTTTCCGGGATACCCCTCCGCGTACTTGTTTGTCATAACGCTGCCCATCGCCGACATTACGGCCGGGCTGACCCAGTTTTCGGACGCGATCAGTTCAATATGGCTGCTCTGACGGTCAAATTCATCCGTAATTGCCTGCGCCACCTCCGGATCGACTCCCCTGATATCCTCCAGTGTATACATACTGCAACATCCTCCTTACCGATTATTTTTTGAGTTCTGCTTTTTTGCTGCTGCCGGAAACCCTGTCCTTTCCATCGGAAACTTTTTCTTTTCCGTCGGAAATTCTGTCCTTTCCGTCGGAAATTCTGTCTTTTCCGATGCGTACTTTCATCACATACCACAACTCCGTCGCAATAAAGATTGAAGAATAGGAACCGCAGATCAGACCCGCCATCAGCGGAAGCGCAAATTCACGTATGCTCGCCACGCCAAGGATAAACAGCATAAATACCATAATAAATGTTGTGATCGACGTATTGATGCTTCGGGACAGCGTCTGCGTCAGACTCTCATTCGCAATCGCTCTCAGGCTCTCCGGCGTCTGCTTTCCATTTGTCCTTGCACTGTTCTCTCTGATACGGTCAAAAATAACGATGGTATCATTGATCGAGTAACCGATAATCGTCAGCATACATGCGATAAATGTATTGCCGATCGAAATACGCAGCACCGCATACACGCCGAGCACGACAAGTACGTCATGCACGAGCGCGGCGATTGCGCTTGCGCCGAATCGGATATCTTTAAAGCGGAACCAGATATAGATCAGCATACATATTGTGGAAATCAATACGGCAATCAGCGCATCGGAACGCATCTCCCCGCTGATCGTAGAACTGATGCTCTGCGACTGCACCGTATCTTTCTCAATGCCGAATTTTTCGTTCAGCATCGCATTCATGCTGTCGCGCTCTTCCAGATTCAAAGTACGCGTCTTTATCGTAATCTGTGTCGTACCCTCGATTTTATTTGTCTGAATATTATTATCGCCGACAATATCAGCCACCAGCGGGACGATCTCGCTCTCAATCTGTTCAATTGTATATTCTTTTCCGAAATCCGCGGTTGTGGAAGTACCGCCCAGGAAATCAAGTCCGTAATTTAACGAGCCTTTGCCCCGGCCCGACTGTACTGCCATTGTCACCAGGCCGACTGCAATAATCAGCAGGGAAATCGCAAAATAAATCGCTTTCTTTCCGATAAAATCAAATGATTTCCGCTCTTTTGCACGCCCATAGAGCTTTTCGCTGGAAAGCCCAAGACCGTGCAGCGCGTATAACACCCATCTTGTCACAAAAAGCGCCGTAAACATGGAGAGGACGATACCGATCATCAATGTGTACGCAAAACCTTTTACCGTGCCGGAACCGAGCGACATCAATACAATTGCCGCAAGAAGCGTCGTTATATTTCCGTCCAGAATTGCGGACATCGCTTTCTGAAACCCGATTTTCATAGACATCTGAACCGATTTGCCTGTCGAAATCTCCTCGCGGATACGCGCGAAAATAATGACATTTGCATCCACCGCCATACCGATGCCAAGGATAATACCTGCAATACCGGGCAGCGTCAGCGTGATATCAAACAAATATAACGTTGCAATCACAAGTTCCGTATAACCGATCAGCGCAAGAGCAGCCGCCACACCCGGAACCGCATACATGATAATCATAAAAATCATAACGATCACAAGTCCGATCGCGCCCGCCGTTAAGCTTGTAGAAATCGCCTGGCTTCCGAGCTGCGCGCCTACCACGCTAGATTCCAGCTCCTGCAGCTGCAGCGAAAGCGAACCGATACGGATCTGTGTCGCAAGCACGTCCGCTTCCTGGAAAGAAGCCATACCGGAAATCTGCGCCGTACCGCCGTTAATCGCGCTCTGCACTTCGGGGTAGCTGATCACTTCGCCGTCATAGACGATCGGCAGTACCTGTCCGATATTCTCGGACGTCACTTTTGCAAAAATCTCCGCGCCCTCGTCGGTCAACGTAAGCTGTACAATATGCTCCTTGTTTCCGTATTCATTCTGCGCCGTCGCAGCCTGTGCGTCGGCAACCTGATCGCCTGTCATAAATACGGTGCCGTCCGGCATCTGAAATTCAAGAGAACCCGGATTTCCAAGTTCCGCGAGAATCGCATTCGCATCGGTGACACCCGGAATCTCAACCGCAATACGGTCATCGCCGACCTTATAGACCGCCGTCTCGGTACTGTACCCCTCGACACGCTTCTGCAGCTTGAAAATAGTATCGTTCATATCCTCCGCGCTCGGATTTTCATCGACTACCTGGTATGTAATCGACACACCGCCGGAAAGATCAAGGCCAAGCGGAATGCTCATCGTTTCGCCTATGCCGGTAGACGAAAGAATAATGGATGCATAATAGCCAAGCCCGACCAGCGCCGCCAGAAACACAGCTAAAATAACAATTGCTTTACTCTTTTTCATTTCTTTTTTCCTTTCTGTTCCTGCCAAAACTTAAACCTGCTGCATGGCTGCTTTCAGCATAATCGCACATTCCACCCGTTTTTTCTGCAGTTCGCACCCGATTTCATAGACGCCGCAGATATCTTCCGTAAAATTGTACGCATTTGCCGCGCAGCCGCCGCTGCAATAAAACCTTGCAAAGCATGTCCTGCATTTTTCTTTGGCATAGACGTTGCAGGATTTAAACTGACTGCAAAGTTCTGTATTTACGATGCCCTTTTCCACGTTTCCGAGCAGAAATTTTTCATTTCCCACAAACTGATGACAGGGATAAAAATCCCCCCACGGCGTCACCGCCAGATACTCGGTTCCGGAACCGCACCCGGAAAGACGTTTTGCTACGCATGGCCCGCCTTCCAAATCTATCATAAAATGGAAAAAGTGAAACCCCTTTCCATCTTTTTGCCGTCTGATCATCTCCGCCGCAAGCCTGTCATATTCCGAAAAAAGCTTCGGCAGATCTTCTTCGCGTATCGCATAGGATTCTTCGGGCCCCGCGACGACCGGTTCAACCGAGATCTGTTGAAATCCGAGATCCGCCAGATGGAGCACGTCTTCTGCAAAATCGAGATTTTCGTGCGTAAATGTCCCCCGGACATAATATTTCTGCTGCCCTCTGCTCCTGACAAACTCCAAAAATCTGGGAACGATCAGATCATAGCTTCCCCTGCCCTTTTTAAACGGGCGCATCCGGTCATGCACTTCTTTTCTGCCGTCAATGCTCAAGACAACATTGCTCATTTCGCGGTTACAAAATTCCGTCACTTCATCGTCCAAAAGAACGCCGTTTGTTGTCAGCGTAAAACGGAATTTCTTCTGGTAGCGCTCCTCCTGGCTTCTGCCGTACTCTACCAGCTTCTTTACAGTCTGCCAGTTCATCAGCGGTTCCCCGCCGAAAAAATCGACCTCAAGGTTTCTTCTTGCTCCGGAATTGGCAATCAGAAAATCAAGCGCTTTCTTTCCGACTTCAAACGACATCATTGCACGCGCTCCGTGATATTCGCCCTCTTTTGCGAAACAATACCTGCACGAAAGATTACAGTCGTGCGCAATATGCAGGCACAACGCCTTTACCACAGTCGGACGTTTCGCAAAATCCATGATATAGTTTTCATAGGAATCTTCGGTAAAGAGCGTATGATCGTTTTCCAGTGATTTTATTTCTTCATATGTCTCTGCAATTAAAGCCGCGTCAAATCTGTCCGACAGTAATTTTTCTATTTCTTCCCTGGTATGCTCCTGATACAACGCAATGACATCGTAAGCCACATCATCCACAACATGTACAGCGCCGCTGTTAACATCCAGAACAATATTATAGCCGTTATTCCTGTATTGGTGGACCACTACAATAGTTCCTCTCTTTCTGACTTCATTTACAATCGGGCAGGAGAACGCAGACCCCTGCCCGATGTGACCGAACAGGGAAGATTTCTTCCCCTGCTCGCTGCGCGACCCGTGCGCCGCCTTAATGGCAGCTTTCTCTGCACGGGTCTGTGCATACAAATGACCGCACGCTGCGCGAACGGTCGTCTGTCATGGATATTCATTTTACTTCGTGTTATTTGTTTTCACAGCTCTGGTTTCCTACCGTGCAGGAAGTCTTGCATGCGGACTGGCAGGATGTCTGGCACTCGCCGCAGCCGCCTTTTTTGATTGTATTCTGTAATTTCACGGTATTTAATGTCTTTACATGTTTCATAATCTCTCTCCTTTGTCGCATTTATTAACGCGTATAGTATATCACATCATTTCCGATAAGAAAAGCATTTTTTTATTTTTTTAGAAGTATCCTTTTAAATTTTTCAACTGACCATTCCGCCGATCATTCCGGATGCCGCACACAGGATAAATGTTGTCATCAGCTTGATCCAGTCCATAGTAAAACCACCCTTTACAATCAGGGAAATGAGAAACAAAATGGCAAAATAAAGCACGCCTGCCAGAAGCCCCCACAGAAATTTCTTTTCTTTGCGCAGCCTGCCCATGAAAAATCCGCCGGCCACACCGGACAGGACATAGATCACAATAATGCCTGTTTTTACAATCCCTTCGCTAAGTTCAAACCGGTACAGCAAGAATGCAAGCAAAAGGAGCAGCAGGCCGCTTATGATAAACATGGAAAACAGCGCGCCAAACAATGACGCTCCGATACTGCTCGCTGCATTTCTTGCACGCATTTTATTCTTGAAATTCATGTGGACTCCCCGCCTTTTTGTAATTTATAGTTAACTATATGCAGGGAACATTTTCTTTATGTGAGAATCGCCAAAATTTCCCAAAGTCACTGCAAACGACGCGTTATGCGTCTCCTTTGGCCTCATGCCTGTTCAGCTTCTTTATAATCCGCCGCAGTTCAAAAACAGCGGCAGCGGCCAAAATGACCTCGGCTACAAGCTGCGCATAGGAAAGCCCATAGAGAGGATAGAGCCGGTTTAAAACGATTAACGCCGGTATTTCCAAAACCACTTTTCGAAGCACTGCAAAAAGCAGCGACTTTTTCCCCATGCCGCAGGCCTGAAATACGCCGACTGCAAGAAAATCAACGCTCAAAAACAGCACCGCAAAGCAAAGACCTTTCAGAAGACGTCCTCCGCAGGCTATGATCTCTTCATTTTGGATAAACAACCCGACAAGCATGTCCGAACTGAAAAAGCAAAACAGCGTGGATGCCGACATAAAGCACAGCAGCAGTGCCAGCGTAAAATAAATGGTGCGTTTTACACGACTGCCGTCCCTGCTTGCAAAATTATAGCTGACAAGCGGCATGATGCCCTGTGAAATTCCCTGGGCAATATACATCGGAATAATATAAATTTTCTGCGCAATTCCCATCGCCGCAACAGCCGCCGCTCCGTAAACCGCAGTAAAATTATTTAAAACAGTCATGCCGGTTACATTGAGCAGATTCTGGATGGATGCCGGAATCCCCACGCCGCAGATACCGCATATAATCTCCTTTTTCAGTGTAAACATCGACGGCCGAATGCAGACACAGGTTGTTTTTCTCTTTACAAACAGCAGTATAAAAAAATAAAGACATGCCGCGCCGTTTGACAAAAATGTCGCAAGACCTGCGCCCGCTGCGCCAAGATTCAGTCCCCATGGCAGAATAAAAATGGGGTCCAGTACAATATTGAGCACACATCCGCTCATCGTTCCAAGGCTCGCATGCAGCGAAGCACCCTCCGCACGTACCAGATAGGCGAGAACAACATTCAGGATGGCAGGCGCCGCTCCGAAAGAAACCGTCCACATCAGATAGGCGCCGGTTGCGGCCATTGTCTGCGAATCCGCTCCCAGAATGCCAAGCAGCGGTATACGCCCTGCGGTATACAGAACAGAAAACAGCAGACTAAAGACAAGCGCTGCGTAAAATCCGACCGCACTGCTCTGTCTTGCCGTCTCGTAATCCCGCCTGCCAAGCGCTCGGCTCATCATACTCGAACTTCCGACGCCGAACAGATTATTGACGGCGTTAAACGCAAGGATCACAGGCGCTGCAAGCGTCACCGCCGCGTTCTGCACCGGATCGTTTAATATGCCGACAAAATAAGTGTCTGCCAGATTATAGACCACCATAACCAGCGAACTGATTACCGTCGGAACAGACAGGGAAAATACAGCCTTTGGTATCGGCATGCGCTCAAATAAGTCTATCTTTTTTGCATCAACCATATCATCTTGCTTCCATGTAGCAGTTGTCTTTTTGCTCCGACAGCAGCAGGAAGCATTCCTTTCCATATAATAGTCGTGCCGGGATACGGAAGCAGACACCCCGATAAAAATCGTCTGCAGCCAGCTTTCCGTCTGCATAAATCTGCATCACATCGCATGGCGCATCGATTTCCACAAACCCCGAAGAAACTTCCGTACTGATTCGATACCAGACAAGCTTTGGTTCCCCGCCAAACCAGAATTCGGACAAAAGTTTATGATCCGGCATAAACGGCGCCTCCTCCAGTTTTTGCATAAAGACCGATCCGGGGCTCTCCGGTACAATAAAATCAGTATTTGAGGCCATATGCCCTGACTCGTATGTCTTTCCGCATCTGTCGCCCTCTTCCAAACTTCTCCCCTCTTCTGTAGAAACCTGCACAAAAGCCTGGTCTTTCCACTGAACTGCTTTCCTTTCTTTTCCCGCTGCCGCCTGCAGTGCGCCGTTAAGCAGATACAGGTCGCATCGCTCTCCGATATAAAACGTGCCGCCCAGCTTTCTTGCAAACAGCGCCTCCTCCATTTTGAGCGTTACAATCCGGATGCTTCCCCTGCAAAAACCGTTCTCTTTTCCTGCTGCTGCAGAAATTTTTTCCCCGTTCAGCTGATAGACCGGGTCAATACCCGGTATTGCAAGAAAAAAGAATGTCCTGTCCATACGGCAAAGCGGCTGCGCCGTCGCGTACAGCAATTCTGTCCCTTCCAGATCCATATGGAACGGCAGAAAAAAACTGATCTCCCCGGTAACAGCAATCGGCGGAAATTTTACATCAAACGCCTCGAACACTACTTCGGATACATCCTCCAATCTATCCAGACGCTGATAATGATTTACAAAGATATAGCCGCTGTGTCCGTCCGTACGCATCCCATAACGCAGCGTCTTTGTATCGTCACGAGCCGCTGAAATCTCAGCCGGAACAAAGGTCATCTTTGCCAGAGCCCTGCCGAAATCCAAAAGAAATAAATGCAGCAGATTTAACAGCCGGTAATGTTCCCTGATCTCTCCGTACATGGAAACGGGAGCCTCAAAATCATAATTTAAGATCGGGTAGTCATTTGGGAAACCGCTTTCTTTTGTCTCCTGCAGTGTGGAGTCCTCTCCAATCAGATTTTCACCGCCGCAGTACATATAGTAACCGATCAGATTCGCCCCTTCGCAGAGCTTGATTAATGCCATCGCATAGATATCCATGCCTTTGATCCGGTAGCGGCGCAGATACGTTGACTGCAGTCCTCCTCCAATCTCACATGTTGCATGCGGATAGCGCTCATACGGCAGACGCCATCCATCCTCATCCTCCCCCGCTGCGATCAGGTCCTTACCAATCGAGGAATCGTTTCGCACACCGGTAAAAAAATAGTGTGACGACGGAGGCAGCCTGGTAATACTTTCATCCCACGGCGCATCACAATAACCGCCGAACAGCGGCAGGACATCATCCACCGGAATCTTCGCCCCCGATGCGCGGTTCCATCCCGTTACGGTATAGACAGGCGCCTGCATCCCGCATTGAATCGCCAGACGCTTTAATGCAAGCAGATAATCGGCATTGTCGACAAATTCATTTTCGATCTGTACTGCGATGATATTGCCGCCGTCTTTGTAAAAAAGCCCTCTCAGCTGCTCCGCAACAGCTCCATACCAGGTCTTTGTCACTTCCATAAAATCCTCATTGACTTCACGCAGCGGGTATGGTTTCCGTAACAGCCAGTCCGGAAAACCGCCGTTTCTTACTTCCCCATGGCACCATGGACCGATTCTCATGACAACCCAAAGCCCCATTTCCTGACAGAGCTGTACAAACGCCCGCACATCACGCGCACCGCTGAAATCATAAACTCCCTCTTTTTCCTCATGATAAATCCAGAACGCATAGGTAGAAACTACCGTGATACCTCCCGCTTTCATTTTAGATAAGAACTCTCTCCACCGCTCCCTCTCACACCGCACATAATGCATTTCTCCCATAATTCCAATCCATGGAACACCGTCTTTCTCAATATATAAACTATTGACCGCAATCTTCCCGCCATCCGGGCTCTCGCCTCCCAGATTCAGATGATTGTGCAAAATGACAGGCGGCCGGTACTGCTTAAAACCATATCTCATAATAACCCCCATCCGATTTTTCACATTAAACCGTTTTTATAAGGAAACGGGCATTCTCTGTCCCCAGAGAATACCCGTCATGAAATACAAAGCAACAAAATGCTTCCTTTCTCTTTCCTCTAACACTTTAGCCCGGCTGTTTCCCAATATAGGCAAGGATTCCGCCGTCTACATAGACAACATGTCCGTTTACGAAATCAGAAGCGTCGGAAGCAAGGAATACTGCCGGTCCCTGTAAATCCTCCGCATTGCCCCATCTTGCTGCAGGAGTTTTTGCAATAATAAACTGATCAAACGGATGCTTGGAACCGTCCGGCTGAATCTCGCGAAGCGGAGCCGTCTGCGGCGTCGCAATGTAACCCGGTCCGATACCGTTGCACTGGATATTAAACTCGCCGTACTCGGATGCGATATTCTTTGTCAGCATCTTTAAACCGCCCTTTGCCGCAGCATATGCGGAAACTGTCTCACGCCCGAGCTCGCTCATCATAGAGCAGATGTTTATAATCTTGCCATGGCCTTTTTTAATCATGCTCGGAATAACTGCCTTTGAGACGATAAACGGTGCGTTTAAGTCAACGTCAATTACCTGACGGAACTCTGCCGCTGTCATATCGCACATCGGGATACGTTTGATAATACCGGCATTATTTACCAGAATATCAATCACGCCAACCTCTGCCTCTACTTTTTTTACAAGTTCATTTACCTGTTCTTCATTGGTTACGTCACATACATAACCATGCGCCGTAATGCCTTTTTCCGCATAGGCAGCGATACCCTTGTCCACCAGTTCCTGTTTGATATCGTTAAAAACGATGGTTGCGCCTGCGTCTGCATAGGCAGAAGCAATTGCAAAACCGATGCCGTAAGACGCACCTGTCACAAGTGCAACTTTACCTTTTAATGAAAAACTGTCTAAAATTCCCATTGTACTGTTCCTCCATTTCTTTTTTCATAATTATAATAGTAACATATAAAAAACACTCTTTTCTTGTTGTTTTTGTTCAAAATCTTGCAAATTTTCTACGAATGATTTATACTGGAAAACATATACAAAAAAGGAAACCGGGGGAAACTATGACAGTATATGATTCCTGCAAATCTGCGACCGACGCCTGCATCCGCTCTCAGACATTTGCCGTTGCCCATCTCTACAACGATGAAAAACCGATGAATATCCATATTCATGACTGTTACGAAGTCTATTATTCGATTTCCGGCGGAAAACAGTTCCTGATCGACAACCGCTTTTATACGTTTCATCCGGGAGACATCTTTTTTATCAACCAGTACGAAAGCCATTATCTCTCCCGCATTGACAATGCAGATCTGGAGCGTGTGATCCTCTCGATCTATCCGGACTATCTGAAAAAATTTTCCACCGAGCAGACCGATTTAAATTATTGTTTTACCTGCCGCAGCAGCAGTCTCGGACATAAGATCTCGCTTTCCGCCGAAGAACAGAAACGTTTCCTCTATTATATCCACAAACTCTCGTACAGCGACGGATACGGGCAGGATATTATGGATACGGCCGTCTTTCTGGAACTGCTTATCTTCCTGAACCGGATTTTTCTGCTGCACTGCGACCACGACTTTGACCGCCCCGAAGTCACCGGCATACGGCACGGACAGATCGACGATATCCTCTCCTATGTCAACCGGCATCTGACGGAATCCTTAACGATCCAAAGCCTTGCAGACCACTTTTACTTAAGCAGCTCATACCTGTGTAAAATATTTAAGAAATCGACCGGAACCACGATCAACAAGTATATTTCCGCAAAACGCATTACAAAGGCAAAATCGCTTCTCTCAAACGGCCACTCGGTCAGCGACACCTGCGCAATGTGCGGTTTCGGAGATTACAGCAATTTCTTAAAAGTTTTTACAAAAGCGGTCGGCATCACTCCTAAAAAGTATGCCCAGATTTCAAATGAAAATTAACCATTTCAAAAATTTTTAGAAAAAGGAGCTATCCCATGAATAAAAAAGAAATTCAGGAAATAAAACGACGCTTTAAAAAAGACGCCGCAACATTTACAAAGCTTTGCGGCTGTTATGTCGATGCTGACAGAAATAAAGTTGTAAAGCTTAACGAAACATTTCTCAACTTAGACGATGAGGAATTACATAAATATCTGGAAATCACAAAAAAAGTGCTCTCCGGCAGCCCTGGCAACAACCTCCTGGAACTGGAATTTCCGACTGCCGAGGAAGCCCCCGGCGGAAAACAGCAGTTTCTTCTTGGCCTGCGGCAGAGCGTATTAAAAAGCGAGGAGCTTCTCGATGCTTTCTACGACCTGATTATTGAAAATTACAGTTATGCAGGAAACTACCTGATCCTAATCTTTCATGATGCATACGATGTGATGTCAAAGACAACAGACAATAACAAGCTGGACGAATCCGAAGAAGTCTATGAATATCTGCTCTGCGCTGTCTGCCCCGTGACGCTTTCCAATGCGGCGCTTGGCTACCGGGAGGCAGAAAACCGAATCGGACCGCGTATTCGCGACTGGGTTGTAGGCGCTCCCGACACCGGGTTTGTCTTTCCTGCCTTTACCGAACGCAGCGCGGATATACACTCCGTTCTTTTTTACACGCGCGATACCAAATCGCCCCACGCCGAATTTATGGAACATGTACTCGGCTGCAATCCCAGGCTGACTGCGACCGAAAAAAAACTGACCTTTCATAATATCGTAAAAGATGTGATCGGTGAAGAAGACGAAAACAGCAAAGCCCTTTTTATGGACATCCAGGGGAATTTAAATGATCTGATCCCGGTCCTGCCGGACGATGAAGAACCGCAGCCAGTGATTGTGACGCAGACGGCAATCTCGGAAATTTTAAGCGAGAGCGGCGTTTCCGAAGAACAGGCCGCACAGATTGAAAAAAGCTTCGGAACGGCATTTGAAGAAGAACTTCCAAACGCAGACCAGCTGGTAGACCCTAAACTGGTGGAACAAAACGGACGACGAAAAGAAAAACTTGAACTTCTCGGACAGGTTGCATCTTTAAAGCAGCAGCTTGAGGAGACACGCGCCCTGCCTGTCACGGACGCAAACGAGGGAGACGATGTACCGGAAATTAAAACCTATGATGTAATTCTGCGTGTCAAACCGGAAAAGGTCAGCCAGATTCACTCCGACACGATTAACGGCAAAAAATGTCTGATTATTCCGTTGGATGAAAACGAACATGCAGCCGTTAACGGCGTCAACACGACTGTATAACAGAAAACAGTATCTGAATATCTGACAGAACAAAGCGAACTTGTCCGCTTTGTTCCAGGAAAAGCACTTTTACACTTTCGCGTAACAAAGTCTCTGCTAAAAAGAAAAACGGGCCCGCTCTGATCCGTATTGTTTGCTGCATACAAATCGGAACGGCCCCGTTTTCATCTGATCTTTTGTTACGTTTCGATACACTCCAATCTCTCCCTGATATACTGTTCCATATTTTCTTTCGGTACCTCAAGCGTCAGGGAGAGCTCATTGTACAGCTCGTTCTCTGCCACCCGCATATACCGTTCATCCAATGCAGTGATCTTTTTCCCCTGTGAAAGCCGCTCTTTCTTTCTTACATACAGTGTTTTCACAATACTGATCCATGACCTGTAATCCCCGGTCCTCATTGCCTCCCGATAGGTCGCTTCCCGCTGTTTGTCATTCGGCACCCATAAAAGTTCGATCTCCGGAAGCTCTTCAATCAGCTGCTGTGCCGCCTCCCTGGTGATGACCCTGCGCATTACTGTCTTCTGATTATCTGTCGGCGCATAAATCTTTGCGGATGTGTCGCCGATCGGCGCCAGAACATAATATAGCCGCTCCTGATCCGCACCGGACATGTCCAAATGTGTGATGTCCATCACCTTACAGACACCCTTAGAACCATAGACAACATATTCTCCAATTTCAAACATAATGCCACCACTCCTTTCTGACTTAGTTCGGTCATTGTGTAATAAACTACTTGTTTCATGATCTCCTGCAAATAACTGAATAATACTATTTTACCACAAATTTCCGATAAAAACCAGCATTTCCGCTAAAATCAAAAATATTTATACAAATTTTATAAACATGGTGCGCACAGTATTTGTGAAATTTATACAAAAAAAAGTCCCGTATTACACGGGACTTTTTCATATTCCTGTTTCAGAGACCGGTTTTATCTCTGTACACGTCCGGAAGCATCTCCTCCAGCCAGTTTCTGTACTTCAGATACGCTGACCTGATTGAAATCTCCCTCAATTGAGTGTTTCAAGCAGCTTGCAGCCACTGCAAACTCAATCGTATCCTGCGGAGCGTAGTCGTTTAAACATGCATAGATCAATCCGCCGCCAAACGAATCGCCGCCGCCTACACGGTCTACAATATGCATCAGATATTCTTTGGAGAAATAGCTCTCGCCATTCTCGTAGAGCATAGCGGCCCATCTGTTATCGTTTGCGGAAATGGATGTCCGAAGCGTAATTGCAACTTTTTTAAATCCGAAACGCTCTGTCAGCTTCTGTGCCACCTCTTTATAACCGGCTTTGTTCAGTTCGCCTGCCGTTACCTCAGTTCCCTCCGACTTAATGCCAAATACATCGTTCGCATCTTCCTCGTTGGAAATACATACGTCTACATACTGGCAGAGCTCACCCATTACCTGTCCGGCTTTCTCTTTCGACCAGAGTTTGTTGCGGTAATTCAAGTCGCAGGAGACAGTGATCCCCTTTGCTTTTGCCGCCTTGCACGCCTCCAGGCAGATTGCTGCAACATTATCGCCGAGCGCCGGTGTAATACCTGTAAAATGGAACCAGTCGGCTCCCTCAAAAATTTTATCCCAATCAAAATCAGCCGTTGTCGCCGTAGCAATTGCAGAACCTGCACGGTCATAGATTACCTTTGACGGTCTCTGGCTTGCGCCTTTCTCTAAAAAGTAGATGCCCACTCTGTCGCCGCCGCGTACAATGTCGGACGTGTCCACCCCAAACTGCCTTAAGGAATTTACACCTGCCTGTCCGATCTCATGTGCCGGAAGCTTTGTTACAAAGCTTGCGTCCAGCCCGTAATTTGCAAGTGAAACTGCTACGTTTGCCTCACCGCCGCCATAAGTAGCGCCATAGGACGGAGCCTGCACAAAACGGTAATATCCTTCCGGCGCCAGACGGAGCATAATCTCGCCAAATGTAACGACTTTCTTTGCCATGTTTCATCCTCCTAATCAATTATTTCAAATCAAAATATGGAATTTATGCCAGATTTTAATAACATTATACCACCGAACCGGGAATTGTCAAGACAGCACATTCGTTGTTTTTCATAACGGGGCGCTTGCGCGCCCCGTTATGGAAAAAGATCATGCCTTTTTGTAAGTTGCCTTTTTGCTCATTCCTTTTGATTTCAGAAGCTTTTTGTATGCGGAAAGCTTACTCTTTGGCACTTTCACGACAGCTGTTGACGACGTGCCTTTAAATGCGCTGCTTCCGACATTACTGCTCTTTAACTTTGTCGTCTTAATCGTAATGCTCTTTAATTTACTGCAGCCGTTAAATGCCTGTTTTCCGATTTTTGACACACTTTTTGGAATCGTTATCTTCGTCAGCCCGGTACACTTGTTAAATGCCTTTGTGCCGATTGATGTGACCTTGCTTCCGATCGTAACGCTCTTTAACTTCTTACATCCCTCAAATGCATTATTTCCGATTGTCTTCACCTTATTGCCAATCTTTACCGTCTGCAGCTTTGTACAACCGAAAAACGCGCCGTTTCCAATCTTTGTGACATTGTTTCCGATCGTAACCTGCGTAATCTTTTTATTGTTTTTAAATGCATTTGCCGCCACAGATGTCACCTGGTAGGATATCCCGTTAACCGTAATTGCAGCCGGAATAGTTACTTTCGCCGCGTTCTTATCCGCCGGCTTTGTATACTCAACAGACGGTGTTTTACTCGTTCCCGGCGTTACAACCTTATAATCTCCGGTCGGCTGATTTACCGTACTGCCTGCAGACGGTGCAGCCGTAATTGCAACGATGCTCGCCTGATTGATTGTGTCGCAGATCGTACAGTGGAAAGATTTACTTCCGTCTGTACTGCCCTGTACCGGCCGGTCAATCGTATATTCCGTGCTCCACCTGTGCACGCCTGTCGCCTCAATTACTTCCTCCTGCTCGATGCCGCAGTTGCCGCAGATTAATACTTCAAGTCCCGGATGAACACAATCCGGCTGTGTGATACATCTTCGTTCCATCCATCTGTGCGGAAGTTTCTCAATGACACTGCCCGCAGTAACCAGATTTTCACATACCAGACAGTAGGTGTCCCCGGTATAGCCTTCCTGCGAACACGAAACTTCGGTAACACCGCGCACTTCCGTCTCCGGGTGGTTTGTGGGATCCACTTCCCCGTAACGCTCGCCGCACCGCTCGCAGACTGCTTCCTGCGTACAGGTCGCGGTTCCGCCTATATGACCTCCAAACGACGGAATCTTAATCTCCGTACCTGGCATAATCGCGTCGCACCGTTTGCATCGGATAAAGGTTGCGCCGTCTTCCGTACAGGTCGGATCAAGCATTGTCAGCTCTTCCTCCCAGTCATGACCGCGTTTTTCCACGCGCGGATCATTGACGCGCTCCTCCGTCTCATGGCATACCGTACAGGTAAAGAGCGCCGTGCCGTCCTCCTCGCAGGTCGGCTCTAATGTGACGACTCCCGCATCCCACTGATGGCCTGGTGATGCAACGATCGTTCCGGCCGAAATCACTTCGCCGCAGACACTGCAGTAGATATCGCCGGTGTAACCGTCTTCAAAGCATGTCGTGCTCTTAACGTTTCTCTCCTCCCGATTTGGATGGACGCAGCCTGCCCGGCGCACGGTAATTGAAACGCGCTCAATGATAAAATTACCGACTCCCGCATCCTCTCCTTTATAAATTGCAGTCAGATGATATTCCATACCGGATTTTAACGCCCAGTCTTCTTTCTCATCCCATTCCCAGTTCTCCGGAAGGTCAATCTGGGAAATATATTCCACTTCCAATGGTACGTCCTGATGATCGTATTCCGGCGTATTATCCGGTTTCTCCGCCGGATTCACCGTAACTGTCATCATAAATCCAACCGACTCATAATTAATCTCGTCATCCGGTATAAACTCAACGTCATACAGCGTTTTCTGGCTGTCCGGCACCTGCGGCCTGATCGAATCGTCGATCCATGCAAACGTGCCCGGCACTGGAGTATCAAAGCCCGGTATATTGCTGTTCTGGTTATACTGCACGCTCCCCCCTGTAAATTCCGCATTCAGCAGCGTATCTCCATACGTAAGTTCCGAAGTCTGCGGATTCGCTGCAATAAACGGAACTGCTTTGCTCACGCTGATTTCCGTCTCAATCTCTGCCGGATCATAATTATCCGTATCTCTCGGCGTAAACACGGCAGTATATGTCGGTTTATCAACAGTCGGTACGGAGTCGGGTTCTTTCCATCCCCAGGTTCCTCTTACCGTCGTTTCTGTTCCGCCGACTGTCCAGGTTCCGTTTGATCCGTTTACGCTGATATCAGACAGGTGCGTCGTCGGATTATAAATAATCTGAGACGGAGATGCCGTCGGGGTCTGCACAATGGGCACTGCCTTATTTACCGTAAAGTACAGCGTTCCCTCCAGTATTTTATATGTCTCCGTATCGTCCGGCGTAAACAGCCATACTGCCTGCGCATTTCCAACCTGGAGAACTGTTTCCGGCTCTTTCCAGACAAGAGTTCCCGTTACCTCGTTGTCGGAACCCTCCTCAACAAACCGTGCCGTCTCCGTATTGAGTGCAACATCGCCAAGTAATACGCCGTAGGTGAGTTCTGATTTGTCGACCACATCAACCTCAGCCTTCTTGTCTTCAAATGGCTGAATCTTGTCACGTATCAATACATGGATATTGACTGTAAGCGGTTCGTAGTTTGCAGAAACGATATTTACCGTGATATCAGCGTATGTGCCGATCATATCCTCCCCAAGCTTCTTAACCTGGTAGAACAGATTACCGCTCCGATGTCCTACAAACGCTTTCGCCTCCACAGCCGATCCGCCCGGATTCTGGTCGTCTCCTCCCGGCGTCTGTGTATCGTCTCCCGATCCGCCCGGATTCTGGTCGTCTCCTCCCGGCGTCTGATCTTCCCCTTCTTTTGTCTGATTCTCATCGGGATTTTCCGGTGTCTCTGATGCATCCGGATTTTCGGTTCCTCCCTCATCGGGATCCGGATTTTCTCCTCCCTCATCGGGCTCTTCCGTCTCCGGATTTCGAATCATGGCAAGAATATCGTCTGTATCAACAATACCGTTCTCCGGTATCTCAAAAATACTCTTTCCGATATCTTTCAATAAAAACTGGCTCAACTCTATCTTCGCAGGCTGATCCTTAGTGCCGGCAGCATAGACATATTTCTGCTCCACCTGATCAATGACAACAGACGCATGTTTTGCAACCGAGACATGAATCTGTTTGTCTCCTACCGCTGCAAAATAATTCTTGGAAGCCGCCATGGAAACCTGAATGTCCGCTTCTCCGGCGCCGTCAATCCGCACATTTCCCTGTGCATCTACGGTGATCACTTCTCCGTTATAAAGTCCGTCGCCCATCTGCGGATTATATGCCTGACTCTTTGTAATGCGGTAAATCAGCTCTGACTCTCCATACTTTTCTATCTCTTCCAGCGGAAATACCGCATCCCCGAATGTAACGCGATAATTCTCTCTGTTTACTGTAATTGTTGCCTGTGCTTTGGTAACAGTAAGCGTACCAGGCAAAAATTCTACTTCATAATTTTTGCTGTCTGCCGTTCCGGTAATATCATAGGTTCCGACATGCGGATTATCCTCTGTTCCATTGTTTTCGGTCAGCACAAAATCAAGCACGATGCCAAGCACATCCGGCGTATCGGTTCCAACCAGCTTATCTTCCCCTGCAAGATGCCATGTAAAGACCGGATTCGCCGTATCATATACCTTTTTTGCATCCTCTACCTGAACCGTAATCTTCTTTTTATTAACTCTCGGCTTAATCGTAACCCAGAGAGTCTCATACAGTTCCTGATTATCGGGCGTAAAAACTGCAACCAGATCAGGTTTTGCCGGCGCTTCCCCGTCATCCACCGGATAAATGGTTTCGCCTTCTCCGGAAGAAATAATCGGCGTATTGTCATTTTCATCCACATAATGGGTATAGACCGCCCATGTTCCTCCTGCGTCCGGCGCCATATCATCCGCAAGTTCCGGCGGCGTCAGCGTCATATCTTTCGGTTTCGTACCGTATTCGCCCTCAAGCGTAGGCAGTCCGTCACCCTTGAATTTTGTGATAATCTTACAGGTCTTAAAATCAATGGTCTTTGGCGTAACAATCTGATTGCCTGCACGGTCTACAGCTGCAATATACAGCCGGTATTCCGTATTCGGCGAAAGATCTGTCATCTCAAATGTATTCCCTCCGCCGGCTTTCATCTCTCCTTTTCCGGCAGTTCCGTCTTCGGCCGCTTCGCCTGCTGCAATAATATCTTCCACAGACGGCGCCGCCTCATCCCGCGGCAATACTTTAAAATAGAATGTTCCTTTCTCCGTAGCATTGAAATAACTGATGGTAGCCGACGTATCTTTTAATGTTCCCTGTACCTTGGTCGGAGAAATGATGAACCCGATCTCCGGCGGCGTCTTATCTATGGTGATACCTGCCGAACAGATGTAACTGCTCTTATTTCCAAACTTATCTGTCGCATAGGCATAAACAACATATTTTCCTTCGCCGTTAATGGTAAATCCGGCATACGTCCCCTCTTCCAACGACGGCGCTTCGGTAAACCAGTCCGGATTGGATTCCAGTACAGTCGGATCTTTCAGCTCCAGTTCGCTCTCGACCACTTCATCCAATGTACTGCTGCTTACTTTATCTACAAAATAATAAATCTTATCGAGACCAATGAGCTTGTCATATGCCTCAATTCTTACTGAAACTTCCTGATTATCTACAGTGGAAAACGTCGTTTTCTTTGTTGTGCCAGGATCAACCCGGTAGGGCGAACGTTTGCCGTTCTCACCGGAAATTGTAATACCGCCTGTTCTCGTATTGTTAAAGACAGGCCCCTGCGCATCAATCGACAGAATAACTTTCTCCTCTCTGTAGTTTGGCGTTCCGTTATTGGGAACAAACACAATGTAGCCGTCTGCGTCCTTTAAGTAGAAAGTAAATTCCTGATCAATCCCTTCGCTTTTGATCTCAATTTTACTGCCGTCGCCTGTCGTCGCATTCCCGGCTTTTCCAAGCCAGATCGTATAACCGTTCGCCGGCAAAAGCGTTACGGCTCCCTTATACCAGTTGTCACCGGTCAGTCCGTCCGGAGTCGGGACCTTATCTCCCTGTATCGTATAATAATCTTTGACGTCGCCTGACCAGATCTTCGGATTAATCTTAAACGGAACTGAAATCTGTCCGGTAAAATTTCCGTTCGTTTTTCCGGTAATCACCGCTGTTGCGCTGCCGACATTTGTATTATTGCGGTATGTAACCGTATAATCATTCTCTGTCAGACATGCAAACGATCCGTCGCCTGAAATTGAAACTGCAGGTTCCCTTGGCGTCGCACTGTAGTATTCGTCTGCAATCGCCTGAAACATACTCTGGGACAGTGATTTTCTCTGAATCGTAAAATCATATACCTTAAACTGCGTGGCTGCAAAGTTTGTCGCCTCGTCCACAATGACCCACAACTCATACTCCCCGGCATTCTTTGGCGGAGAGGCAAGATATGTGCTGCCTCTTCTCGTGCGGTAACCGATGCGCGCATTCAATCCGTTTTTCGCTGTAACAGTTGCCACTCTCTCTTTCCCGTCAAACTCGGAGATCAGATTCCAGTTATCAACGCGCTCCACTGTCACGTCGTCAGCTGTCGGCGTCTTTTTGGCAATTGTCACCGTCTTTTCTGCGAAAGCCATTTCATAATTACCGGTTGCCGACATCTCGACGCGGACAATATAAGTACCTGCATCCGACGGTATGCCGGCAAGCGGGTTTTTCCTGTCCGTATCACTGGCGTTATACCATTTGATCGTCTTTGTTGCACCGGCATCTCCACTGTAAACAATCTGTGCGTCGGTCGGTTCTTTGACCGTATCTCCGTATGTGTAATTCACCTGATAAGTATCAAGAATCCTGACCTCAGCCTGTTTACGTTTTACCAGAAATTTTGCAGTGCCGGTGCCGCTGTAATTGCCCTGGCCCATAATCTGGATATCATATTCTTTCGCCTCGATATAGGATTCTCCGGTAGCAAACACCGTATAGAACCAGTCCTTATTTACCTCCAATGTCCGACTGCCATCCGTAACCTCGACTTCAATATCATCCGGTATTTTCAGGGCGTTGCCTGTATAATACGCCTCCGCGTTGGCAGGTTTTATCACTTTTATTGTAATATCACTGCTGGTCAGCGGTTTTCTGTTTACACGAAATGCCACGTTTTGTTCAATATCATTGTAATTTGTTGAACCTGTCACCTTAATTTTCAGCCAGTAGTCATACGATGGATTTACTCCGGCGCTGTAGGTTCTGCATGGAAAAGTCGTATCGTTTAAGACACCGCTTGTTACATTCTGCCATCCGCTGGTCGGCGCGGATCCCGGACTGTTGCTGTTCCAGTTGGCGTACTGGTAAGTAATCGTTCGACCGCCTTCCCAGTCGTCCGGCAGCGAGACACTGAGTCCGCCGCTGTGGTCATTATACGTATAATTCGTGTTTTCTACCCTTACTTCTCCGAATTTTTTATTGGAGTACCGGGCCTGTGTCTGATGTTTATAGACGATTGCATGACCTTCTGTCTTAAACTGGGGCCACTGGTCTTTCGGCCAGCTGTTATCCACGTTCTGACGCCAGATCAGGTCTCCGGTCGACTTATCGCCATTCAGCTGATACGTAATCTGACCGGATGTAAAAAATGTCAGAGGCGCACTCTGTCCCAGAGAATTGGCATTCGCGGATGTTACAAAATACGCATTTGTAAATGTGGTGGCGGTATCTGCCTGCTCCGCCAGCTTGTAAGCATTTGTAAAACTGCAGGTAATCGAAGAATCTGCCGAGACAGTATGCGCAATACCTGCCGTTGTTCCCGGCGTCGCCATCTGTGTAAAACAGTTTGTTACCGTGGACGTTCCGGCAAGTTCTCCGCAGAGCACACCAGACTTTGCACCCGGTATACTGCTGACTGACGCGCCGGCCAGCCCAAAGTGTCTGATCACCGCACCGTCTGCTTTTCCGAAAAATCCGGCATAGTTGTCAACAGCAGCTTCCACACGCATACCGGAAACAGTAAATCCGTTTCCGTCAAAAGTTCCAGCAAACGGCGCGGCATTCGTTCCAATCGGCGTCCATTTTGCAGTCAGCGCAATATCCGCCGTAAGAACCGCGCATGCGTCCGCATCCTGTGTCTGATCTGTCAGATTTCCGTTTACCAGCATCCGAAACCAGAACAGCTCCGACTCACTGCCGATCATATAGGGGTCCGCCGCTGTTCCGGAACCTGAAGTAGGAGGAACAACCAGTACGCCCTCGATTACCTCCGGCTGCAGTGGATAACGGCTCGCGCTTAAGACGGGGCCATTGGAAAAGGAAACGCCCTCAATCAGGTTATTGGGCGTATATACGGTACTGACTTCGCCCCCGTCAACCTGTGTCTTTGATCCAAGCAGCAAATATTTTGTGGATATATTTTTCGAATCTGTTATGTCCGTTGTATTTGCTTTATCCACCCATACATCTGCAAGGTACCATCCGCTGCCAACTTTCACATAATTCCAGCTCTTTCCGTTGCCGTCATTGACCAGCACGCATGAAAATCCCTTTTTTTCGCAGATTACTTTCATCGCCTGCGCATATGCGTCTGCGCCTGGCGCATCGTCTCCTGTCAGCTGTTTGATCGCGCTGACTGCTTTTCCTGCCAGCTCAGACGTCCCGGCAGATGTCTGGCTGAAATTGGCTGTAATCAGCCAGTCATGTATTGCTTTGACCTTATCGACCTCATACGCTCCCGAGACATTGATTCCGTTGATAATCCGGTCGAGTTCCGCCGTCTCGTTCTGCCTTGCCGCAGGCTCCTCATACCCTGCCGTGTACACAGTATAAGGATTCGTAATCGGATCTACATAAGAAAGAATCAGATAATACATATACTGCCACGTGCCGCCTGGCTGCTGTCCTCTCGACACAAGCCCAAACTCCGGCGTATCCGACAGCCAGAATATCTCCGGATGATCTTTTAAAAACGCCTGATAGGCAATCAGAAGATTCTTTCGGATTTCCAGATCCCTGTCGCTGCTCTCATCAATCTGATTCGGTTCCATCATATAATCGCCGACGGAAAAACCGATATAAGGATTGGCCACACCCTCGGCGCTTCCGATCGTAATCTTCGAGCCATTAAGCAGCACATGGTTTCCGCCCGTTCCGGTATCGCGATCCAGATTATTGTAAAAATCTTTCGCATACTGTGGCAGGTCAACCCTGTCAATCCATTTTTCAAAAGCGCCTTCATTCTGACCCGCCCTGGCGTCCGCCGCAGACACGCTGACCATTGACAAATCGAGCGACGTCGCAAGCAGGGCAAACGCAAGCAGGAATGCAAGTACTCTTCTGATTCTGAACTTCCTTTTTCCTTCCATAGATTTACCTCCAATTTCAAACACAGCAAGGCGTTCATGAAAAATCACAAACGCCTGTTCCCCTCTGCTGTTTATTTACGCTCAGAGCTCTTTACCTCAATGCTCTTTAAATGCCAGATCTCCTCCGCATACTCTAAAATCGTACGGTCGGAAGAAAATTTACCGGCATGGGCTACGTTAAGAATCGCACTCTTTGCCCAGCCGCTCTCATCCCTGTAAGCTTTGCCCACACGCTTCTGCGCCTCCGCGTAAGAGCGGAAATCCTTTAAAATGAAGTAAGTATCCGCATATTTTGTGGACTGCGTATTTAACAGCGAATTATAAATATCACGGAACATCTCGGAATCGTTTGCGGAATAAAAACCGTTGATCAGCTGCATCAATACTTTCCGGACATCCTGATCGTTATTAAAAATCTGCATCGGATCATAATCACGGTTGTGCTCATGTGCAATCACCTCATCGGAACTTAATCCGAAGATAAACGCATTTTCCTCTCCGACTTCCTCGACAATCTCAACGTTTGCCCCGTCCATCGTTCCAAGCGTCAGCGCGCCGTTTAACATAAATTTCATATTTCCGGTACCGGAAGCTTCCTTGCTTGCAGTCGAAATCTGCTCGCTCACATCTGCCGCCGCAAAAATCCATTCTGCGTTGGAGACGCGATAGTCCTCAATAAAGACGACTTTGATCTTGCCCCTGATGCTGCTGTCGTTGTTGATCACATCCGCAACACTGTTGATCAGCTTAATCGTAAGCTTGGCAATTTTGTATCCCGCCGCTGCTTTCGCGCCAAAAATAAATGTTCTTGGATAAAAATCCATTTCCGGATGCTCTTTTAACTCATTATACAGATACATAATATGCAGAATATTTAACAGCTGACGCTTGTATTCATGAAGCCGCTTGACCTGTACATCGAAAATAGAACGCGGGTCCACCTCAATGCCATTGTGCTCTTTGATATATTTTGCAAGGCGAATCTTATTGCGGTACTTGATATTCATAAATTCCTGCTGTGCTTTCTCGTCGTCCGCATAGATTGCCAGTTTTTCCAAATGGGAAAGCTTTGTGATCCACTCGTCCCCGATGTGCTCCGTCACCCAGTCGGCAAGGAGCGGATTTCCATGCAGCAAAAATCTTCTCTGTGTGATACCGTTTGTCTTGTTGTTAAATTTGCGCGGAAACAGCTCGTAAAAATCACGCAGCTGTTCGTTCTTTAATATCTCGGTGTGAAGCCTTGCCACACCGTTTACAGAATAACCTGCCGCAATGGCAAGATGTGCCATTTTTACCTGGCCGTCATAGATAATTGCCATCTTGGCAATTCTTGCATTATCGCCCGGAAAACTTGCCTGAATCTGCAGAATAAAACGGCGGTTAATCTCTTCAATAATCTGGTAGATACGCGGAAGCAGTCTCGAGAATATCTCAATCGGCCATTTTTCAAGCGCCTCGGCCATTATCGTATGGTTTGTATAAGCGCAGGTATGCGATGTAATATCCCAAGCTTCCTCCCAGCCTAATCCCTCCTCGTCCATTAAGATACGCATCAGTTCGGCTACCGTTACAGTCGGATGCGTATCGTTTAACTGGAATGTAATCTTCTCCGGCAATTTACCGATATCATCATGATTCTTTTTAAACTTGGCAAGAGCTCTCTGTACACTTGCTGATACAAAGAAATACTGCTGTTTTAAGCGCAGTTCTTTCCCGGCGATATGGTTGTCATTCGGATAAAGCACTTCGACCAGATTGCGCGCAAGGTTTTCCTGCTCCACCGCCTTTTTGTAATCGCCTTTGTCAAACGAGTCAAGCTCAAAGCACTCTTTCGCCTCGGCATCCCAGATCATCAAGGTATTCACCATACGGTTGCCGTAACCGATCACCGGCATGTCATACGGAACAGCAAGAATGGACTGATACCCCTCGTGGATAAAATGTGTTTTTCCGTCCACCCCGCGCTCCGCGCGCACATAGCCGCCGAATTTCACTTCATAAGTATACTCCGGCCTGCGCAGCTCAAACGGATATCCGTTCTTAAGCCAGTTGTCCGGCACTTCCATCTGGAATCCGTTTTTGATCTGCTGTTTAAACATCCCGTAACGGTAGCGTATTCCACAGCCGTATGCCGGATAGCCAAGCGTCGCAAGCGATTCCATAAAGCAAGCTGCAAGACGCCCGAGGCCGCCGTTTCCAAGAGCCGGATCCGGCTCCTGATCTTCGATCGTATCAAGATTTAAGCCAATCTCGTTCAGTGCGTCTTTCACATCGTGATACGCCTTTAAATTGATCAGATTGTTGCCCAGTGCGCGGCCCATCAAAAATTCCATTGACATATAATAGACAATCTTCGGATCTTCCTCATCAATCGTGCGCTGTGTATCCAGCCACTGGTCTATAATCACATCCTTTACCGCATAGGAAACTGCCTGAAAAATCTCCTGCTGGCTTGCCTCCTCCAGAGTCTTTCGGTAGAGATTTTTGACATTTTCCTGCACGCTGCGTATAAATACATCTTTCTCAAATAAATTTGTGTTCATTGGTCTGTATTCTCCTCTCACTTTAAAGGTTTTGTACTCCTAAAACAACCGTTTCTCCATTAATGTTCCACTCTTTTGCATAGATCCCGTTGTTTTTCCCTTCCGATAACGCGGTGTCTTCGGTAATACAGTCGGCCAGCACATCGGCTTTGATCGCGTCTCCGTACTGATCCAGAATCCGTTTTACCTTTTCTCCTGTGCGGCTGTATACGAAAATCCTGTCTGTCACCTGAAATCCCGCTTCTTTGCGCATTGTCTGAAGCTTGCTGATCAGTTCCCTCACAAACCCCTCGTCGATTAATTCCGGCGTCAGGTTGGTGTCGAGCACAACCGTCAGGTCCTGATTGTTCTCCGTAACATAACCTTCCCTCTGTGTCATTGTGATTAACAGGTCTTCTTCCCTTAGTATTATATCGTCATTTATGTCTCTTAAAATAAGAGTTCCCTGTGATTTTAATTCCTGCATTGCCGAATTTCCGTCAAGCGCCGCCAGCGATTTCTGGATCTGTCCTAAAAATTTGCCGTATTTGGGTCCGACCGTGCGCAGCTGCGGTTTAAAAATATAGTCGGTGAAAGCGCTCACATCATCCGTAAATGACAGTTCTTTGACATTCAGTTCCTCTTTTATGATCTCCGTAAAATAGACAGGCAGCGCAAAAGGCGCCCTGACATACATTTTGCCGATTGGCTGACGGTTCTTGATGGCTGCATTATTGCGGCAGGCACGCCCCATCACAACAATCTTTAAGACCTCATCCATATTCTTTTCCAGTTCAGCATTGATCATTGATTCATCGGCAGCCGGAAAATCGCACAGATGTATACTCTCCGGCGCAGATACGTCAGCGGAGCAGACAAGATTGCGATAGATCTCCTCCGTCATAAACGGAATCATGGGCGCTGCGCATTTGCAGATTGTGACAAGCGCTGTGTAGAGCGTCATATAGGCATTCACTTTATCCTGCTCCATGCCTTTGGCCCAGAAGCGTTCGCGGCTCCTTCTGACATACCAGTTGCTCATATCGTCCACAAAAGAGTCAAGCGCCCGCGCTGCCTCCGGGATCCTGTATCCGGCAAGAAACGCGTCAACTTCCTTTACCACCGTGTTTAACTTAGACAGCAGCCATTGATCCATCACCGAAAGCTTCTCATATTCCAGCTTATGCTCCGCTGCGTTAAATGAATCAATATTTGCATACAGTACAAAAAATGCATAGGTATTCCACAGTGTTCCTAAAAATTTGCGCTGTCCTTCCTGCACTGCTCTGCCGTGAAAACGATTCGGAAGCCATGGCGCGCTGTTAATATAAAAATACCATCGGATTGCATCCGCCCCATAATTTTCCAGCGCTTCAAACGGATCTACCGCATTGCCTTTCGATTTGCTCATTTTCTGTCCGTTCTCGTCCTGCACATGTCCAAGCACGATTACATTTTCATACGGCGCTTTGTGGAAAAGAAGCGTCGATTCCGCAATCAGCGAATAAAACCATCCTCTTGTCTGATCCACAGCCTCCGAAATAAACTGCGCCGGAAACTGCTGCCGGAACAGCTCCTGATTTTCAAACGGATAATGGTGCTGCGCAAACGGCATCGCGCCGGAATCAAACCAGCAGTCGATCACCTCCGGCACACGCCGCATGACTTTCCCGCAATCCGGACAGGTAAAGGTCACTTCATCAATATAGGGTCTGTGCAGCTCGATTTTGGCCGCCTCACTTTTCCCGCTCTTTTCCGCAAGTTCTGCGCGGCTTCCGACTGCCTCCTGATGTCCGCAGCCCTCGCACTCCCAGATATTAAGCGGCGTACCCCAGTAACGGTTCCTTGATATGCCCCAGTCCTGTATATTCTCAAGCCAGTCGCCAAAACGCCCTTTTCCGATGGATTCCGGAATCCAGTTGACCGTGTTATTGTTTGCAATCAGCTCGTCTTTTACCGCAGTCATTTTGATAAACCACGATTCTCTCGCATAGTAGATTAACGGCGTATCGCATCTCCAGCAGTGCGGATAATCATGTTCGAATTTGGGGGCGTCAAACAGCTTTCCATCTGCCTCCAGATCTTTTAAAATAACCGGATCGGCTTTTTTTACAAACAATCCGGCATACGGCGTATCCTCTGTCATCTCGCCTTTGCCGTCTACAAACTGCACAAACGGCAGGTCATAGTTGCGGCCGACCCGCGCGTCGTCCTCGCCAAACGCAGGCGCAGTGTGTACTATGCCGGTACCGTCCGACATGGTTACATACTCGTCGCATGTGATATAATGTCCTTTTTTCTTCTGTTTTCTGACATAATCCCCCGTAAAGGAAAACAGCGGCTCATATTCTTTTCTCTCCAGTTCTTTTCCGGTATACCGTTCCAGAATCTGATAAGCCGGCTCTCCCTCTTTCCGTTCTATCACGCCAAGCACCTGATCCAGCAGCGCCTCTGCCATATAATAAGTAAATCCATCCGCCGCTTTTACTTTGCAGTAAGATTCATCCGGGTGCACACAGAGCGCAACATTTGACGGAAGCGTCCACGGCGTCGTTGTCCATGCCAGAAAATAAGCGTCCTCGCCCTTTACAGGAAAACGAACGACTGCCGAACGCTCTTTCACGCTCTTATACCCCTGCGCAACCTCCTGGCTGGAGAGCGGCGTACCGCAGCGCGGGCAGTAAGGCACAATCTTAAATCCTTTATATAGTAATTTCCGATCCCAGATTTCTTTTAATGCCCACCACTCCGATTCAATAAAATTATCGTCGTATGTGACATACGGATGTTCCATATCCGCCCAGAAACCGACTGTCTCGGAAAAATCTTCCCACATTCCCTTATATTTCCATACAGATTCTTTGCATTTTTCAATAAAAGGTTCCATTCCGTACTCTTCAATCTGCTCTTTTCCATTCAATCCGAGCAGCTTCTCCACTTCAAGCTCGACCGGAAGTCCGTGTGTATCCCAGCCTGCCTTGCGCGGCACAAACCTGCCTTTCATTGTCTGATATCTCGGTATCATATCCTTTATCACGCGTGTCAGTACATGCCCGATATGAGGTTTTCCGTTTGCGGTAGGCGGCCCGTCATAAAATGTATACGTCTCGCCCCCTTTACGGCTCTCCATACTCTTATTGAAAATGTCGTTTTCT
>CAMUHN010000003.1 GCA_947088675.1 uncultured Roseburia sp.
TCAAATCGTACACAATTTGACAGGAACTGGAAAATTACATCATGAGAAAGGTACTGATCGTCACCTCTGTGGCATCTATGATCTTACAATTTAATATGGATAATATCCGGCTCCTTCAGGAGCTGGGCTGCTCGGTTGACGTCGCCTGCAATTTCCACGACGGCAATACCTGCCCCCAGGACGAGGTGGACCGGCTGCGCTCCCTGTTAGAGCAGCGCCATGTCGGCTGCCACCAGATCCCCTTTGCAAGGGATATCAAAAAGGTCCGGCAGAACGCGGCCGCAGCCAGGCTTCTTTCGCGTCTGGTAAAAGCGGGCCGTTACGATATGGTCCACTGCCAGTCGCCGATCGGCGGCCTGCTCGGACGGTTTGTCTGTATCGGCAGACACACAAAAGCCGTCTATACCGTGCACGGATTTCATTTTTATAAAGGGGCCCCAAAAAAGAACTGGCTTTTATATTTCCCGGTGGAATGGGCCTGCTCATGGTTTACGGACACGCTGATTGCGATTAACCGTGAAGATTACCTGTTTGCAAAGAAGCATCTGCACGCAAAGGGGACCGTTTACATACCAGGGGTCGGCATTGATACGGAACGATTTCGTCAGGCCGGCATGGACGAGTCCGTCAGGGCGAAAGCCAGACAGCAGTTCGGCATAAAAGAACACGAGGTCTTACTCCTCTCGGTCGGTGAACTTAGCATCCGCAAAAACCATAAAGTGATACTGGATGCGCTTTCCCGCATCGGCGCTCCCAATATCCGGTATCTGATTGCCGGCATCGGCGGGCAGGGCGAAGCGCTCCGTGTTGATGCAGCGGCAAGAGGCCTTTCCGACAGGGTGGCGCTGCCCGGGTATCTGCCGGATGTGTGGACGCTCTATGCGGCAGCTGACGTCTTTGTGTTCCCGTCACTGCAGGAGGGGCTTCCGGTAGCGCTGATTGAGGCGGCGGCAGCGGGACTTCCCTGCGTTGTTTCCGATATACGCGGGAACAGGGATATCGTGCATTCCGGGCTGTCGGACTGTTTTACGGCGCCTTTTGACGATGCAGAGGCGTTTGCCGGCCAGATCCTTGCAGCGCTCTCCCGGGGGAAAGGGAGCGCCAAAGACAGCGTGGCGGCCGGCGGAAACGTAGAAAACGCCGGGGCAAAAACCGGCGCCGCGGCTGGCACGGACAGGGAATGCCACGAAACGGAAAGCGTGCAGCCGGGCTGTGCCGCAATTCCGCCCCGGACAGGGAATGCCGCGGCCGTCCGGAAACAGTTTGACCGGGCCGTGATCAGAAAAAAAATGAATTTATTATATCAGCGTATTTTAGGTATGAACCTATGAATGAGATACTGCTCTCGGTCATTGTGCCGATGTATAACGCCGCGCCATGGATCCGCGAATGCCTGCAGTCGCTTCTTGTGCCGCCCGCGCTTCGGCCGTTTCTGGAAGTGATTGTAGTAGACGACGGCTCCACGGACGGCTGTGAAAAAACAGCGCAGAAAGCAGCGGCGGATTATCCGGGGCTGTTTTCTGTGCTGCACAAAACAAACGGCGGACACGGGTCCGCCGTTAATGCGGGCATGGATGTCTGCCGCGGACGCTATGTCAAAGTACTGGACGCGGACGACTGGTTTTTGACGGAGGAACTCTGCGGCCTTCTGGAAGAACTGGGACAGCTGGGCAGCCCCGATGTTGTGTTCTGCCCGTTTCTGACTTTTGATATGAAAACCGGGCGAAAGTCACAGGTGCGGGCGTCTTCGCCGGCACGCGCCTGCCTCACCCTTACGATGGAGCAGCTGGTTGGCGGCTGGCGGGCGTTTGCCCCCATCCTGACCTTTCACGGGATCCTGTACCGGAGAGATTTTTACCTCCGCTTCGGGAAGAGGCTGCCGGAGGGCGTCTATTACGACGACGGTTTTTATACGATTGTGGCGGCTGGCCATGCAAAGGGCATCTGTATCCTGGACCGTTTCCTGTATGTTTACCGGATTGGGAACAGCGAACAGAGCGTGTCTGCAAAAAACCGCGTCTTACGTCTTGGCGATGCGAAAGAAGTGATTCTCTCTGTCCTGCAGACGATGGAGGAGGGGCGTTCCGCGGCCGGACAGGAGTACTGGAACCGTAAGGCCTGTTCTTTTCTTGCGGATTATTTTGTGACCTGTTTTCTGCGTTTTGACGACAGGAAAGCCGGCCGCCGCGAGGCAAAGGAGTTCCGGGGACTGCTGAAAAAAGAGTACCCCGTGCTGGAACAGAGGGTGCGGAAGAAATATGCCCTGCTGCTTGCCATGGGCCTTTTGCATATGAGCGAACGGCAGTTTGAGCGGCTGCTTGAAATGAGGCGTTAGGCAGACTGCCGGAAAAACGAAAAAAATCATACAGACTGAGGTCTTCCATTATGAAGAAAAAGCATAGAAAATTTCACCACATCAATTTTGTACAGGGCTGCGCGCTCCTGCTGCTCTTCTATCTGTTTATTGCAGGCGTTTTTTATTTTGCCGCCGGGGAACAGCTCTACTGGAGGGAATCCGGATATGAACTGGTCAGTCTGGAAGGGGATTACGCAACGCCGGAACTTGCGGACGGGTTTGTGGTAAAACAGGAATTTTTCTGCGGCATGGACCGCCTGCAGCAGGTCGCCGTTCCGGTCACTACATTTGCAAGGAAAAACAGCGGGACTGTCACCATGCAGATCTATGATGAAACAGCGGGGAGGGAGCTGGCATCCGCCTCCTGGGACATGCAGGATGTAACAGAGGGGCAGCTGCTGGAATGTAATCTGGACGACCGCACAATCTGGCACCATACGCTCTCGATACGCCTGTCCTCAGACGGGAAAGCGGGAGGGGCCATCGCGCCCTGGTATGCATCGACCGTCACGAAAGAGGACAGCCGGTTTTCTTATAACGACGAACCGGCAGACGGAACGCTGTGCTTTTTTACCTATGGAAAAGATATGATCTGGACAGGCTTCCACTATTTCCAGATCGCAGGCGCAGGCTTTCTTTTACTGCTGGGCGCATGCTGCCTGCTTTTCTATAAAAAGAAATATAAAAAGAAAAGTTTCCTTTTAAACCTTGCCGCATTGCTGCGCCGTTATAAATTTTTAATCAAACAGCTGGTTTCGAGGGATTTTAAAATCAAATACAAACGTTCCGTTCTGGGAGCATTGTGGAGCTTTGTCAATCCGCTGTTAATCATGTGCGTACAGTATGTCGTATTTTCCACGATTTTTAAGGCGGACATCGAAAATTACCAGGTGTACCTGCTGTCCGGCATTGTGCTGTTTAACTTTTTTTCGGAATCGAGCAATGTGGCGATGTATGCAATCAGCGGGAATGCGAACCTGATTACAAAAGTTTATATGCCCAAATATATTTATCCGGTTTCCAAGGTATTATCCACCTGTGTAAACCTTTTAATCTCCATGCTGCCGCTGATTCTTATGACACTGGCAACCGGAGTAAAAGTGACAAAAGCATGGCTTTTAATCCCTGTAGATCTGGTCTTCCTTTTGATGTTTTGTATGGGGATTGCACTGATTCTGTCATCCATACTTGTGTTTTTCCGGGACATTCAGTTTATCTGGAGCGTACTGCTGATGGCACTTACCTATGCTACTCCGGTATTTTATCCGGAAACAATCCTGCCGGACGGTTTCCGCGCCACGCTGAACTATAACCCGATGTACCAGTTTATCAAATGTTTTCGCATTATCGTTATGGATGGCGTATCACCGGAACCGCGCATCTACCTGCAGTGCTTTGGAATCTCGCTTTTGTATCTGTTAATCGGATTTTTTGTATTTCGAAAAACACAGGATAAATTTATTTTTTACCTGTAAACAGAAAGGTGCTCAAAAAGAAAATGGCTAAAGCAGTGATAGAAATCGATCATGTCGCAATCTGTTTTCGGATGTCGGACGACAAAGTGCGTACACTAAAAGAATTTGTAATCCGTCTTGTGACAAAAAAAATCAATTTTCACGAATTCTGGGCTTTGCAGGATGTGACGTTTACCGTAAAAAAGGGGGATGTACTCGGCATTATCGGACATAACGGAGCCGGCAAAAGCACTCTGTTAAAAGTGATTTCCGGCATTATGAAGCCTACAAAAGGCGATGTAAAAACACATGGAAACATTGTTCCGATGCTGGAACTCGGCTCCGGTTTTGATATGGATATGACCGGCCGTGAAAACATTCTTTTAAACGGCGCAATACTCGGATATACCGAAGAATTTCTGCTGGAAAAATATGACGAAATTGTAGCGTTTTCCGAACTCGGACAATTTATTGAAGTTCCCCTTCGCAACTACTCCTCCGGAATGGTAATGCGTCTGGCGTTTTCCATTGCGACAGTCGTCAATCCGGAAATCCTGATCGTAGATGAAATTCTGGCCGTCGGGGATGCGGATTTTCAGGAAAAAAGCAAAAAACGTATGAAAGAGCTGATGAGCGGCGGCACTACCGTATTGTTTGTCTCGCACTCTTTAAAACAGATTCGCGAAATGTGCAATAAAGTACTCTGGATTGAGCACGGCAAAATGATCGCATTTGGAAAAACACAGGAAATCTGCGACAGATACGAAAACAAAAAAGGCGTAACCAATGAAAACTGAACTCAGCATCATTATTCCCGTTTATAATGTCAGAAGTTATCTGAAAGTATGCGTACAGAGCGTGCTGCGTCAAGCCGGCATGAGGGGCCGCTATGAAATCCTGCTGATCGACGACGGTTCCACAGACGGCTCCGGCCGGCTGTGCGAGGCTTTAAAAGCGCAGTCTCCCGCCATACGCGTCATTCATCAGAAAAATGCCGGTCTTGGCGCTGCAAGAAACACCGGCATTAAAAATGCCGTCGGAGACTACCTTTTCTTTGTCGATGCAGACGATTTTATCTGCCGCAATTCACTTGCCTCTATTCTGACGGATGCAGAAAGATATCCTGCAGACCTTTATTTTTTAAACAGTTACAAATATTTTAATAACGGAAGTACAACACCAGTCAATGACGGGAATTTAAATAAAATAAATTTGTTATATGCGCTTTCTGACAGCACAAAGGAACAGCGCTGCAACAGTATGGTATATAAACAGGAATGTATGCGCCTGTTTGCCGGACTGTCAAAATATCCCGGAAGCGCCTGCGACAAATTAGTCCGCCGCAGCATGGTTCAAAAACACAATCTGTACTTCGAAGAAAACGTTTTCTGTGAAGATCTGATCTGGGTTTTAAAATGCATCTTATCTGCAAAAACATACCGCTATATTGATACAGACTACTACTATTACAGACAGGAACGTCCTGATTCCATTTCAAACAGAACTGACAGAAAAAAAATCAGGGATCTGGCCCATGTCATTAAGCAGGGAATCGCTTTGTCAAACAGACAGCTCTTTTCCCCTTACAAAAAGGAAATCCGTTCCATGATGGCATACGAAACGGAAATCCTGCTTCTCTTTTTGGGCATGTCAGACCGGAAAGAACGAAAATCTGAACTGGAAACGGTCAGACACATACTGTGGATTTTAAATTACCGGGACACAAAACGCACCAGATTGATTCGACTCATATTAAAGTGTTTTGGCATTGACAAAACCTCACGTCTTCTATGCCGGGGTTATAAAATAAGACAATGGAGAAAAAAATTATGAGTGATATTAAGATTTTTGTGACACACACACCAGACAAAAATTCAGAGCGGCCAAAAAATCCTTTATTTTACCATGTGATTGCCGGCAGCGACTTCCAGACAAAACCTGTGCCGGACGAAATGTATCTCGACAATCAGGGCGAAAATATCTCATCCCGCAATAAATCCTACTGTGAACTGACAACGCAATACTGGGCATGGAAAAATCAAAAAGCCGATTACTACGGTTTCTGCCACTACCGCCGCTTTTTTTCTTTCAGTGAAAAAGAAATCAAAGAAACCGACTGGGGAACCATTGAGTATGACTATCTGAACGAAAAAGCCATGCAGGAATTATGCATGAACGAGCAGACAATGCGCACACGCATTGCGCAGTATGACTTTCTGATTTCCAAAGGCGTCAAAGCGGAAACAATGCGCGCCAGAACAATCTATGACCATTATAAAAAAGCGCCGGATTTACGAATTGAAGACGTACATTTGCTGTTAGACATTATAGAGAAAAAATATTCCTTTCTCAGCGCAACTGCAAAAGAATATTTTGATGGAAAGATATTCTATCCGTGCAATATGTTCATTATGAAAAAAGAGATTTTTGACGAATACAGCGCCATACTCTTTGATCTTCTCGACGAATTTGAAAAGCGTGCGGACATAAGCGAATATTCCAGAGAGGGATATCGTACAACCGGTCATCTGGGGGAACGTATACTGGGGATCTACTACTGCTGGTTACAGAAACAAAAGAAATACCGTCTTGGAGAACTGCAGATTGCGCTGATCCATAACACGCAGGCAGATACTTTGATAAAAGCCAGAACGGATTCCCATACCGTACCTGTTGTACTGGCCGCAAACCAGGCATATGTTCCGATTTTATATACCTGCGCACAGTCGATTGTCGAACATACGTCGGAAAATTATTTTTATGATCTCTATATCTTCCATACGGATATTTTGCCCGCAGACCAGGCAAATTTCCACCGATATCTGGAAAAGGAAAATATAAGATTTACATTTGTGGATGTCAGCAGAAAAGTATCCGGATATAAATTACAGGCAAAATTTCATATTACAACAGAAACCTTTTACCGCTTTCTGATTCTGGATATCTTAAAAGACTATCCCAAAGTGATCTATCTGGATGCCGATATGATTATCTGCCATGACATCGCAGAATTATTTGCCATTGATCTTGGCGACAGCCTGATCGCAGCAACGGCAGATCCCGACTTTGCAGGACAGAGCAATATGCAGTTTAGCGAGCCGGTCAGCGATAAACCGGACCGGATGCCCATGAAACTATACTGTCAGAAAATACTTGGCATACAAAACCCGTTTTGCTATTTTCAGGCAGGCACGCTTGTGCTCAACGTAAAAGAACTGAATAAGGTTACATCTGTCACAAAATTATTTCAGATGGCAGATACCGGGATCTATCGTTTCTCTGACCAGGATATTTTAAATATCATCTGTAAGGACCGTGTGCTCTATCTGGATATGGCCTGGAATATGATCTTCGACTGTGAACACTTCCGGTGGCACAATGTGATCGCACATGCGCCTTACTATATGTTAGACGAATATGAAAAAGCCAGAAAAAATCCATATATCATTCATTATGCAGGCTATTTAAAACCATGGATGCATCCGGATGAGGACTTCGGAGAACAATTCTGGAGCGTTGCCAGAAGAACCATCTATTATGAGCGGATTTTAACAAAAATGATGAATGATTATGCGTGGCATATCAGCAATGGCATGGTGCACAGCAGGGCCGCACGCGTTCCTCTGAAAAACAGATTTATGAACCGGCTTCGTAAAATAGCAGCCGGTATCCTGCCAAAAGAGAGCCGCATGCGCCGATGGGGAATCCGGATTTACTGCAAAATCATGCATTGCTGACCAAAACAAAGACGCCGTTTCTCTTCGTATTGACTTATTTGGAGCCAACAAATTCTATGTATAAAAGACTGGAACAACAACATTTATTCTGTACCGGCTGCGGCGCATGTGTAAACAGCTGCAGACAAAACGCCATTCATTATGAAGAAAGACCGGACGACGGTTCCATTGTCGCACAGATTGACCCGTCAGCCTGTATTTCCTGCGGAGTCTGTGAAACGATATGTCCGCTGCGAAACCAAAAGGAAAATTCAAATCGGACGCTTACCGACTGCTATGCAGTCTGGGCCTCTGATAAAATCCGTTTCCAGAGCAGTTCCGGCGGCGCATTTACCGTTCTTGCCGAATCTGTATTAGACCGGCAGGGAATCGTCTGCGCCGTTTCCTGCACCGACGATTTTGGCGCAGAACATATCATCCTGCAAAAAAAAGAGGAATTGGATCGGGTAAGGCGAAGCAAATATATGCAAAGTTCTGTGGGAACCATATACCGGACGCTCGAACAGCATTTGAAAGACCGCAGATCCGTTCTGTTTGTCGGCACTCCCTGTCAGGTCGCCGGCTTTCACGCATACCTTGGCAGAGATTACGATAACCTGCTCTGCGTAGATCTGTTCTGTAATTATACGCCGTCGCAATCCCTGTTCCGGCAGTATCTGCGCGAGACGTTTCAAACGGAAGAAATCGACAAAATAGATTTTCGCGTGAAAACCCACGGCTGGATCTGCGACATTCATACGGTCCGGTATAAAGACGGACAAATCGAAGAACGCCGGCCCCACAACGACGCGTTCCAGCGCGGCTACCATACAAAACTGTTTATGCGGCAGACATGCGAAAACTGCAGATTTGCCGGCAATCCGCGCGAGGGCGACCTCTCCATTGCGGATTTCTGGTATATCAAAGATTTTTATCCCGGACTCGACGACGGAAACGGGACGAGCTGTCTGTGCGTGAACAATGAAAAGGGGGAATTGTTTTTCCGGAACATACAAAATCAGTTTGCGATGTGCAAAAAGGCGCCGTTCGAATGTATGAAATATAACCGCGGTCCGGTCAGCCATGCGCATCCGGCAAGGGACCGTTTTTACCGGCTGGTGCAAAAAATGAATTTCAGCCAGGCTGTGGACACTGCGCTGGGCGGAATCTACGATATTGCAATCTGGGGAAACTGGAGCGAAAAAAATTACGGCTCCGAGCTGACCTATTTTGCGCTCTATCAGAGTATATGCGCCCTGGGTTATGAACCGGTCCTGTTTGAACGCCCCCGAAACGTATCCTGGAAACCAAACGATTCCGTGGTTCTGTTTGGAGAAAATCCCTATCCTGCGGATGCCCTGCACCCGTTATTTCCAAATAAGGAATCCATGTACGAGATGAACCAGAAAAGCGGTATATTTATCGTCGGTTCGGACCAGATCTGGCACCACGACCTGTACGAACCGTTTGGCAGCGTCTGCTACCTGGATTTTATCCAAAACGATAAAAAGAAGATCGCCTACGCCGCTTCGTTCGGCCGGGAGTACTGGAACGGGACAAAAGCGGAAGCGGATGAAATGAGCATCTATCTAAACGATTTCGACCATATCTCCGTCCGGGAAACAAGCGGCGTTGCTATCTGCCGCGATTATTTCCATACAGACGCCGCAGCTGTCATGGACCCCGTGTTTTTGTGCGAAAAAGGGGTTTATGTAAAGCTGGCTGAAAAATCCGCCCTGCCACTGCCTTCCCATTACATCGGCGTCTATATGCTTGACGTAAGTGAGAAAAAACAGCTGCTTCTGGATACGGTCAGCGGTACGTTACAGCTCCCGTTCCACCTGATCACAGATGCATTCCAAAGCGATAAAAAACATCCGGAGCGCGCCCTTTGCGAAGACTGGCTGAAGAACATTATAAAAAGCGATTTCGTCGTCACGGATTCGTTTCATGGAATGTGTTTTGCCCTGATTTTTGAAAAGCAGTTTATTGCGATATCCAATGAAAACAGGGGCGCCATCCGCTTTCAGGACCTGCTGGAACAGCTGAACCTGGCGGACCGGCTTGTCGATTTATCCAAAACCTCTGCCGCTGATCTCGTAACGTTAACCGGCCGCAGGATTGATTATGAAACGGTAACAAAGACAATACGGCATCTGTCAAAGCAGTCGCTCCAGTGGCTGAGCAGCGCCATCCGCTCGAAAAAAGAATACCGTCTTACCAGACAGGATGTGTTGTTAAAGAAACTGCTGGAACATGAATATAAAAATAAAGACACAAAAGAGCAGCTGAAACGCCATGAACGTCTTCTGGGGGAGAGACTCTGGGATATTGAAGTCCACCGCAAAGAATTAAACGAGAGGCTCTGGGATATCGGCGTCCACCGCAAAGAATTAAACGAAATAGAAAACCGTTTAAACGAACAGGAAAAACTTTTAGGCGAGAGGCTCTGGGATATTGAGGTACACCGCAAAGAATTAAACGAGCGCGCATGGGATATCGAGGTACACCGCAAAGAACTAAACGAGCGCGCATGGGATATCAGCGTTCACCGCAGGGAACTCGATGAAATGAAAAATCGTCTGAATGAACAGGAAAAACTTTCAGGCGAGAGGCTTTGGGATATCGGCGTTCACCGCAAAGAATTAAACGAACTCCGTTCCCTGATTATGGAACATGAACAGCTATTGGGACAGCGCTTATGGGATATCGGCATACATCGAAAAGAATTAGATGCACAAAACAGTGAGATTCAGAAGCTAAAGGCAAAAGCTGCGGAATATGATTCACTTTTCTTTATCAAAGCTATGAAGAAACTTCACTACTGGTTAGGAAAAATACGTCATTTCGGAGGAAAACGATGAAACGCAATACCGTTTTCATGTTATGGCTCTTTTTGTATGGGGCGGTTTACTGGTTCGGCGAAACAATGTCTCCGATTCTGGGAATACACCATGCAGTAACTGTTTTTTCCATGATCCTCTACTGGATCTTCCTATTTGCTTATCTGCGAACACATGGCGCTTTAAAACAATATTTTCTCTGTGTTCCGGAAAACAGAAAGATATCCCATTATCTGACCTGTGCGCCGCTGCTTTTGATGCCGCTAATAAATGCGGCTGCAGCTGCAGGCAGAAATACCGGCACAGAGAGCGCTATCCCGGATATGCGTACCGTCTTTCATCTACTGACAGCGGCATTTCTCTCCGTCAGCTGTGTGATTGGAGAAGAGGTGCTTTTTCGGGGCATTCTGCTTTCTGTGTTTATAAACCGCTGCGCTTTGCGAGAACCTGCGGCCATAGCTGCAACAAGCTGTATGTTCGCCGCTATGCATCTCTTAAATACGGCTTCGGGCGCGCCGCTGCCTTATACACTGCTTCAATCAGTCAATGCAGCCTCCATGGGCGTCTGCCTGGCCGTGCTTTCCATCCGGGAGCATAGTATTATCCCGGGTATCGTAATACATTCGCTGACAAATCTCACATCCTTCTGCCCGGAAAGACCTGAAACTTTCGATGCTATGACAGACAGCGCTTTTTTTACCAATCCGGAGTTAAACATATTTATCGTTTGCCCTCTCCTGTATCTGCTCTGGGGAATCTATCTGTATCAAAATAAGAAAGGCTGGAAACAATTATGAAATTATATATTGACCCGGGAACCGGGAGTATGCTCTTTGCCATACTGGTAGGCATTCTCGGCACCCTGCGTTATCTGTTCAAAAACGGGCTTGTCCGCCTGCGCTTCCTGTTAAACGGTGGGAAAAAGACGGATACAAATACTGACCGCATACCGTTCGTCATATTTTCTGACGACAAACGGTATTGGACAGTGTTTGAACCTGTCTGCCGTGAATTTGACAGGCGCGGCGTGGATATTGTATATATGACGGCGTCCCCGGATGACCCGGCGCTTGACAATTCCTATGCGCATGTAAAAGCACAGTTTATCGGGAAAAACAATAAAGCTTTCGCAAAAATGAATTTCCTGAATGCATCCATCGTAATTTCCACGACGCCAGGCCTTGACGTTTACCAGTGGAAACGCTCCAAAGACGTATCGTTCTATGTACATATGCTGCATGCGGCAACCGAGGTTGTACAATACCGTATGTTTGGCATTGATTATTATGACGCGGTGCTTCTTTCGGCCAACTACCAGAAAAGAGATATCAGAAACCTGGAAAAAATGCGCGGCCTGCCGTCAAAAGAGCTGGTAATGACCGGAATCCCGTATATGGACGAGATGGCAAAAAAACTTTCGCAGAAAGGCCGGGCGCATTCAGACGGCTGCACCGTGCTGCTTGCCCCCTCCTGGGGGAAAAGCGCGATTTTCCAAAAATATGGCGGAAAGATAATCGAGATGCTTTTAAATACCGGATACCATATCATTATCCGCCCGCACCCACAATCTTTTACATCGGAACAGGAAATGCTGGAAAAGATCATGGCGCAGTATCCGGCTTCCACGCAGCTTGAGTGGAATCGCGACAATGACAATTTTGATGTTTTAAACCGCGCCGACATTATGATATCTGATTTCTCCGGTGTCATATTTGACTTTGCACTGATTTACGACAAGCCCGTGATCTACGCCGATACGGAATTTGACAGCAGCCCTTACGATGCATGGTGGCTTGATTACCAGTTGTGGACATTCTCGGCGCTCCCACAGATTGGACAGAAGCTGACTATGGAAAATCTGGACTCCTTAAAAGACATGATTGATACATGTCTCAAATCCCCTAAGTATGCGCAGGGACGCAGGAAAATCCGCAAAGAAACATGGAACTGCCAGGGGGAGGGAACCAAACTTACCGTGGATTATCTTCTTGACAAATATCGGGATCTGACTGCAGCAAAGGGGGAAAAATAAAATGTCTCTGATTGAAATAGCAGATACCATACTGCTGAAACCGCTTTACCTTGTATTCGAAATTATTTACACAATAGCAAACAGGCTGACTGACAATCCGGGCGCATCCATCGTCGTACTGAGCCTTGTCATGAATTTTCTCGTTCTCCCTCTCTATAAACGCGCCGACGCCATGCAGGAGGAAGAGCGTCAGATGGAATTAAAATTACATAAAGGCGTAACACATATCAAAAAGACATTCCACGGTGATGAGCAGATGCTGATGCTGCAGACCTATTACAGACAGAACCACTATAAACCGGCCTATGTCCTGCGCGGCGCCACATCACTGCTGCTGGAAATTCCGTTCTTTATTGCCGCATACCGCTTTTTGTCCGGGCTGCAGCTGCTAAACGGCGTCCGGTTCGGCCTGATTGCCGACCTTGGCAAACCGGACGGTTTATTCCAGATTGGCGGAACAGCAATCAATGTACTGCCTTTTCTGATGACGGCTGTGAACCTGGCTTCCTGTGTGATTTTCACCAAAGGCAGCCTGTTAAAGACGAAACTGCAGCTATATGGAATGGCAGTTTTCTTTCTGATATTTTTATATGGCTCCCCGTCCGGACTTGTTTTCTACTGGACGCTGAACAATATTTTTTCATTAATAAAGACGGTATTTTACAAACTGAAAAACCCGAAAAAAATCATAAATCTGCTGTCTTCCACAGCAGGCGGATTTGTCTGGATTTACGGTTTTTTTATCTGTCAGACAGACAAGCCGAAATTTATCCTGTTTTTTGCAGTACTGGGCGCGCTACTGCAGGCGCCGGCCGTATCTTCTCTGCTGCATAAAACGTCTGCCCGTGAAAAGAAAGCAAAAATAAGATCTGCAAACAAAGCCGTATTTTTTTCCGGATGTGTATTTTTATCGGTACTTACCGGGATTCTGATCCCGTCTGCCGTTATAAAATCATCCCCTCAGGAATTTATAAGCGGTACATTTTTTACGCATCCAATCTGGTTTATTGTCAGCGCTTTCTGTCTGGCATCTGGATTTTTTGTTGTCTGGCTCGGCGTGTTCTACTGGCTTGCAGGCCCGTCCGTAAAACCGCTTTTTGACAGGGCTGTATGGATTTTTTCAGGGATAGCTGTCATTAACTATATGTTCTTTAACAGAGGCTTTGGAATCCTGACTTCCCGTCTCAAATACGAATCAGAGCTGAAATACACAATTACGGATCAGCTTTGGAACTTTCTCGTTTTACTGGCAGCTGCACTTTTGCTTTATGGGATATATCAACGCTTTGAAAAAAGAGTTCATGAAATATTAATCATTGGTATTGTGGCATTCGCAATTATGGCAGTCCCGAATATTACCCACATCCATTCCTCTGTTGCGGCTGTAAAAGAACAGCTTCCCGACAATGAGAAAATGCCGGAATTTACTCTGAGCAAAACCGGTAAAAACGTTGTCGTCCTTATGCTTGACAGAGCTATGGGAACATTTCTTCCCTATCTGTTTGAGGAAAAACCAAACTTAAAGGAGCAGTTTGCAGGCTTTACTTACTATTCCAATACTTTATCATTTGGAAAATTCACCAACTTTGGCGTGCCTGCGCTTCTGGGAGGATATGAATATTCACCGGCGGAAATGAACAAACGAGATACCGAGCCTCTCGTTTCCAAACACAATGAAGCAGTCAAATTAATGCCGGTGCTGTTTGATCAAAACGGTTTTGATGTGACTGTGTGCAATCCTATCTACGCAAATTATCAGTGGAACCCGGATCTTAGCATTTTTGACGAATACCCTGATATTAAAAGTTACTCGACCGGAGAAAAGTTTCTGGACAGTGAATCATCAAAAACTTTAATAGAAAATAATAAAAGAAACTTTTTCTGTTACAGCATTTTAAAAACCATGCCATGGTTCACACAGGGAACAATCTATAACGACGGCAAATACAATCAGACGCCAACAGAAAATAATGACGCATATTCTGAGCAGACATTAAGCAGTATTTTCACTGCCGAAGGCATCAGTGCAAATTTTATGATGAATTATACTGTCCTTGAAAACCTGCCCAATATAGTTAAAAGCTCAGAAGAAGACACCAACACATTTTTATTCCTGGCAAATGATACCACTCATGAACCAATGTTATTACAGACTCCTGATTATGTTCCTTCCGCACAGATTGACAATACGGAGTATGAAGCTTCCCACCCGGAACGCATCTTAGATGGACGGAAATTAAAACTGGAAAACGGACATCAGGTGATTCATTATCATGCCAATATGGCGGCAATGCTGCAGTTAGGAAACTGGTTCGATTATCTGCGCAGAGAAGGCGTCTATGACAATACCAGGATCATACTTGTTTCAGATCACGCAAGAGGACTTTTTGCTCTGGATGACCTGATTTTAAATGAAGATGAGGATCTTGGCGAATTCTTTCCGCTGCTGATGGTAAAAGATTTTGGAAGTACAGAGTTTACTGTGTCAGATGAATTTATGACAAATGCTGACGTTCCCACATTAGCTACGGACGGACTGATTGATCACCCGGTAAACCCATTTACCGGAAAAGAAATCAACTCGAATGAAAAGACTGCGCATGATCAATACGTCATTAATTCCAGTGACTGGCAAATTGACATTAACAACGGAAATCAATTTATTCTGTCCGACTGGTTTGCTGTACATGACAACATATGGGATATAAATAACTGGAAATCGATTCAGCAAGATGATTTACCAGACTGATTTCAGAAAGCAGGTAACTATCTATGGCTGTTAATTTAATGCTGACTTTTTTTACTATTACTCTATTAAGCTGCCTGACTTCTGCGGCACTGTTTCTAAAAAAACTTTGGAATGGATTTCATAACAGAAAATTATTCTTTGAAATTTTGCTTCTTGAAATGCTTGTCGTATTAATGGGATACGGCAGTATGATTATATGCATGCACTACTCTGTCGACTCCTTTAACAGGATTTATGATGCCGGTCCTTTCTGGGAATTGCAGATCGGACGCTTTTTTAACTGTGGTGCAATTCTGCTTGCGCAAAAATTTGATCTCAATCCCACTGTATATCAGCAGCCGTTCTTTGTGTTATGGCACATTACTCTTGCAGTCATGATTATTATGTTTACAGTGGCGATCGCCAAAACATTAAAACAGATTACGACATTTCAATTTGTTCTGCTTATGCTTGCAGTATCGGTTTCATTTATCAATGTGTTTACAATGGAACTGATGCTGTTTCCGGAGACAGCCGCTGAATTCAGTATCAGTAATCTGGCTCTTGGCGCAGCAGTCTACTTTCCTTTGCAAAAAAGCAAAAATACATTGAAAGACTGGTTGCTCTGCTGGGTGTTTCTGATGCTGGCGCTTGGAAGCTATCAGAGTTATATCGGGATTTTCACAACGTTTATGCTTGCCTGTATTTTTCTGAAATTCCGTGAGAACAAAAAAATGCGATACACCTATACGGCTGCTGCGCTTCTGGTCGGTGCAAGCGCATCTGCTGCAAATATACTGATTACAAAATTACTGGTTCTCTTTGATTTCATTGCCGATTCAGGGCGTAACCCCATGTTACGCATTGAGAAAATATGGAATAATTTACAGCAGATTGCGTCATACCAGATATCCTTTTGGAAAGATGCGGATGGTCTTCTCCCTCCTGGCATTATGCCGGCCATAGCATGCGTTTTAATCGTGCTGATTATTCTGTGCATGCGGCAGCTGAAATTGACCGAACAAAAACTGTATTTCGTGTGCATGATCGCAGGATGTTATCTATTGGCGTTTGCACCACACATTATTGAAGAAAATATACATCTTACGCCGAGAAGTAATCTTGCCATATGGTCAGTGATTGCAATGATTTTTGTTTTTTCGCTTGATCTGTGTTTCAAGTACAAAAGATATGCGGGCAGCTTTTGCCCGCTCATACTGATTTTGATTCTTTGCTCCAACTGCCTGATCATGCAGGATATGGCCGCAAACGAACAGATGACAAATGCCATTGACCTGAAAGAAGCGTAGCTGATTGCGGAGCAGATAAAAATCTATGAAAATGCAACCGGAAATATTATTACAAAAATTGCTGCTGTAAATGATGAAAACAACAGTTACTGGCAGCCTGAATCCAGATACCGGAACGGACAGCTGGGAGCACGCATTATGTCGACCGGCTACTCAAATTACCGCCTGATTGGTTATATCATGGGACGCGATTTTGAAAAGGCCGATATGCCGGAACAGATCTACGAAACATACTTTTCCGGAAAAAACTGGGATCATCTGTTGTTGGAAGAACAGCTTATTTGTCTGGAAGATACTGCACATATTGCTATTTACTGATACAGAATGCAATGATAATAAACATGGATTAAACAAGGAGTTTACACATAATGAAACGAATACGTACGTTCTTCTCCCCCCTGTGGATTTCCCTGCAGCTGATACTATTCGCAACGGCATCATACAGAGTTATATTTTGCGAGATAACAGCTTCCGAGCGTATATGGCTATGGATCCTGTTCCTCTCGGAATCTGCACTGTGCCTGATTACAATAAAAAAACAAAAAATAACCAGACTGCAGTATCTGTCTGCTCTCGAACCAGTCTTCTTTACCGTGATCAGTATCGGGCAGATAGAAATAACTTCGGGAGCCTCATATAATTTCCATTCCATCCCCGATCTGTTTTGGAATATTATATTGTTTCTGTTCTGTTATTGTGTATTGTATCTTCTCTGCAGAAACAAAAAAGCCGTTGTGATCCTGCTAAATATGGCGATCGTTATTCTAAGCATTGCAAACCATTATTTTTTTGAGTTTCGAAGCAAACCGCTGCAATTATCTGATATTTTACTTGCAAAAACTGCTGCCACTGTTCTTGGAAATTATTCCTTTAAGATTAATTTTGAACTGTTTTACTTTGTACTCATTGAGATCGGCGTAATATTTTATTGTATAAAAATGAGCTCTCCCGGTAAAATGACCCGCAGCGCACGCCATGCCTTAATCACGGCAACCTTTTTAATGTTTCTGGGTATTTCAAATTATAAACCGCAAATCAACTATTGGAATATGGCGGAAGTTGCCGAAACATACGGCTATCTGAATTCCTTTTCAGCTTATGCCAGAGAAGACCTTAAGCCTCAAAAACCGGACGATTACTCGCCAGCATATGTCAAAGAAATTTTAAGTCAGTACGAAGAAAGAACGCCTCAAAGCGATCTCCCAAACATAATCGTAATTATGGATGAAGCATTTGCCGATCTGCCGTCCACCTATGCATTTGAAACAGAGCCGGACGGAATGCCTTTCTTTCACTCAATGGAAGAAAATACCATAAAAGGCAATCTTATGGTTTCTGTCTTTGGCGGGAGCACCGCAAATACAGAATGGGAATTTCTTACCGGAAACTCAATGGCCTTATTAAATGGGGGAAAAAACCCATATCAGCAGTATTTAAAAAGCGCCCAGGCATCTATCGCCAGCCATTTAAAAAAATTTAATTACCAGACGATTGCATTTCATCCATACTATGCCGAAAATTACAGCCGCGACAGTGTATATCCCCTGTTAGGATTTGATCAGTTCATCTCTATTAACGATAAATTAAATTATAACAATCAGATTCGTGACCTCATGAGCGATGATTCTGATTTTAAAAATCTGATTGACATCTATGAAAACAGAGATAAATCTCGTCCGCTTTTTTTATTTAACGTAACAATGCAAAATCACGGCGGATACAGCGAAAATGAAAGCTCTGTTGATGTGACAGTGACACCCAAAAACAAAGAACTACAATATGCATCGCTTCTGGAATATCTCTCTCTCGTCAGAGAGACAGATTCTGCTTTTGAAGACTTACTTGATTATTTTTCCAATGTCAGCGAAAAAATTGTCATCTTAATTTTTGGGGATCACCAGCCAGGTCTGAGCGACGAAATATTTGACAAATTTGACAGCAGCGCCTATACGCCGGAGAAAAGGCAGAAATATTATACCGTCCCTTTCTATTTGTGGGCAAATTTCGAGCTTGCTCCGAAAAGCAATGTGCTTGCCTCCCCCGGATACCTTCGCGCCATACTATTAGATGCCGCCAATGTTCCCTGCAGTCCCTATGACATGTTTTTACTAAACTGTCATAAGACTTACCCGGCCGTAAACTTTATCGGTTATTATGATCAGGAGAGAAATCTGTCTGAATTTCATCCAGAAACAGACCCTGAACTTTTAAAACAATACCGTATGTTGCAATATGCCAATTTATTTGACCATAAACTAAAAGGAGCCTTTTAATGAAAACCCTGCAAAAAATCATGGAGGTATTACATGTTACCGAATCATATACAAACCCCCCCCCCGAAAAACGCTTTTATTCTCTGGATTATCTGCGCGTTCTTGCCGTTATTATGATTTTATACGACCATTTGGGGGCTTTCCGCAATAAGGAATGGATTGTAAAAAAAGGAATAGATTACCTGATTGCCACGCCCCTGAATATTATCCAGGATTTTGGCGCTTTCGGCGTTTCCATCTTTTTTCTCTTAAGCGGATTTTTATTTACCTGGAATGCACATTATGAGAATCTGATCGCCAAAACGGCAAAACGAATCATTAAAATTTATTTATCGTCCTGCATTGCATTTTTCACTTTCTGGCTGTTAAATATTTTATATTGGAACATTTTCGATCTCACAACATGGTGGAATCAGTTTTCCATACGCGAATGGCTGGAAAGCATTTCTCTGATTGGATATTTTACCGGAAACGGAGATGTAATTAACGGAACTACATGGTTTCTGATTCCACTCTTCTTTTTCGAATTGATCAGTATGATATATGTATGGCTGACAAAAGCATTTGCCTGGAAAGGAATTTTGATCACAGAGTTTATCATCGCCTGCTTTTTCTACATTTTATATCTGTTTCATGTGGAAGCCGCCGCGCAGCTGGTTTTTGTATACATCCCTCTTTGCGGCGCTATTTTAGGAGAGCTTTATAAAGGCAGCAAGATCTCTTTTATACAGGGCAGCTTACTGCTGGCCGTCAACTTCATTGCGATGGTATCTTTCTTTTACTGCTTTCAGCCCCGTTATATGTCGGATTCATTCTATCTTGTATCTATGGCATATGCGCTTCTGCTGCTGATCTTTTTCCTTGCAATGGACAGGCACTTTAAACAGAACCGCTTTATTCATTACATTTGTGAGATCAGTCTGTCTGTTTATTTACTGCAGATGACATTTGGCAGTTTTCTCATGACCATATTTGAAACGCACAAACTACCCTTTACTGTATCTTTCCTTATCACGGTAGTCGTTATCGCAGCCATCTCAAGTCTGCACACAAAATATGTTGATAAAGGGATTCTGAAAATTCTGCGTTAATCCTCTATCTGCAGTATATTGAGATCGTAACATCTTTGCGGCATCTGTCTGTAACGGGTATATTTCCATGCTTCCTCTTCCCGGCCTGTACCCGAAAGAAAGCATGGAAATGTCCGTGTTCAGTACTGTGATTTACACTGTCTTTCCGGCATCTTCCATACCCGCTCGCCTAAAATCCAGTATTCTGGCTGTTCCCCCTCGCCCATCCAGTAATATGTAATGGCGTCATGTGCAAACACAACAGCAAATCCCAGAAAAAACCACAGGATCGTAAAGGGAACGCAAATCTTATGATGGAAAAATGACAGCGGCATATTGGAGTAGTCCCACATGTTCTGATGCAGAAAATAATAATCAATATTTCCGACAACTGCCTCGAGCGTTGTGATCATCACCGCTATCATCAAACACTGCAATAACAAATCCATTTTCCAGGAAAACCTGTCATTCAGGGTTCCGCCGGCAAGAAAAATAATGCCGCCGGCAAGCGACATAGCACGAAAACTGTATCCGCGCCAGATCATTTCAATGAGCGTATAGAATGCGCATCCCAATAAAAACATAATTACAGTTCTCACCAGTTTTCCCATAGCCAAAGCCTCGTTTCACAATTTTCGCAGCAGCCACCGAAACGTAAAACTGTTTTCCGGTGTCCGGATCGTCATCATTCCTGTATCAAAATTATATTCCGTATTTACGATTTGAGAACTGGTATTAAACACTTTCAGAATACACTCCTGCGCATTGACAGCCCAATTGTTTTTATCAAGATACTGTTTAATTTCCGGATCGGTCATTTCCTGTTACCTCTGCCCCTGTTTTCGATTGAATCATCATAATAATTCCCTTTTTTTCATGTGTCTATTCCTGCTTCCCTGCAATTTGAATTGAAATGAAGCAGGACATGAAAAAATTTCAGATTCCGCAATCGAACCGGCGACAGCAGATCAATGTAACGTCATTGCGTTTCGTGCATATACTATATCAAATGTTTTCCGGAGGGCCCCCAATGAAAAGCAATTGTTCCAATCTCTGTTTTCTTTCCGCACTTGCCTGTCAGTTAGCCGAATGCATGGATGAAAAAGAACTGGAAGTCCTGGCAATAGATCTGACAACGCTTGGCGATATGCTCGCCTCCCTGCTTGCTCATCAGTCCGTATGTAAAAATGACTGACTTCCTACTCTTTTTTCCGCAGTTCCCGAAGTCTGCGGTAAAACGTCGCCTCACTCATCCCGCAGGCATCCAGAATCTCGCTTAATCTGCTGCTTCCGTCTTCCCATGCGCCGACAAGCTCCGCGAAATTATCAGGCGCCGCTATCTTCGGGCGCCCAAAAATGACGCCGCGCTGTTTTGCGGCAGCGATTCCCTGTTCCTGACGTTTGCGGATATTGTCGCGCTCATTCTGCGCTACAAAAGAAAGAATCTGCAGTACCAGATCCGCAATAAACGTTCCCATCAGGTCTTTTCCGTTCCTCGTATCCAAAAGCGGCATATCAATCACGCAGATATCGATCTTTTTCTTTTTCGTCAGGTTCCTCCATTGATTCTGTATCTCCTCATAATTGCGGCCCAGACGGTCAATACTCAAAACATAGAGCAGATCGCCCTCCGTCAGTTTTTTCAGCATGCGCATATAGTTAGGCCTGTTAAAGTCTTTTCCCGACTGCTTATCCACATAGATATTTTTTTTTCGGCACATTTCTCTCCTGCATTGCAAGAATCTGCCTCTCCTCGTTCTGGTCTGTGCTGCTGACGCGCACATACGCATAATAATTTCTGTTTTCCATGATTTTTTCTCCTTTTTTATTTAATGCAGACAGAGGCAATCCCCTGTGCAAAAAAAAGCCATTCACAACGGAACGGCTTTTACCGACAGAATACCTTTTTGATCACGATTGTATTCTATCACTTTTAAAGGAAAAATCAACTTTTTTATGAGCTTTTTCTGGAAATAAAATGTGCATTTCCTACACATTACGTCAGATCAATTTCTTCTTTTCCAAGAGATGTCAACGCCTCATTAATGGCGTCCGCATACGTTTTCGCCAGATCCTCCTGTCCGCCGATGATGACATCCCCGGCAAGGTTCCCGTCAGCATCTACAACCACCGTCGTCGGCGTATACATAATCTGCGCGCAAAGCGCTTCAAAATCGCCGTCCCCGGACAACAGCGTAACTCCCTCGAATCCCGCATCGTCTAATATCTCATTTGCCGCTTCCTTATCATAAGCTCCGTCAAGGCACACAGTAATTACCTGCACATTCTCCGGCAATGATGCGGCAAAAGCCGCAATATCCGGCATTTCGGCAATACATGGCCCACAGGTTAACGACCAGAAATTGATCAGCGTTACGTCCTTCTGGGACAGATTTTCCTGCGTATAGGCATCCCCGTCAAGCGTAACCGCCTCAAAAGTCTGTAAAACGGCCTGCCTTGCAGCCGTTTCTGCTGCTGTATGATCCGTCTGCGTACTCACGTCCGAAGAGCCGCCCTCCTGCGCCTGATCATTTCCCGGCTCGTTTCCGCTGCTGCCGCAGCCACTGGTCAGCAGACCGGCAAAAAGCGCTGCCGTCAGCAACACGCCAAATACTCTTTTTCTCATTTTAATCTCCTCCTCAGCCCGTTTCAAATCATCTCTTCTTCCCATACGCCCGCACCGCCTCACAGGTCCGTTCGATTTCCGCGCTCCCATGTGCCGCCGATACAAACATCGCCTCAAACTGCGACGGCGCAAGATATACGTTCGATTCCAGCATATGCCGGAAAAATGCGGCGTATGCATCTGTATCGGAGGAAGCCGCTGATTGAAAATCAAAAACACTCTGCTCTGTAAAAAATATGCTCATCAGAGAACCGATTTGATTCACGCAGACCCGCTCCCCAAATGCATCCAAAACTGCTTCTGCAAGCGTTTTTGTCTTCTGCTCCAGCGAATCATAAAACCCCGCCGTATCCCGCAGCAGCTTAAGCGCTGCAAGTCCGGCCGCTGTCGCAATCGGATTGCCGGAGAGCGTTCCGGCCTGATAGACCGGGCCAGTCGGGGCCACCGTCTCCATAATCTCTTTTCGGCCTCCGTAGACGCCCACCGGCATTCCGCCTCCGACAATCTTACCGAGCGTCGTCAGATCCGGCGTAACGCCAAAATACTGCTGCGCGCCCCCGATCCCAAGGCGAAACCCTGTGATTACCTCGTCAAATATCAAAAGCGCACCCTCTTTTTCTGTAATCTCGCGCAAAAATGAGAGAAAACCTGTTTTGGGCAGCACAACTCCCATGTTTGCCGCAACCGGCTCAACGATTACAGCTGCAATCTCCCCGCGGTTTGCCGCAAAAAGCGATTCAACCGAATCATTGTCGTTGTACTCCGCCACCAGCGTATGCTTAGCGCTGTCAAATGGAACACCGCCGCTGTCCGGCATCGAATGCGTCAATGCCCCGGAACCGGCTTTCACCAGCAGCCCGTCGGCGTGGCCGTGGTAGCAGCCGCGAAATTTAATGATTTTATCGCGTCCGGTAAACCCTCTGGCCACACGTATCGCGCTCATCACTGCTTCTGTTCCGGAATTTACCATACGTGATAATTCCATAGAAGGCATACACAAAAAGATCGTCTCCGCCAGTTCCCATTCCCGCTCTGTGGGCGCTCCAAAGGTCAGACCGTCTTCGCTTGCCAGTTTCACAGCTTCTACAATTCTCGGATGCGCATGCCCCAATATACATGGTCCAAAGGACGATACATAGTCGATATACGAATTACCGTCCACATCAAACACAAAGGCGCCCTTTGCCCTTTGAATGAAAACCGGCGGACGGCTGACCGCAGAATAGGCGCGCACCGGACTGTTGACGCCGCCCGGAATGCGCTTTTTTGATAACTCAAATAACTGTTCTGATTTTTGAAACTGCAATTTTTTACTCCTTTAACCATTCTGCCGCATCAAGCGCATGATAGGTAATGATAATTTTCGCCCCTGCGCGCTTCATTCCGGTCAGCATTTCTAAAACCACCCGTTTTTCGTCAATCCAGCCGTTTGCCGCAGCTGCTTTCACCATCGCATACTCCCCGCTGACATTGTATACCGCAACCGGATATCCGGTCAGATCCGCTGCTTCCCGCACAAGGTCAAGATAGGACATAGCCGGTTTAATCATAATCAGATCCGCCCCCTCCTCAATGTCCTGCATACATTCCCGCAGCGCCTCTTTGCGGTTTGCAGGATCCATCTGATATGTCTTTCGATCGCCGAACTGCGGTGCAGACTGCGCCGCATCGCGAAACGGTCCATAAAAGGACGACGCAAATTTCGCACTGTATGCCATAATCGCCCGACAGGAAAATCCGTTTTCGTCAAGCGCAGATCGTATCGCGCGCACGCGTCCGTCCATCATATCGGACGGCGCAATCACATCCGCCCCGGCTCTTGCTACAGACACAGCCATTTTAGACAGAAGCGGCAGCGTCTCGTCATTTAACACCTCATCGCCCCGCACCAGCCCGCAGTGCCCGTGAGAAGTATATTCACACAGACAGACATCGGCAATTACCAGAAGCTCTGGCGCCGCACGTTTGATAAAGCGAATCGCTCTCTGCGTAACGCCCTCGTCATTGTATGCTTCGCTTGCAATCTCATCTTTTCTGCCAGGGATACCAAAAATCAAAATCGCTGTAATGCCTGCGTTTTTAATTCTATTTAACTCCCCCTCAAGCCGGTCAATGGAATACTGGTAAATTCCCGGCATAGACTCAATTGGATTTTTGATGCCCGCTCCTTCGATCACAAAAATCGGATACACCAGATCGCTTATATCTACCGATGTTTCACGTACCAGAGAGCGCATTGTCTCGCTGACGCGCAGTCTTCTCATTCTCTGCATCAGGCCATTTCCTTTCTTTCTGCTTATCTGCCAATTCGAATCCTTTGAGATCAAAAGAAGCTGCCGGAAAATGACATTTACACACAATATATTGTTGTGATATTCTTGCGTCACATGATATATTGTGAGAAACAGTCATCTTCCGACAGCTCCTTTTATCCGTACTATAAACATAATTCAAAAAATCAGACCGCTTATGCGTCCATCCGCATAAACCAACTCGATTTCCTGCGGAATCATGCCCAAACTACTATTCCTGCGGAATAATTTCTTTTTTGTTGTATGAGCCGCAGTTTTTGCATACCCTGTGGGGTATCATAAACTCTCCGCATTTGCTGCATCTTACTAATGTCGGAGCGGTCATTTTCCAGTTTGCTCTTCTTCTATCTCTTCTTCCCTTAGAAGATTTGTTTTTTGGACAAATTGACATCTGCCTACACCTCCTTATACTGGTTAAAGATATCTTGGATTGCCGCCATTCTTGGATCCGGCTCGGTTTTCTGACAGTCGCAGTCTCCTCTGTTTAAATTCTGTCCGCAGACTTTGCAGATTCCTTTGCAGTCATCTTTACACAAAACATTCATCGGCCAGTTCATTAAAATCTCTTCGTAGATAAGCCTGTCTGCATCCAGATAAACCCCGTTCAGATATGCGGCCTCATCCAGATCTCCGTCTTTTATGCCATCCTCCGTGATACGAAGCTCTCTGTCGATCTGAAATGATATCTCTGTCAAAACTTCCGTAAGACATCGACCGCACGGAACCGACACGGTCAGTTCCCCCTGTCCGCTGATCAAAAGCCGCTTATTTTCGCAGTTGGCAATCCGCAGTGCAATCGGCGCCGCTTCTGTAATCGGAAAATCGCCCAGTTCGAACGAAAATGACCGATATCCAACCTGAACCCGTTCGACAACCTCTTTGTTCTCGCAGGATAAAATATCCGAAATGTCAATCGCCATGGCTTACTCCCAAACCTTTAACTCTTTATTCAACTTTTTCATACCCAAACTATTATACATATGGGAAACAGCCTTGTCAATCATTTTTTGATACTATTTTTCCCTCCATTACCTGACAAGAGCAACTGTCTCGCGTGCAATGGCAAGCTCTTCGTTTGTCGGAATCACGCATACTTTTACTTTGGAATCCGGCGTAGAAATGATCGCCTCATCTCCGTGCACACTGTTCTTCCCGTCATCTGCCGTCACACCCAGATAACCTAAGTATTCCATAACCTTTTTGCGCACAATCGGCCCGTTTTCTCCGATCCCCGCCGTAAATGCTATCGCATCCACGCCGTTTAAAGCCGCCGCATAGGCGCCGATATATTTTGCAACGCGATAAGAAAATACTTCGATCGCATTCTCTGCCAGCTCGTTTCCGTCGTTCATGCCGGCTTCCAGATCACGGAAGTCACTGGAGAGCCGGGAAAGCCCCTGTACGCCGGACTTTTTATTTAACACATTCATCACTCCGTCAATATCCAGATTTTCTTTCTTTGCGATAAACTCCATGATTGCCGGATCAATATCGCCGGAGCGGGTACCCATCACAAGGCCCTCCAGCGGCGTAAGCCCCATAGAAGTATCAATACATTTCCCGTTTAATACTGCGCTGATTGATGCCCCGTTTCCAAGATGCGCAACAATGATTTTAGAATTATTGTAATCCAGTCCAAGATACTCCGCTGTCCTCTTTGAGACAAAGCTGTGGCTGGTTCCGTGGAATCCGTATCTCCTGACTTTGTATTTTTCATAATATTCATAGGGCAGACCGTAAAGATATGCTTTTTTGGGCATTGTCTGATGAAACGCCGTATCGAATACGCCTACCATAGGCACATTCGGCATTACCTCCTGACATGCCGCAACGCCGATCAGATTTGCAGGATTGTGAAGCGGCGCCAGCTCACAGCACTCTTCTACCGCAGCGATCACTTCCGGTGTAATTACAACAGAAGACGCAAATTTCTCACCTCCGTGCACCAGACGGTGTCCGACTGCATCAATCTCGGAAAGTTCTTTAATCGCGCCGGTCTTTTCGTTTGTCAGCGCCTTTATGACAAGCTCAATCGCCTGCTTGTGCGTCGGCATTGCCGCCTCGGTAAATTCCTTATCACATCCAGCTTTCTGATAAACCAGTCTGCCGTCGATTCCAATTCTCTCACACAGGCCTTTTGCAAGCACATCCTCGCTTTCTGAATTGATCAGCTGATACTTTAATGAAGAGCTGCCGCAGTTAATTACTAAAATATTCATTTTTTCCTCCATTCTCTGCAAAAAATTACAGATTACTTTTTCCTGATTAAGATAAGTATACGACAGTACACCGACGGAAACAAGTAAGATTTTTAATTTTCGTGAAAAAATTCACCGCGGCTCTATCGTTTCCATGGCCTCCACAAGAGCCTGAAACTGGCTGCCGGACAGGCGCTCTTTTAAAAGGTAAAAGACGCTTCCGAATTTCTTTTCTTTCAGGCATAGAAAACGCTTTGACCCGGATGCCGCAAATTCCGAGATGCAGATATTTTTTTTCGTCTCATCCAGCTTTTCTGACAGGATCTGTTCCGCCTTGTCCGCCTCCTTTAACTTTGCCACATTATTCGCCTCGGCCATTTTCTGAAAGTCATCAATATCGAACAGCCGGCACCCTGACAGTCCGGCAATCTCTGTATCCAGATCGCGCGGCACCGCAAGGTCAAGGAACAATCGCTGCTTTTGTGTACGAAACGATGCCCGTACTTTCTCGGAAGTAAATGTATAATGCGGACTTGCCGTAGCGCTTACCACCACATCCGCATCCTCCAGATAATCATAGCGGTTTAAATAATCCACAATCGGAATATCCCCCGGCAAAAACGCTTCCAGATCCGCAGCTTTATGACTTCTGCTTGTACCTGTAATCCTGCGTATTCCTTTACTGTACAGATTTTTTGCCAGAATCTGTCCCATCCTGCCTGTAATCCCGACAATCAGAACGCCCCCTTCTTTTCCTCCCAAAAACGCTTCAATCTGATTGGCAGCAAGCGTCCCATAGGAAACCGAAGTCTTTGACAGAAGCGTGTCCGTCTTAATACATTTTGCACAGTGCAGCGCCCCCTGAAACGCAATATTTATCATGCGGCAATCCGTTTTTTCGCGCAGCGCAGCGCCGTACGACTCCCTGACCTGACGCAGTATCTCATCCTCTCCGAGTATCATGGAATCAAGGCCGCAGCAGACAACAAACAGATGCCGCAGCGCCTGCTCGCCCGCATAGACATAAATATGACCAAGCAGCGTCTCTTTTGTAATCCGCTTTAACTGCGCCAGTACACGCTCCGTTTTTAATACAGATTCTTTTCCCCCGCAAAAATAAAGTTCCGTGCGATTGCAGGTAGAAAGCGCCACCATCCCTTCTACCGCGCGTTCCTCTGACAGTCTGCGCCACAGACTGTGTCGCTCCGGTTCCGTAACTGCAGCCATCCCTCGCACTGCGAGCGGTACTTTTTTATAATTGATCCCGATACAATAAATTCCAAACTCCATCTGTTTATGAAGTCACCCCCGTTGAAGTCCAGTCGGCCCTGCCCCCGACAATACAAAGAACAAAAATCCTGTTATGGAAGAATTATTTTAACATATCCCGGAATATATTACAATAACCGCCGCCATCTGTCTTTTTCTCTGCAAACAGGAACATTGACAACCTCTGTAAAAACATGTAAAATATTAGCAGTTTAAAATCAGTATGACCGTGCGCAAAAAACCGGACATTTTAAACTGCGCCGGGCAAAAGGAGGAGGATGTCTCATGAATTTAGAAGTTCTGAAAAACGAAGAAAAACGAATGAATCTGATTATGTTCCTGTTTATGACCGCCATACCGATTGTTGCATTCGCATATGTGTTTCTGTTCAACAACGGCGCCGCACGCGATGCAGTCGTTCTGTCCATGACAGGCTGCTGCCTGCTGACAAAATTACTGGAAAAAGCACTGGGCAAATATTCCAAATACATATACCTCTCTATCCTGCCGGTTCTGGGCGCTGTGACCATTGTTGCCGGTACGCCGGCATGTTATGGCGCAATGGTGGAAGCTTATTTCCTCATTCTGTTTCTTGCGGTACCCTACTATGACCTCTCCACGATAAAAGTATGCGCCGCCGCTACTCTGCTGCCAAATATTGTCGCAATGATCCTGTTTCCCGATGCATATTTCAGTATGTATACATTATCAATCTGGATCTTCATCTGGATGGTTTACATACTCGCCGTGCTTGTCGCCGTTCTGATCGTAATGCGTGCGCGCACCCTGTTCTTTTCGGTGGAAAAAAGCGAAAACTCTGTAGAACAAATGCTTGACCATGTCAAAAGCGCTTTTGAAGGCTTACAGCAGTCATCTGAAAAGATTTACAGCGCTCTTCAGGAATTTGAAAAGAGCAGCACAGAAATCGCATCGTCCGCAGAAGAAATTAACGGCAGCGCCAGCCAGCAGATTGAACAGGTAAAAGGAAGTCTTGAAATTTTCGGCGATTTAAACAGCAAAATCCTCTCCTCGGAAGAACGCGTTGCACAGACAATAGATCATATTCAGATGCTGAAGCAGAAAAATGACGACGGCATCACGGCAATCAAAAGTCTTTCGGTACAGTTTAATGAAAATATTACATCCACACAGGCCGCTTCCGAGAGTATCGCTCTGCTGGCCCACAAGTCGACCTCTATCGGCGATATCATCAACAGTATCAGCCAGATTGCAGAGCAGACCAATCTGCTCGCACTGAATGCAACAATTGAGGCTGCCAGAGCCGGCGACGCCGGAAAAGGCTTCGCGGTAGTTGCTGATGAGATCAACTCGCTGTCCGGTGAATCCGCAGCCTCCACACAGAAGATCAATGATATTTTGCAGGATGTGATTACAAGCGTAAACGAAATTCAGAAAGTCATCGACAATAACAATCAAATTGCAAAGGAATCCGAGCGGAAACTGGATGACACCATTAAGATTTTTAAAGATATGCTGGATTCCTCCGAGGAAGTAATTACCGTATCCGCGCGCCTGAAAGAAGAGCTTGATACCATTATTGATATCAAGGAGCAATTACTGCGCGCAATGGAATCTGTGGACGATATCTCACAGATCTCTGTACAGAACACCGTTGAAATCAGCGCCTCCACCGAACAGCAGGCTGCCGGCGTTGAAGATATCATGAAGTATATGGAACACGTACAGAGCGGAATCCACAAACTTTCCAATGTTCTCAACACGACGGAAAAACGATAGAAACAGTATCTCTCGTACCAAAGCGCTCCGGCAGGATACGCCCTGCGCGCAAAAGAAAAGTGGCTGCAAAAGCAGCCACACTCCGGCGCGCGTCAGCTCGCAGAGAGGAAGTTACTGCTTCGCAGTCTGCTGGCCTGAGAGCTGATGCGGACTTATCCGCTTTGTTCTTTATAAATCAGGAAATCCGGCTGACTCTGCATTTTGCGAGCAGCGGGTAAGTGTCCAGAAACGGCTGTATCCTGGCAAGCATCTTTTCACAGCTCTCTCCGTAATAATAAAGCGCCGTCTCCTTTTGTCCTTCCCAGTAGCTGTACATTCTTCCGGTATCTGCAAGCAGCTGGTCTATCCTGTCAATCACATAATTGATATCGCAGGTTCGATACACCTCCTTTGGAAGATCCGTACCATTCAGGTAAATTGCCAGTCCCTCCTGCAGACCGATTTCCGTTTTCTGTCCTGTAAAGATAAGCTGCGATCCTTTCGGTATTCCAAAACGGTTCAGTATGCCGCACAGCGCAGACATCGTATCCTGGTTTGTATCCTTTAACATCACCTCAATATCACAGGACATAATCTCGCCTGTAGCCGACTGCAGCGTTCCTCCGCCGTCGACCGTCCCAAGCTTCTTCTGTTCGAGTACATCCTGCAAAACATCTTCCAGTTCAAATCTGTGTTTTGGCTGAAATCTTGCATTTAAATGTATGGTGACGGGGCATAGATACAGCGGCTGTCTGTCTGTCACTGTCTCGTTTTCCGGTTCTTTCTTCAAATGATATACTGTGTCCGCCGCTTTTCCTGCTTTCTGATTTTCTCTGAACTGATAGACTGTCTCCATATCATTCCCCCTCCCCATCATCCGGCAGGCATCCTCAGCCTGTCATAAACTATGGATTCTGCAGCGATTCCTCCTGCAGCCGGTCAAACTGTGCCATACACTCGTCGACGGATGCACCGCCCAACAATTCCCGTACAATCAGGCAAATATTTCCCCATTGTTCCACTTTCATGCCTGCATTGGAACCGAGCACAAAAATACCTTCTTCAATTTTCTCATTCAACGGTTTTAATGCATCAATACACTCTGCCTCGACGTTTTTGGACGGAGAAATCACCTGATTATGTTCTGTATACACCAAAAGCGCTTCATCCGACAACATGATATCAAGTACAGCCATCGTATCCTCCAGATGCGCAGACGCAGCGCTGACGCCATATCCGGACAATGACACGACCGGCATCTGACCGCGGGCACTCGGAAATCCGATAACCTGCATCTGAAAATCCGGTTTGCCATATGCCGTATCGGCATTTGCGGCGGCCCAGTAAGCCATTACAATCGGCGTCTTCTGCGCCAGAAAATCCGCCCCCTCCCCTTCGATCGCCTCATAGGTAAGCGCAGCTTGTGCATCAATATACCCGAGATCCATCATCTGTTTTAAAAATACAAATCCGGGACGCATATAGTCGCTGTATTTTTCCTCCCCGCTGTTCAACGCCGCAATCTTCGCATCGGTATCGCTGCCGTTGTACAAATCCGCATAGGCCTGCGCAAGGACAAAATTTTCCAGCCACCAGCGGTTTGCACCGACCGGCGTGTCTATCCCGTTTTCCTGAAACACTCTGCAGCACTCCAGAAAATCTTCCGGCGTCTCCGGCAGTCTGAGCTGGTATCGGTCAAACATATCTTTATTTACAAACAATCCATATGCGACCACTTCCTGCGGAATCGCAACCAGCTTTCCGTTTACCGTGTTTGCCGTTTTTACAACTTCTCTTAAATTTTTTGCACAATTTAATCCGGACAGATCCGCCAGTTTTCCCTCTGATCCCAGCAACTGAATTGTATCAGGGTTTAACAGGTAAAAATCATCCATTTGGTTATTGATCCGATCTACGGTAACATCGTCATATGTTTTGTCTTTATAATCATCCGCTGTATAAGTATTATATTCGACAATCAGGCCGAGTTTTTCCTCGGCCATCCGGACAGTCAGTTCCTGTGCAGCAATCGAGATATTCTCCGCATCCGGATCTGATTTTCCGATCGGAGCAAACAAAACGATCGACTTTGTCTCGTCGCTCTGATCACTCACCAGATTCACATCGGAAGAATCGTTCCGCCCACAGGCCGCGAGTCCCAATAACAGCGCGGCCGCCATGCACAGGCACAGATTTTTATTCCTTTTCACACATCTATCCCCGCTTTTCTATAAATTTATTTAATGTGGCTCTCAACAATTCCAGATCAATCGGTTTTGCAAGATGTGCATCCATCCCGGCATTCAACGCGTCCCTCACATCCTCGGTAAAAGCGTTTGCAGTCATTGCAATAATCGGAATTGTTTTCGCATCTTCGCGCTCCATCGCACGAATCTGTTTCGTCGCATCATAACCGTTCATCACCGGCATCTGAACATCCATCAGAATCGCATCATAGCTGCCCGGTGGCGCATTCTGAAAACATTCTGCCGCCAGCTGCCCGTTTTCTGCTATCTCACATGTTGCGCCGTCTATACTTAATACCTCACGCAATATCTCGGAATTGATCTCATTGTCTTCGGCCACCAGAAAATGACACCCGCCCAGCGTCGCATGATATGCACCGTCATTTTGCTCGCCATTTTCGTCTTCCTGTTTCATTGCACAAAGTTCCTGAATCTTTTCCTTTAAAGCAGAAACAAAAAATGGCTTTGTCAAAATTCCATTCACATCCGCCCGAAGTATCTCTTCCTGCATTTCATCTCTGCCGCACTCACAGAGCATGACAACTGGTATAAACGTTTCCATTGCTTTGCGCAGCAGCCGGATTGAATCGACAAGATCCTCTTCCCCTGCCGTCTGTTCAAAGAGAACCAGCTGATATGGACATCTTTCCTCCTGTGACGCACATAAGGCGGAAACTGCACCCGCGGCGTCTTTTCGTACGTGAACATTTATTTGGGTAAATGCCATCAGCGATCTGATATCTTTTACGGTTTCCTCATTTTGACTCACCAGCAGAAGATCGGAGATTCCGCAGTTTTCCCAGAACCCGGCATCTGACTCCTGCTCCGAAATCCGCAATTCCAGCTCTACCGTAAATTTGCTGCCTCTGCCAACCGCACTAGTAACGTCAATTGTTCCACCCATCATCTCTACAATATTTTTCGTAATCGCCATGCCAAGCCCGGTACCCTGGACTTTATTGGTAGTGCTGTTTTCTGCTCTGGTAAACGCATCAAAAATAACTTTCAGATACTCCGGCGTCATTCCATACCCGTCGTCCTCCACCTCAATCCTTATATGCTCATACTGGGCAGATCGCTGTTTTAAACCGATAATGCGAAACCAGATATGCCCGCCGGGCTGCGTATACTTTACGGCATTTGAAAGCAGATTGATCAGAATCTGATTTAATCTCGTCTCATCCCCCACCAGGGATTCATGTCTGACGCCGGTCACAGTCACTTCAAACGTCTGTCCCTTTTCCCTTGCCGCGGGCCGTATGATTGCATCAACGGAAGAGATCATACTGCTCAGCTGAAACTCTCCAACAGTAAGCACCGCTTTTCCGCTCTCAATCTTAGACACATCGAGAATATCATTGATCAGGCCCAGCAGATGCTGTCCGGAAGCCATGATCTTTTTTGTGTATTCTTTTACCTTTGCCGCATTTTCCGGATCTTTTGCCAGCAGCGCGGTAAATCCTATAATCGCATTCATCGGCGTACGGATATCATGCGACATATTGGACAAAAACATTGTTTTTGAACAGCTTGCAGCCTGCGCAGCCGCCAGCGCCTCCGCAAGTTGTTTATTGTGCGTCTCACGTTCCGCTTCCCGCTCTCTGCGCTGTCTGTTCTGCTGTCGTTCATAGAACAGATAGACAATACAACACAGAAAAAATGCGGCAAACATCACAAGAACCACACCCAGAATATTCTGGTTGACTGCTTTTCCCTCCCGCTGGATTGCTTCCACCGGCACATATCCGATCAGGTAAGCCGACGCATCGTTGACTGCCCACATATATATCAGTGATTCTGTCTTCCGAACATCATGATAAAACATTACATTGCGGCCAGTTGTTATACTTTCGTCAATCTCCTTTTTGATTTCCGACTCCAAAATTTGATTTGCACGATAAAAATCCTCCAGATTCAGATTTCCTGCCGTCCTGTAACCGCTCAGTTTGGGACTTACCAGAAACCTTTTGCTCTGCGTATCCATAATATAGAGCGTAGCGCTCCCGCCATAGAGCTTTTCCGGCAGCACCTCTTCAAAAGAATCATAAATATACTCTACATAGAGCAGCGCAATCTCTCTGCCATCCTTTCTGACAGGACAGACCATCGTATAAGCCCATGTTCCCATCCCGTTTAAATAAGCTGTAGAAATCGGCAGACCATCTACTGTATTCTGCCCGGAGAAATCCAGTTCATTCGGGTCAAATGTTCCTTCTATATTAGATACGCCTTTTGTCTGTCCCGTATAGACGAGCGAAATTTTAACCGCTGTTCCGTTCATATCATAGGCATAAATCAATTCTTCGGGATTATCTGCAATCGCAAGTTCCTGCGCCATCATTTTCTGATACTGCGCCTCTCTCCGAAACAGAACCTCCACCGTCCCCTTTATCAGCTCCAGACTCTCGCTTAAATTCCCAATAGCAGACTGTGACATTTCCTCCGAAATACTCGACGCAATATAAAATACACATCCGCCTAACACTAAAAAAACAAGCAATATACAAATTAATAATGCTTTTTTGCTGCTTTTTCTTTTCTTTTTCCCATCTTCCATATCAAAACCGATAACCTTTGCCAATCTACTGTTAAATATATGCTTACGCCAATATTTTATCCAATGTATCAAACAATACATCCACGTCAATCGGCTTTGACAGATGGCCGTTCATGCCGCATCGAAGCGCTTCCTGTTTATCTTCTTCAAATGCATTCGCAGTCATCGCAAGAATCGGAATCGAAGCAGTTTTTGTATTTTTAAGGCTGCGAATTTCCCTGGTAGCCTCATATCCGTTCATCACCGGCATCATTACATCCATCAGTACCAGCTGATAGTAATCCGGTTTGGCCTTTCTTAACATATCGACCGCGATCCGCCCGTTTCCGGCAATCTCCAGGGAAAATCCCGCGTCCTCCAAAATGGCTTTTGCAATCTCCTGATTCAGCTCATTGTCCTCTGCAAGCAGGATGCGTCCGGTACGGCGCTTCTCTGTCTCATTTTCCACTTTTGGTTCCATACCCTGTTCATCCACAATAGAGTGCAGACAGCTGCGCAGCTCTGACAAAAACAGCGGCTTACTGCAAAATGCTGTGACGCCCGCTTCTTTTGCCTCCTCCTCGATCTCAAGCCAGTCATAGGCGCTTAAAATGATAATCGGCACTTCCTCGCCCATTTCCTTTCGTATCCGGCGTGTGACTTCAACGCCGTTCATATCCGGCAGCATCCAGTCGACCACATATACCGTATAGACATCTCCTCTTGTCACTGCCTGATGTGTGCGCAGCAGCGCCTCCTTTCCGGAAAGCGTCCACTCCGCGCGCATCCCGATCTGGCCCAGCATATAAGTAACACTGTCGCATGTATTAAAATCATCGTCCACTACAAGCGCTCTGCAGTTCTTTAACTCCGGAATGATCTGAGGCTCCTTTGTTCCGGAGTGCAGACGGAACATAAAGCTTACCGTTACCTCTGTCCCGGTTCCCTGCTCGCTTTTTACCTCAATCGTACCGTTCATCATATCCACGATATTTTTTGTAATCGCCATACCAAGGCCTGTGCCCTGTATCCCGCTGATGGTGCTGGTCTTCTCACGCTCAAACGGTTCGAAGATATGCGCTACAAAATCCTCGCTCATACCGATACCTGTATCCTTGATTACAAATTCATAATTGGCAAATCCGCCCGGCGCGCCCGCGCGTTCGGTAATACGCATGCTGATAATGCCGCCGGCTCCCGTATATTTTACAGCATTGCTCAAAAGATTTAACAGTACCTGATTTAAGCGCAGCTTATCGCAACAAATTTCCTCATCCAAAATATCTACTGCATCAATATACAGATCCAGATTTTTTGCATGGATATCAGCCTGCAGAATATTGCGCAGGCCATGCAGAATATCAGGCAGACGGCATGGCTTTTCATCCAGATGCATCCTGCCGCTCTCAATCCGGCTCATATCCAATACATCGTTAATCAGGCTCAGCAGATGATTTCCCGATGTCATAATCTTTTTCAGATACTCCTCCACCTGCTCCTTATCCTCGATATGTGTAATTGCAAGCGCAGTAAAGCCGACGATCGCATTCATCGGCGTACGGATATCATGCGACATGTTTGAGAGAAAAATGCTCTTTGCCTTGCTTGCCCGGTTTGCCTGCATCAGCGCGCTCTCCAGAAGACTTTTCTTTTCCATTTCGTTTCGCGTCTCGGCGTCCACACTGCGCAGCCCGATGACAACGCCGTACTGTTCTCCCCAGTTGTCCGTCCGGACAGCTTTCATCTGAAAATATCTTATTTCTCCATTCAAAACGACGCGATAATTTACATAAAACGGATTTTTCTGTCCAAGCTCTTTTTTCAGAAATTCTGCGGACAACGACTGACGCAGCATCTCGCCGTCCTCCTCGTAAACAAATTCCTCGATATAACGCTCCATGCTGTCTTTAAAGGAAATATTCCCGTCGGAAGCGGCCGCGAACATATGGCCGTTCTGTTCATCGCTGCGCAGCGGAACACTCCACCCCGTGTCAAGGTCAAGAAAACACGCGATATTATAATCAATGCTGAGTGCCTGTATCATGCGCATCTGACGTCTCTCGTTTTCTTTTTCCTGCAGCTTCTGCGCGGTACAGTCTAACAGAAAACGCTGGTAAAACAGCTGGCTTTCCTCTTTTAACAGTTTGACATTGCCCATCACATGACGTATCTCTCCGTCTTTTTGACGAATCCGGTATTCCACGCTGACACTGTCGCCGACTTCCTCCAACCCCAGAATACATGCGCGGAGATGCTCCCGATCCTCCGGCACAACCGTCCTGGCAATCATATCAAATCCGTCGGCCATCAGCTCTTCCAGCGAATCATATCCCAGAATATTGAGCGCGGCCCTGTTCGCGCTAAGTACAACGGAGCCGTCCACTGTATGGCGCATTACGCCGCAGTCAATTGTCGTAAATATTTTTTCCAGCGTCCTGTTTTTCTGAATAATCTCCTGTTCATACTCCCGTTCCTGCGTCACATCGATCGCAACGCCCACGGTCCCCATCACAGAGCCGTCCAGATCATACAACGGCGATTTATACGTCATCAGCGTCCGCTCTCCCATTCCGGTCTGAATGATCTCCTCCGATACACAGGTCTTTTCACTCTCCATCACCTCGCGCTCGGACTCGATACATGCGGGATCATCATGTTCAACGTCCCAGATGTAAGCGTGGCCGCGTCCCTCGACCTGTTCCTTTGTCTTATTGACAGTCTTACAGAAACTGTCGTTGACTTTTGTATGGATTCCGTTTTTATCTTTATACCAGACAAGATTCGGGACATGATTGATCGTCGTCTCGAAAAAATGACTGGTCTGCCAAAAATCCTTTTCCATTTTATAATTCTGCCGCCACCGGATCAGACGAAACTTAAATTCGTCCTCTGTCATCGGACAGATCCAGATATCATGTATCTTTGAGAAATGATCCGGTACGAGATCGACCTGACTTTTCTCCGCAAGCAGAATCAGCTGCGCATCCTCTCTCTTTGCCGACACAAGTTCGCGAACAAATAACCGCGCATCAGCATCTTTCAGATTAGCAATAATGACATCCGCCTCTTCCGTATATGCATCCTCCGGTCTCTCGCTTGTCTGAAAGGAATGTGTAAAATGTGCAAGCGGGGCCATTTCCCTGACCGCCTCAAATTCTTTGCACTGGCGGCCAGGCAAATAAAAATGAATATGGCAATGGTACATAACCGTTTCCTCCTGTAATCCCTGCAGTTCTTTTCAATCCGCCCTGCTGCGGGAATTGATCTATTGATAGAATTATACTTCACCGGGCTCATAAAAACAAGTGTATTCTGGAATTCATGCCTCCCGGCGTAAGATTTCGAACAAAAAAAAGGCATTCCGTAATTTGAAACGAAATGCCTGTCTTCTGATTTTCTGTTTAAAATTTTAATTCCCTGATATTTTGAAGAGTCTCCCCATACGGCCTGTCCTTTCCGAACAAAAGCGTCGTTCCAAGCACAAATCCCCGGACGCCTTTCGGCGCATACTCTAAAATCTTATCCGCGCTGCACGCCCCGTCCCAATAAATTTCAAAATCCATATCCTCTTTCATGGAGAGCAGTTTTGTAATTTTTTTCCCGACATACGGAAGATACATCTGTCCGGCATTTCCCGGATTCACAGACATTACAAGTACCTTTTTTACAATCCGCATCATTTCCATAATTGTCTCCACAGATGTACCCGGATTAATGGCTATCCCAGGTATCATCCCGGCATTTATAATCGACTGCAGCGTCGTAGACGGATGATATTCCGCTTCCGGGTGAATGTAGACAGTATCTCCCGGCCTTAAATGCGCCAGAAATAAGCCGATATGGTTGTTCGGATGCTCAATCATCAGATGAACGTCGATCGGCGTTGCCGTTGCCCCCGCTATGTAGCGCATATCATTTAATGACATTGCAAAATTTGGCACATAACGTCCGTCCATAATATCAATATGGAAAGAATCAATGCCGCCCTCCTCCAGACTTCTTACCTCTTTCTCCAACGAACCATAGTCGGCGCACATCATGGATGCTGTAAGTTCAAATTCCATATTATTCTCCTAAATCAAATCTGTGATATCCGTCATACGGTTAAAAAACGGATCCTCTACCTTTAAATTTAAAAAATCCGAATCGGATATCGTAATTTTGTGGATCAGCGACAGCATCGCTTCATCCAGTTTCTTATCCGTTCGCATCACTCCTGCCGGACAGATGTTCAGATACTCTTTGAAATAATCCAAAATTCCGGCCCCGGCGCTCAGAAAACATGCGATATCCGCATCACTCCTTGTCTCCCTGGCGTAACATGGCTCTCCTGCCCCGTCAAATCCAAAAACGGACGGCTTTGGCGAAGTCAGCATTGTCTCAAGAATATAATAATCGTCAAAAATTGCGCTTTTGTCACGCTCATCTTCCGAATAAAACGGCACAATGTCAAGTCCCAGGCCTTTCATATTTTCTTCCTCAAGCCGCAAAAAATAAAACCCTTTGAACGGCTGCTTCACAAAACGGCTCAGATACATCTGGGTCGTTCCCTTTGCAACAAAATCAAAAAAAGCGATCGGCCCGTCTGAAATCTTTCGTTTCTGAATATATGCCAGGTAATTTTTTCTGTGCAGCCTGGCATTCTCTAAAATCTCATCTTTATACTCCAAAAGGTTCTGCCTCTCATCCGCTTCGCTCACACAGAGCCCGAACCGTTCTCTCAGCTGTTCGCGCAGCGTCCCGCTGAATTTCATTCCCCCGACATACAGGATATCCTGTTCGTTCTCTATGCCTGCGCGAACCGCTGCCGATCTCGACGTCAGAAAATAGTCGGACGCGGCGCCCCCGTTTAATACATCATAAAGCTGCTTTATCAGATATCCGTCCCTGGCGCAAAACCAGACCGTGCGAATGGAAAACTTCCTGATCTGCCAATCGAGCCACAGTACAAAATCGCTGATGACCGGCGCCAGAAACAAATAGCCGATATCGCGGGCATGCTCCACACAAATCTTTTTTTCCTCCGTTTCAAACAAAAACGGATTGTTAAACAGATTGGCGACAAACATTCCCAGCCGTATCCTGTTTGAAAGACTGTCATCCTGTTCCCAAAGGCCCAGATATCCCGCCTCCTCAAACAGTTCCAGCCCGCAAAAGATACGAAACGGCATAATCCCGTGACGTTTCGCGCTCTCTGCGTCAGCAATCGCATCATCCCCAATATGTACGCACGGCCTCTTTCCAATCCTGTCTTTCAGCCGCAAAAAAAGCTCCTGCGTTTTCCCTGTCCCATACTCGCAGGAAGCAAAAATGTCTGTGTAAAAAGAGATACCGCAGTCTGCAAGCAATATTTCCAGCTGCTTTTTCGTATAATAGGTATCGGAGACAATATAAATCTCTTTTCCTTCCTCTTTTAGTTTTTCCAGAATTTCACAAAGTTTTTTTCGCGGCACGCAAAGCGAAAGGTCAATCCCCCACTCCATCCTGGCAAGATCGCCCGGACTCACAGCGATCTCTGTCTCCTCGCCAATCATATCGCGGTAAATCTCCGTCAGCGTGGGCGCATATGTCTTCGACAGCTTTTTTTCACTTGCAATACGACGTTTGCAAAAATCTTTTATATTAATATTTTTCTCCCGAAGCCTCTCCTGCATTAATTCAATCACATCCGACGAAAACAGGACGCGCCGCATAATAAGCGTGTCAAACAAATCAACGCTTACCGCTTCCGCCTCGCCGGCTGCCAGCAAAAGCTCTTCGAGGGTATATCCGTCGGTCTTGCTGAATTGACATACCGCCTTTTTCTTCTCACAGAGATTCTTTCCCCTGACATCCAAAAGGTCGACATTATTTTCTCTGCACAGACTGCCGATCTTTTTTGCGATTACCTTACAGGATCCCGGACGCGCCACCACAAGAATCAGCTTTACCCCGCAATCCAGCGCGTGTGAAAGCGAAATGACAGGTTTTCCATAAAGTTCTCCGCTTGTCTGATATCCGTCCAACAGCCCGATTACCTCAAACTCAGATTCCAGCTGCGCCAACGCTTTCTGTGTCTCAATTCCCAGGCCATACAAAGCTATTTTACAATTTTTATATGCGCAAAGCATCTTCCCTAAATCAGACATAACACACCCCCTGCATATCGCAGCTTTTCAGAATCTCATTATGTTTTCAAGCTCCCTCTCAAATACATCCATAGAAAAGACGCTCTCGTACAGCTTTCTCGCCCGGGCGCCGACTTCGGACAAAGCGTCTCGATGTTCGATACAATGTTGAAGCAATGCTGCAAGGGCTTTCCTGTCGCCGCTTTGAAACACAAAACCGTTTACGCCGTGTTCTATATAATCCGCAGTGCCGGCTGCATTCGAGATCAGGCAGGGCACGCCGTGCATCATCGCTTCTGCCGCCACTGTCGGCATCGGATCCTCTCTTGACGGACAGACAAGAACATCCGCCAGATCAAGGAGACGGTCTACCTCATCACGCCCGACTGTACCTGTCATCTGAATCTGCGGTAATTTTCCGATCTTACGCCGCAGCTTTTCGGCAAGCATGGACGTATCCTGGCCGACCAGATAAAACACGGCTTTTTCGCGCACCCGGGGCAAAAGCTGTTCCACCGCATCGACCAGGATATCCTGTCCTTTCCTCGCCTCGATATATCCGATTGTTACAAATACAACACAGTCGCTTTTACGGTCCGGACGGCACACCGGATGATCGGCCACACCGTAAATCAGGTTTTGCACCGGAAAATCCGGAATCAGCTTTCTGATCGCTCCTGCCGGGACCGGCCCCACGGAGACAGCCGTTAAATTTGTCCGGTTAATTGAGCGAAGCACATCTTTCCGTATGCCGTCATAAAAGAAAGAGGAATCGTGAAGCCACCAGACAACCGGAATCTTCAGGTCCCTGTCGGTCAGAAATACAAAATAACTGATCGTGTTGCAAAAGATCACTTGAAAATTTCTGATCCACGAGACCTCGTTCATTGTTTTCCACTGCAGATTCACATCAATTACAACCGGTATATGATGCTCCTGCAAAATCTCTCTCAACGGCCCGTCCAGCATCGACGCAAAAACGACCGAATACCCGTTTTTGATTAAAATCTCTGCTGCGTGAAACAGCGCGATGGCCGGTCCCCCAAGCGTCAGATCATGAGAGAGAAGCAGCGCCTGTCCTGCTTTTGTTAAATCGCCGTAAGTTTTAACGGGATACTCCGTTTTCTTTCGGAAACGGAGATCATGCAGATCATAAAAATGAAAAATACAATGTTCCGGCACAGAGAGCGCCTGCAGCTGCGCTTTCATCTGCTTTACATAAAAGCTGAGTATCACAACTGCGTCATAGAACAGTTTTACGCCCTCCTCCGGCGGCAAAACCGGTATCCCGTCCAGCATCATCCCCTGCTTCTCTTTCGAATTGTCAAGAAGAGCAAGAATATCCTCCCTGTCAAACCATTTCTTATATCTCTGATAGTAATCCCCTGTGCCAAACAAAAGAAGTTTCATTTCGCCCCTCCGATTTGCGCTGCATTTCCCACAAGTTCCGAAATCGTCCACACAGGAACCGATAATTTTGTCCGCAGCAGTTTTCGTATTTTATCCTCCTGCTGCACCAGGCTGATCACAACCGCATCCACTGCGGGCAGCGACTCCATTGGCTCACATACCCGGACAGGACCGTCCAAATACGGTGCGTTTCTGTCAATAAAACAGGAGACTTCCATTCCGTCCCGCTTTAGTTCCTCAAAAAGACGCATTCCCAATTTCGTCATACCATAGACAGCAACCCGCTGACAGCCCCTTTCCCTGAGATAGCATGACAGATGAATGCCCCGATTCTTCAGCGAAACCCATGCGTCATAGACGGCGCTGATACGCTGGAATTTTCCAAGCAGTTCGATACGCATCTCCATCAGATTCTGAATCGTCTGCTCTAAAGCCGCGGTATCTTCGTCTGAAAACAGACCGCTGTTTTGAATAATCCGAAAAACTTCCCACTCGGAGCGCTGCATTTGAAGCTGCCGCATGGATGTATTGTCGCGCTCCACCACATGTTCAAACAGAATCTGTCTATTTAAAGCAAACGATCTCCCCTCCTGCATCATGCAAAGCCACAGCAGCCAGTCGTCCGCGCCGTTTTGCTGAAGTCCTGTTTCTCTCCAGAGCGCCGCAACGGCGGCCTTTCGCATCAGAACCTGTCCCGGAGAAATGATCGCATTTCCCCTGCGCAGCATATGCTCCCTGCTTGCCGCGGCTTCAAACGGAAGCGTCCGGTTATAGAGCGCTTTTCCCTCATGCAGCGCCATGCAGACAGCCGCGTCATGTCCCCGAATCGCAGCAAGCTGGCTTTTTATGTATTCCGGCAGAATGTGATCGTCCTGATCAAGTAGCAGAATGTATTCCCCGCTGCAGCGTTTCACACCCTCCGCTCTCGCGCCGTGTATCCCCCGGTTTTCGGTTGTCTCCAACACAACAATTTCAATCGCATCCGAGCCATAAATCCCAAGCGTCTCGTCGGGCGCATCGTTTACAAACAGCAGCTCGATTTTTGCCTGACCCACAGCGCAAAGCTGACACGCTTCCACCTGCCGGATCATTGATTTGATATATTTTTTTCCGTGATAGACCGGCACGATCACGCTTACCGTTTTCATTCTGTCTCCAATCCGATTCTCGCAACAATCTGGTTTTGATAGATTTCATCCTCTACTTCCTGCACCCTGTGATACTTCCCGAGTTCAGCTACGCATTTCCCGGGGATCTCAACGCGTCCCGCTGCACCGCGCAGATACCACTCATATTCATTGTCCAGCTGACCGATATCAAGCGCCTGGATTCCTGCCATGGCAAGGTCATACGCCAGCACAGTCGCTGTCGGGCCAAGACTGATCAGCACAAGATCATCGGGGGAAACAGCCTGTCTGACGCAGGATAAAATTTCCTGATACACCGAATACGCATTTCTCGCAGGGGCGATCAAACGCTGTATACGGCCCGCGCCAAAAAACAGGTCGTTTCTTGCCCCTATGCAGGATTGCTCTCCTTCCACCAGAAAGAGATTGCGATTCCGGAAAATGCGCCGGAACAATTCAAAAATACGCGCCGCATGACGCTTGTCCCGATACATATAATACGGCCTTGTCACATAAGCGTCATAATAGACACGGTTTGGATCAAACAATTCCTCAAGCTTTTCCCGTATCCCATGATCAAGATATTCGCGTATCGCATCCTGACACTCTTTCGTATAGGCATCCAAATTTCCAAAATCGTCGGCAAGCGCGATGATAACCTGTTCCTCATTGGATTCAAACACTTCCCTGAGCCGCCTGCTAAGCTCCTCATCCACATTTTGAAACCATGCCCTCTCCCGCTTTTGCATAATCTCCAGCTCACCGTCGCCAAATCGACATAATGATTTTTTTTCGGATAAGACCAGTTCCAGCAATTCTTTTGCAGAGCGCATCAGCGGCGTCTGTTTCAGCCCCAATTCATAAGGAAGATTATTCAGATGGCTCTGTAAGCGCGCCACCTCTTTTTCCAGACGAAAAATCTTTTTTACATTTGCGTCCAAAAACTCATATACTTTATCTGATTCCCAGTAAGGAATGATCTTCTCCTCGCTGATTCCAAGCTGTCTGCACTGCGATAAGATACTGCCGCACTGCATCACCGAGATCAAAACATAGTCAATCGTATCGTCCAGCAGCTCCTTTGGCAGGCTGATCGGTATCCTGTCATTATATAAAGTGCCGCGCAGTTTCGGGTTGGAATCTGCAACACCGACGATACGGCACTTATCTGTCCGGACCGCTTCGAGCACAACGCCGGCATACAGGCCCGCCCCCCAGATCACTACATTACACATCGCATTTCCCCTGACTGTTCTGCTGCTTTCTCCACACCATCCGGTTTACCACGGAGACATAACTTTGGATTATCTTTACCACTTTCTGACTGACGTTCTGTTCCTGATAATCCGGCACGCACGAACCCCTCTCATTCTGTCCGTCCATCGAGATCGCCATCGAAACGGCCTGCCTTACGCTTTCGCTGCCAATCCCCGCCAAAATAAAATTTCCCTTTTCCAGCGCTTCCGGCCGCTCAGTCGAAGTCCTGATACACACAGCCGGAAACGCGAGATCTCTTGCTGAAAAGAATGCGCTCTCCTCCGGCAGCGTACCGCTGTCCGAGACAACGCATTTTGCATGCAGCTGCAGATGATTATAATCGGTAAAAGAAAACGGCTCCATCTGCCGTACCAGCGGATGGAACGCAAACTTTCTCCGGCTTACCCACTTTCTGCTTCTCGGATGCATACTATAGACCACCGGAACCCGGTATGTCTCCGCCATACCGTTAATCGCATCCATCAATTCATAGAAATTTGGCTCGATATCAATATTTTCCTCCCGGTGAGCCGAAAGAAGAATATATTCTTTCGGCTTAAGCGAGAGTGCATCGAGCGCTTTACTCTGTAAAATTTGATCCATATGGCGCGTGAGAACTTCGGTCATTGGCGAACCGGTGACATAAGTTCTCTCCTTTGCCGTCCCCTCCGCATTCAGATATCTTCTCGCATGTTCCGAATAGCAAAGATTTACATCGGAGATATGGTCTACGATCTTACGGTTTGTCTCCTCCGGCAGATTTTCGTCAAAGCATCGGTTTCCCGCCTCCATATGAAAAATCGGTATCTTTAACCGTTTCGCCGAAATCGCGGACAGCGCGGAATTGGTATCTCCTAAAATAAGCAGCGCATCCGGCTTTTGTTCCAGCATCAGCCCATAACTTTTGCTGATCACACTGCCGATCGTCTCGCCCGGATTTTCCCCCGCCGCATTCAGATAAAAATCCGGCCGGCGCAGATTTAAATCCTCAAAAAATATATCATTTAACGAATAATCATAGTTCTGACCGGTATGCACAAGGATCTGATCAAAATAGAGGTCGCACTTTTTGATTACCTCTGACAGACGGATAATCTCCGGCCTTGTCCCAATTACAGTCATCAGTTTTATCTTTTTCAATTCTTACACTTCCTCATAATAAGTATCCGGTTTTTCGGGATCAAACGTTTCGTTTGCCCACATTACGGTGACAAGATCGCCGTCGCCGATATTTTCTATACTGTGCGTATAACCGGCCGGGATATCGACTGCTTCCAGCCGGTCGCCCGAGACAACATAAGATGCCGTCTCACCTGTTTGCATATGACGAAACCGGATGCATGCCGTCCCCCGCACAACCAAAAATTTTTCGACCTTTGTGTGATGCCAGTGGTTTCCTTTGACAATGCCCGGTTTTATGACATTGACCGACACCTGGCCTGCCGCATCCGTCCGAAGAAACTCGGTAAAAGACCCTCTCTCATCCCTGTGCGTCACAAGAGGATATTTCAGGTTGTCTGTCTCCAGATAACTTAACCAGGTACTGTAGAGCTTTTTTACAAATGCATCGCCTGTCTGCGGCAGCAGCAGGCTCTCACGCTGCCGGTGAAACGAGCGGATCAGACTGGCAAGTTCTCCCACGCGGACCGGATAGACAGGCCCTGCCTCGCGGTAAACGTCCGTCCTCTCCTCTTCCAGCGAGCGGATCATCTCCTCCGCTACGTCGTCAATGTAGACAAGATCCACCGCTGCATTTTCGTCATGGACCCGAATCGGAATCCCCCGTGCAACAGAATAACAAAACGTCGCGACAACGCTGTTATAATTCGGTCTGCACCATTTCCCAAATACATTGGGCAGACGAAAAATGGTGAGTTTTGAATTGTTTTGCCCGGCAAACCGGATCAGCTCCTGCTCCGCGGCCAGCTTACTTCTCCCGTATGGATTATCCAGCTTTGCCTGAATGGATGAAGCAAACACAATGCGTACCTGTTTTTGATTTTCTTTCAGAAAATCCAGCAGTTTTAACGTAAATCCGACATTTCCGTCCCAAAATTCCTGTTCGTGTTCCGGCCTGTTCACGCCCGCCAGATGTAAAACGGCATCGCAGGAGCGCGCAAAGCGTTTCAGCTCTTTTTCGTCTGTATTGCGGTCTGCAGGCATAAGTTCATGCGCTTTGTTCTGCTTAAGCCTTATCATCACATTTTTTGCAATAAATCCATTCGATCCGGTGATCAGAATCCTCACTTCTTTTTTCTCCATTCCCCGAGCTGTTCCTGTACATAAGGCAGCTGCAGAAGTTTTTCCTTTACCTGCTCCACGCCTAGCTGACGCGTATTTGCCGAAGTAAATTCAGTCAGCCTGACTCTGTCCAAATTTCCGTTTGTAAAATAATTGTCATAGTTCAGATTCCTGTTGTCCGCCGGTACGCAAAAATAATTCCCACAGTCAAGCGCCCTTGCACATTCCTCATTTGTCAGAAGCGTTTCATGCATTTTCTCCCCGTGCCGTATCCCAATCGTATGGATGGCCGGCTCCACCTCAAAAATTTCGCATACAGCTTTCGCCAGCACTTCAATCGTACAGGCCGGCGCTTTCTGGACCATAATATCGCCGGCAGCCGCATGTTCGAATGCATAGACGACAAGTTCAACCGCCTCGTCAAGACTCATTAAAAATCTTGTCATCTTCGGCTCCGTTACCGTCAGTTCCCTGCCCTCCATAATCTGGCTGATAAAAAGCGGCACTACCGATCCTCTGGAACAGAGAACATTTCCGTATCGCGTCCCACAGATCAATGTCTGCTTTGGATCTGTCGTCCTCGATTTTGCAATGAAAATTTTTTCCATCATCGCCTTTGACGTCCCCATCGCGTTGACCGGATATGCCGCTTTGTCAGTAGAAAGGCAGATGACTTTTCTGACCTTTTGTTCAATCGCCGCGGTCAGCAAATGCTCGGTGCCAATTACATTTGTGTTTACGGCTTCCATCGGAAAAAACTCGCAGGACGGAACCTGCTTTAACGCCGCCGCATGAAAAATATAATCCACCCCGTACAGAGCGTTCCTGATACTCTGGAGATCCCTCACGTCGCCGATATGAAATTTTATTTTCTCCGAATCCTCCGGCATCGACTGCTGATATGCATGGCGCATATCGTCCTGCTTTTTTTCATCTCTGGAAAAAATACGAATTTCTTTGAGATCAGTATGTAAAAAGCGTCTTAGCACCGCATTTCCAAAAGAGCCAGTCCCGCCTGTGATCAATAACGTTTTTCCTTTAAACACTTTCCGTCATCACCTTTCCTGTTGTTCTGATATCCGGTTTCGTCAGTTTCTCATAAAATGACTTCCCGATCTGTGCCGGGTTGAACTTATGATGTAACGCCGCTCTGATACGGCGGTAGTCTTCTTCATCCTTTTCATAACATAACAGACTGTTTAACAGACCGACCAGAAAATACATTTCACTGTCCTCCGGCAATTGCTCTTTTGTCAAAAGCCCGCGCGTTGCAGATAGAATGCGGCTTTCCATCTCCTCCGTCCTGTTCAGTGAAAAAGCCAGGCGGCAGATCAGCTCATCCGCACAGACAAGATACATCTGTTTTAATTTTTCCTCTGTGGAAAGCGGACATGTTTCCAGCCCAAGCGCGCGCAGTTCCCCGGCAAACTGCATCAGCCGACGCTCTGCAATCATATTCCAATAACGCTCTCTGGGAATGTTCCACTCCTCAAACAGTGTTTCATACTCTAAAAAGATTTCATGGAACATCTGATGTTCGTAGGGGTAATATTTTCCGACGGACGCGTTCATTCCTTCCTGATGATAGATAAAGTGGTCGTATACCGCTTCCTTTAATACAACCGCCGAATGCACGTCGCGCGCAGCTGCAATATTAAACAACACGTCAGCCCCATAAACATCATTGCGGAACGGATGTCTTAGCATCAGCTCCCTGCGGTAGAGATTCGCCTGATTATGCGCAAGTACCGACGACACAAAATACGGCCATGCCTCCCTTACCGCCTGTATGTCGGGATAATAGGACTCTCTCTGTACCAGTTCATCCATATGGTCGATATCATACTGTGTAATCTCCTGTGCGCTGTTGCAGATATGCGCCAGTACTTTTGTCCAGATCACATCCGGATGATACTGCTTTATTTTCTGCATCATCAATGTCAGCGAACCGGCCCTTAATTTATCATCCGAATTAACGATATAAACGTATTCTCCCCGCGCCGCTTTGATCCCGTTGTTGAAACTGGCATAGATCCACTGGTTTTTCTGATGAATCACGCGCACACGGCCGTCCTTTCCTGCTGTCTCATCGGCAATTTCCGGCGTCCTGTCGGTGGAACCGTCGTCAACAATAATCAGTTCAAAATCAGTTTCATCCTGTGTCAGGATACTTTCTACCGCCATAGGAAAGTAAGTTTCATTATTGTAAACGGGCATAATAATACTGATAGATGGCATTGCGGCGTCTCCCTGTTTTTCATTTGATTATCAAATCAAAAATACTTATACTTCGTAGAGAATTTCCTCCAGCGATAAAACAGGACAGCTTACCCTTTTTCCCAGCTGCTCCTCAACCTGATCAAAATAGGTAATCGCTGTCACAACAATGGCATCCACATCTGCAAGCTCATCTTCCATTGTCACGATATCTATATCTGTATAGAATGACGCGCCGTTCTGATCTATCCCATAGGCCACCTGGATTCCCGTATCTTTTAACTCCTCCACCAGCGTTTCGCCTGCATAGCTCATTCCGTAAACGGCAATTTTCCGATACCCGTTCTCCTCAAAATAGGAAGCTAAATTTTTTCCCTCCTGTTTTACTCTCACCCACTGATTCATCATCAGAAAAAGCGCAAGATGTTTATCAGACATTCCGCTCTTTTTACTTAACTGTTTCTCAAATCCCATACCTGCGCAAACCGCACCGGCCGCAAACCCTGTGAAACTTGCTAATACCGAAATAACTCCTTTTTTCATGACAAATCCCTCCTGAATGACTTCCCTTAATTAAAATTTATGCCTGTACACTCTTTTAAAAAATTACTGTAATTGCGCTTCCACTGCATCGCAAAAAATGTTTCTTTATGAATTGTTTTATTCTTCTTTTCACAGGTTTTATGGTCTGACAATATGGCCGCCAGCTGTTCTGCATCTTTAAAACCCGCGGCAACCTCCGTCATTCCGTAATGTCTGGAAAGCGCACTCTGATAGACAAATACCTGTTTCCCGAATGCCAGCGCCTCATAGATTGCCGTGGAGACTTCGGATACCACATAATCGCATTCGGTAAAAGCTTCATAGACTGTCTGCGATTTGTCCAGTAAAAGATTCGGGTGATTCCTCAACAAATTTTTATAGAGCGGATCGGATTTTTCTCTTAAGAGCGGATGATTTCTCAGTAAAATCCGAAACTCTCCCTGCGTCACTGTCAGAAAATCCCGCAGCACTTCCATATTCCGTGTATCGTTCTCAAACCCAAGCCAAAGTATCGTTTTCTTATTTCTCTCTTTTTCTCTCTCTTTTGATCTCTTATAAAATTGTTTATATTTTGTCCAGAACGCCGGATTTCCAAAACATACTTTTTTGACAGGCGCATTAATTTGCTCAAGCCAGTAATCCGCCATACCGCAATAGTAATCGGGCATATAAGTCCGATATTCCCTGCTTTCCAAAACCTCTTTCCCATAATTGTAAGCAATATGCTGCGCTCCAATCCAGCCGTGCTGGATTTCCGCCGACGGAATTTTCAGTTCGCTTAAAACTTTACACAGATATGCGTTTCTCTCTCCGTAACATCCGTCCTCTAAAAACACAATTTTGGGATGTACCCATTGAAACAGCTTTCGATAGAACATATCCTGATATTTTATCTTTTTGGAATACAAAAGAACCAGCTGCCTGACATTTTCGATCTGACTGTGCGTCAAAGTAAAGGGAAGCATTCTCTGATTCAGATATTTGAGAAAACGCCCGGCCATCGCGGTATCTTTCGAATCCGTACCGCCGGACAAAACCATATAATCAGCGGCACAATCCATCAGATACGTATAATGTTTTTTGAGCCGGCTTTTCTTTGCGATATCACGGTCGGTACAATCCAACACATAGGTGCTGTCCCGATACAGGCCTGCAAAATCATCAAAGATGCGATTGTAAATCCTCCCGTTTTCGTCCGATACATTCCCTCCGCAGCCATACAGAAACATTACGGGTTTTCTGACGGATAAAAAAGGATTTTTCACAATCCCGCTTCCAAGTTTCGAAAAAAAAGATTCACTGGCTACAGATATGTTGTTTCGATTCCCGCCAGGTTTTTGCAGCGTATTCATCTGCAGAGACTGCAGCGTGCAAAAACGGACAAACGGCCATACCGGAGTATCCTTATAGACAAAGCGAAACTCCAAAAGCTTCCTGTCATTCTCAATCTCCAAAAGCTGTTCCATACTTAACTCCATCACAGACGCCTCCCGCCGGTTACAGTCCAAACACTTTATGGATAAAATCGTTCTCATAATTAGGATAATCCCAATATGACAGCTTCTTAGCTTTCATAATCTTTTTATATTCGTTTTCAGAAATGCCCATTTTTTCATAGAAATATTGATGGTCCGCAATGGCCTGTTCCTGCGTGTAAAGAGGTTTCGCAAGTTCTGCAAGCGCTTCTTCCCTGGAAATCTGACCGGAAACGATCATGCTGGACAAGTGCATTTTTCTTTTGTCAACGCCAAACTTATCCGGCAGAATATAATTCTGATAAAATTTGGTATAAAACGATTCGTCATGTTTTGCGCCATAATCAGTCCATCCAAATTCTGTCTTTAATTTCTCCTTTACCCTGGCTTTGTGATACGGAACATAATTTAAAATATGCACACGCTCTATATGGGCCGCTTTTTCGTAAAACAATTTTTGAAATCTGTTGTAATGAGGCAGTGTCTTAATCTTTTTTGTTCCAAACTGATTTTGAATGCTTTTAATATACTTCCAGTCGGCATGTCCATACGACCATTTTTGCGGCAGGATACATTCCGTCTCAATATTCCAGCCGTCGATAATATACTTTACATGATGTTTCAATGCCATCTGATACAAAAGCGCAACAATCGCGTGATCTGTAGGTATCTCACTGTCAGGTGTAGACGCTTTCAAAAATGACATCTGAATATCGCGAAATTCCTCCCAATCAATCACATAGTTGTAAAGGTCAATGCCCAGACGGTCCAAAACCTTTTTCACATTCAGAACCGCCTGCTCTGAATCCCATCCGTTATCCAGATGAACCGCAAGAGGCCTTAGATGAAGTTTTTTGACAACATACGCAACATAACTGCTGTCCACACCGCCCGACACGCCAATAATGCAGTCGTACTTTTTCTTTGCTCCGTCACGCCGGATTTTTTCAACCAGCCCCTTTAAATCTCTGCTTTCCTGTTTTACCCGCAAATATGTCTTTTTCGCATTGCTGCAGTTACTGCAGCCGCGTTTCCCATAAAATTTTATATCCGGATCTGTGGTATCCATTACACAAACTTCACATACTTTATATTTCATTTTTTCTCCGTTTCCGCTCTGCCGGAATGGCCGAGCTGTGCATAGCCAACGGCTCTGGCTCCCTTTTTTCTTTTTTTCCTGCAAATATTATGTTACGGCAAAACCCGCAGCAAACAATCCGTCACCTGCATCTGCTCATCTTTGCCGATATAAGGTGAAAATGGTATTCCAAAAGAACAATCTGCATATGCTTCTGAAATATCGTAAGATTCTCCATATGTATCGATGTTTTCAAACACAGGCAATTGATGCAAAGGTGTCGGATAATACCGTATGGTCGGTATCCCGCATTCCGACAACGTATCCTGTAACAGCTTCCTCTGTTCCGCCGATTTGGCCATCAGAACATACTGCGCATAGGATGAGACGGCATTCTCCGTGATAACCGGCACCCGGATCTTTTCTTTTAAATGATCTGTATACACACCCGCAACCCGCTGGCGCGCCTGGATCTCTTCTTCTAATACCCGAAGCTTTGGAAGCAGGACTGCCGCCTGTATGCTGTCCAGTCTCGAATTGATCCCAATCCGGATATTGTCATACTTGCTTTTGCCTTTTCCATGTACCCGCAGCGAGCGGATGATTCCGGCAAGGCTGTCGTCATTTGTAAAGACTGCCCCTCCGTCTCCATAACATCCAAGCGGTTTCGAGGGAAAAAACGACGTTGCTGCGACATCCCCAAGCGCGCCGCATCTAACTCCCTGATAAGATGCTCCCATCGACTGTGCGGCATCCTCAATCAGAAGAAGATGATACCTGCCAGCAATCTCTTTTAAACGGTCATAGTCAGCCGGATTTCCCAGAAAATCAACCGCAACAATCGCTTTTGGCGTTCGTTTTCCCTCTTTTTGTACCCTCTGAATCTGCCTTTCCAGACTATCCGCGCTCATATTATAAGTTTCTGGCTCTATCTCGCAAAATACGGGTACGGCCCCCAGCAGACATGCCGGTTCAATGGATGCAATAAAGGTCATATCCGGGCAGAACACAGCGTCGCCTTTCCCGATTCCATTCGCCATAAAAATCAGCTGTAACGCCGCCGTCCCGTCCGAACAGGAAATCGCATGTTTTACCCCGACAAAATCCGCCAGCTTCTTTTCAAACTCCTCCACATAGTCGCCAAGAATAAATTGCGCCCCGTCAAGCACATGCTGTATATTGGCGTTGATTTCTTCTTTCAGATACCTGTATTGTGCTTTTAAATCAATAAATTCCATCGGTTCTACTCCTCGCTCACAAGTTTGCCGTCTTCTCTGATATACCGCTTGCGACATTTTATACAGACATATTCTGATGCGCCGTTCTCCTGTAATTTCTCCCCGCAGCGGCACACATACCCGCGAATGCGCGCCGGATTTCCCAGAACAAGCGCATGTTCCGGGACATCAGACGTCACTACGCTCCCTGCCCCAACCAATGCATAGGCGCCAATCGTATGCCCACAGAGGACAGTCGCATTTGCGCCGATCGTAGCGCCTTTCTTAATTACTGTTTTTCTGAATTCGTTCTTTTTTTCAATAAAGCTTCTTGGATTCAGCACATTTGTGAACACGCAGCTGGGACCCAAAAAAACGTCGTCTTCACATATAATTCCGGTATATAAAGCCACATTATTTTTGATCTTGACACGGCTGCCAATTTTTACTCCCTTTTCCAAAAACACTCCCTGCCCGATATTACAATGCTCTCCAATCTGCACTTCCTCCATGACGTTACAAAACTGCCAGATTTTCGTCGCGTTCCCAATCTGTGCTATCGGACTTACAATACTGCTTTCATGCGCCCAGTAATTTTTTTCCATCTTCTAAAACCGTTCCCTAAACTCTGTTGTACTGCAATCCTCCAAAGGAAATGTAACTTTCCTGCCTGTCGCAGCAGACTTATAAATTGCCAGCACCAGCTCCAGTGCACGCTTTCCGGCGCGCGCGTCAACAAGCGGCTCCCTGTCGCATTTCAATGCATCGACCACATCAGCGTATAATTTTGTATGGCCAAATCCATAGACATTCGGCGGTATTTCGCTGCACTCCTGCCTGACCCGGTCGGGATCATCGAGATAATCGGAAAATCTCCATTCTTCAATAATGTTTACCGCTTCTCCGCCCGCTTTTACCGTTCCTTTTTCTCCAAACAGATAAAGCGTTTCCTCCAGGTTTCTGGGATAGACATTTGTTGTCCCCTCCACCACACCGTAAGCTCCGTTTCGGAATTTTACCAGAGCAAGTCCAAGGTCCTCGGCCTCGATATAATTGTGCTTCTGTCTGTCGGTAATGCCGATGACCTCCTCGATCTCATCTCCCATCAGCCATCGCAGCAAATCAATATCATGAATACACTGGTTCATCAAGGCTCCTCCATCCTGCTCCCATGTGCCTCTCCATGCGGCCCTGTCATAATATTCCCTGTCCCTGGCCCAGCGTATATGTGCCGTCCCATAATACATTTTTCCAAAACGGTTCCTGGTGACTGCCTCATGAATTTTTTGAATTGCCTTATTAAACCGGTTCTGATGACACGCGCATACTTTTACATGGTACCTGTCGGCGGCCGCGATAATCCGGTCTGCATCCGCGATGGACAGTGCGATTGGTTTCTCGATGATACAATTGCAGCCATGCTCAATGCAAAAAAGCGCGATGGATGCATGCTTTCCGCTTTCGGTGCAGATTGCAACAAGTTCCGGCTTTTCTGTTTCAATCATCGTTTTATAATCCAGATACTTTCCCGTATCTGCATCCAATTCAAATTTGCGCACCTTATCTGCCATACATGCCTCGTCCGTATCACAGATCGCAACGATTTGAAGTCCGTTATTTTTTGCTGCTACAATATGATTAGGCGAAATCCTGCCGCAGCCGATTAATGCATATTTCATATCATTCACGCTTTTCTCCTTGTATTATTGCAAATTCATCTCTGGATAAAATCCTGCAGCTTTTTCATATATTCCGCAATATTGCTAAGTCCGATTACAGCCTCTTTCTTTTTCTCTGCCCTTTCCCGAAACAAATCGGTAAGGTTTTCCTGATTCCTCGGTCTGTAAAAAAATATCCGTTCCTTAAATGTTTCATATTCAAAGACTTTTTTTGCATCAGTTTTGGCGCAGCCGGGAATCATGACGCCGCATCCCGAATACAGTCCTTCGTACACCGTCCTTCCGATACAAAACTGTGAATCTCCTCTTAACACATAATCCGATACCGCATAGATTTCATCCATCTTAAGCACTCTTCCGGTAAAGAAAATATCATTCTTCCCGGCAAATGCCGCTACTTTCTGCGGTCCGACGATCAGTAGTTTCGCATTTTTACATGCGGCTTTACAAAACGCGTCCGCCACAAATTCCATGCCCTTTTCCGAATTATCCGTTGCAGCAATAAAGGCAAAAACGGTTTCGCCCTCCCGAATCTGGTAACGCTTCCTGGCCTGCTGCAAATCTACAGTCAAAACGTTTGTCTGATCAAAGGGATTGTTTAAAACCATACTGTTTTTCCCGACACCCAAAGCCTCTTTTGTCGGAAAGTCAATATAAATAATTCCATGGCTCTTACGCATCTTCCTCTGTATCAAAAATTTTTCAAAAGCAGCCGCATTGCACAATTCGCGTATATGGATATACATGGGATATTTTTTTGTCAGCAGCGGATAAAGAACATAAGAGTTGAGATGAATAAAATCATACTGTTTTTCCGCGAGCAAATCCATAATTGCTTTTTTGTTTTTTCTGTAATTGATCTCCCTCTCACACCAGTCCAGACAGTGATCCACCGCGCTAAGATAGCTTGTCCGAAACGGCAGGTCAAACCGGTAGACTTTTTGAATGTTCGGCCCAAAATAATTTTTTAAAACTCTGCTGCTGACCCACACATCCCTTGGCGCCATCAAATCGACCTTTTCATCCAGTCCGTTGATTAAATTTTTCAGACTGTGGTTCGCCCCTCCTACCGTAACCGTGTTGTGAGTAATAAATAACTTTTTGCTCTCTCCCATTCTCTCCTCTTCCCGCGCCGCATACTGTCATGATCTTATTCCTGCAGGGCAGCATATATTTTCTCGCCGATCCTCTCCTTTCGCGCCTGATCTCCCTCCTTCTGACACGTAAAACGCTCCAACTGTATAAGCCAGTTATTCAGATTCAGAACAGAATCATTGAACCCGGAGGCTGCAAGAAGATCTGCCTCATCTTTACACCTGATAAAATATTCTATTTTCTTTACTTCTTTTGTCCTTAAATCGATCTGGATCAGATTTTTATTTTTTGCAGATAACAGCATCAGAAAATGGCCCCGCAATTTAGACATGCCATATTTCACCTGATGGCACCTGCCTGCCCGAAAAGCCGACGCTTCATCTTCCTCCTCGCCCTCGATAAAGATTTCTCTCATCCGTTTTGACTGCAGATCCATTTCAATCACCATATTTGCATAACTCGGCGTCAGATAGATGGAATTTCCATAGAAAAAGCTCTGCGAAAACCACCATCCGTCCTCGTTTTCCCGCTCAGTAAACTTGCGAAAATTTGGAGGAAACTCGTGACAGGAAACGCATCTGCCGCTCTCTTCCTCCCAGGAAACAAGCATTTGTCCACTCCCGGTCAGCCAAAAGAGCTCTCCGTCAAAACACAAAGTATCGATCCCTTTCAGCTCTGTATCTACACTGCAAACCTGCATCTGTTCTGTCGCAAGATTAAATTTATATATTTTATTGGAATGTCTGGCCGGAATATATATATATTGTCCCACCCGTTCTGTTTCGCCGCGCATATCATCCATCGGCTTTAGATCGGGATAATACAGGTATGTGACCGTCTTTTGCTTCATATCTGCTTTTAAGACAACAAACACACATGGAAAAATATACAGATATCTGCCGCAGGCAAAAACATCCTCCTCCCTGAAATCAAGCCAGTCCCGTTTGTCCTCCTCCACATCTATGTAAGTCCACTTACGGCTGTCCTCCTGATAAAACGCCAGGGCAGGCCTTGCATTTCTGCTCGAAAACAAAAAAGAATCTTCCCATTTGTATATCCCGACGAACAAAAGCGTTTGATCGCCTTCCTCTGCCCTGCCAATCACAGACGTCTCGCCTGTCAGAAGATCCGTCCTGCAGATCGCATTATAGTTGACCGCCGGATAGACAATGGACTGATCTTCCCACACCCAGTCGTAAAAAAACAACTGGTAGAAATAGTCGTCCTCCCCGGCCGTCTGCATCAGAACCGGCTTACATGTTTTTTTATAGAGCTGGACTACACTGCTGGCATCTCCATAGTATCCGTCGCTGGCCGCGATCGCCCTGTTCAGTTCCGATGAATCGTCATAGATTCCAAAGCCCTCTTCCCTGTATCCTTTTAAAATCTCCTCATATTTTACCCATAATTGCGGACGCATGGAAGAAACAGTCGACTGGATCAATGGATGCGGGCGCCATAAAAGAATAATCTGCTCCTGTCTCTCCCGAAACAGTGCAAATACACGTTCCATTTTCTCCAGCATCTTTTCGCTGTACGTCAGCAATGCACCGACGCTCGTATTATAAAAAATGACTTTTTTTCTGCCGCCGTCCTTCTTTTGTATCATACTTTTCCATTCAGACGGCAAATCAGCAAAACAGTTATCACTGCACGCTGCTTTGTCATATTTGGGAGAACCCGTTCCCCAAAATTTGTTTAACAGCATATCTTTGTCTGTATGTTCCCTGCCAAGTCCGCATAACTTAGCCTGTTTTGCATATTCACTGATATAAATCCGGCGCATGTTCTCAGACTGAACAATCACACGATCGGCATTAATGATACCGGGCAGAAAACAAAAATGCTTTATCTCGTCTATCGCAGACTGATTCCCCGGTTCTATCTCTTCCAAAATAAAATACGGAACATAGATCAGTGTCTTTGTATGTAATTTCAGATTTTTACTGAAAAACCGTGGATGAATACAGGTGATAAGATTGCAATTATCATATGGATTATGTATAAATATTATATCCGGATTTCGTTCTTCAAAATCGTAGGCCTGCCAGTCCAGCGTTTCCACATCGTTCGGATACTGATCCCGCTCATCATACATCGTTCCCAGACTGCCATCCGGATTTCTGTCATAGTACGGGATCGGCACGCAGTATGTATCGCAGTCCGGATCGTTTTTTGCAGCAAAATAAACACTTTCCAACGCATCCCACATTGACGCTTTATACGGAAAAAAGGCAATTTCTTTTCTGACCTTTATATCATTTTTGATGCTGTTTTCCAATTTCAGAAGATGTTTGTGCAATGCTTTGCCAACTCGATTTGCATTGGCATCCCCATTATTTAACTCCTCATAAATCCGATAAAGCAGCTCACAGTATTCTTCCGCAATAGATACTGCCGCATGATCTGCTCTCTCAATCTTTTCCACGGTTGTCCCGATGCTGATGGCACATTCCTGACACTGCCCTAACAGTTCCTGTGCAGAAGCATTCCGCCCGGCAACAATATTCTGCTTTATTTCTTCATGAGCCTGATACAGCGTATCAACCAGTTCCAAAATCTCCTGTTTTTGCGCCTTCCTCATACCGACCTTTCTCTCCTCTGCCCGATTATTCTGCTATTTCCAGATCGGGTTTTTGAGCTCCCAACCATTTTCCGTGTGTTTCCAGATATGATCTGATCTCCAGGAATCTATAAATTCACGGCATTGTTCCTCGGTAATATCACAATATTTTAAAAACACATCATAGTATTTCTTTGGAAATTCCCCATCATATTTTTTAATAAGTTCAATCCCTTCTTCACGGCTGATCCTGCCGTCTCTGATCTCGTGCGACGCATCTGAAGTCGCTCTGCCGATTCCAAACTTAATATACGAGAGATAGTAATGGAACCCGTCCAACTGGTCATCCAGACTTGCATGATTGGAATATGTGCCCTCGCTGCGCTCCTCATTACAGCGAAAACCGGTATTCTTCTCGCAATAAAGATAATTTTCGTGCGGATCCCAATACTTGTAATAGCTAAAGAAATGGATCTCGGTGTTATTTTTCTTTATCTCATCAAAATCCGGCGCCATATACGGAAGCAAGTCTTCCTCCGTCAGACCATACTTTGTCCAGACTTCCGGCCCCATCCCCGAAAAGTAATGGCGATCCGAATCGGTTATTTCTCTGGTAGGCCTGTATGCGTTTTTCATATCGCCGCCATACTCGACCTCACCGTTTTCTCCATACATGATTAATGAAATACCATACCGAACGGCCATCTGAAGCGGGAAATTATACTGACCGAAGATAAAAGGCTGAAACGGATCTCCCAGATATTCCAGCGCAAGTTTTGTCAACTTGCGGTTTACCGTTCCATTCGGCCGTCCCAGTATATTGTCAAATCCTCCGATATCAATAAATGCGTCTAAATTTTTTCTTCCGATTTCAGTCGGAACAAGCGGCGACCATGTTACGGTCAGCGGATGCATCCCATATTTGTATTTGAGCTGATGAGCCACATATCCTCCGTCTTTTCCGCCGCTGCAGGGCACAATCACATCCCAGGAGCCGTCTTTTGAGCGAAATCGGTCACATAGATCCTTTAACTCCTGTTCTCTTTTGTCCCAGTCTGTTTTTCTTTTTAACTCGTTAAACCGGCAAGCGCTGCACACGCCCTCCTCGTCGAACGTAATTCTTGGGCGCTGATTTGACATGGTACATTTTTTACAATATTTGACCTCCTCGGGCAAATTGTACATCTGAATCAGGTTTCTTTTTTCCATCGTTTTATCCTCCTCAATCCTGTGGCTGACTGCGCAGTAATAACTCCGCAATCCGAAAATCAAGTTCTGAATCTATATCTATGGACTCGTTTTGCTCCATAATATACGCGTAAGAATTACTCCCATAAAAAGTCTGTATCTGTAAAAACGTGCTTACTTTCGAGATATAGATCGCGCCGTTGAGCCTGTAACAGGTTTCCAGATCCTGCCTTCTGACATTATGTTCACTCCGGATAAACCCGGCCATATTCAAATCTGCGGGAAGCGTATTGCTAAGCAGCGGACTGTGTTCACATTCACATACGCTGACCACGGAATCTGCTCCCTTATCCCGGAAAAACTGAAATGCCTGATCAATATTTCGTTCTGTGCGAAGCGGTGAGGTAGGCCGCAACAGGACAAACTGATCAAATGTTTTTCCCATTTTTTCATATTCATCCAGAACCTCCAGGATCACGTCTTTTGAACTGGCCGTATCTGTCGAGGCAGCTTTGCTTCGCAAAAAAGGAACATCTGCGCCATACTTTCTGGCAGCGGCGGCATACTTTTCCGAATCTGTCGAGACCATCACCTCGTCGATCCAATGACTTTTTATTGCGCTTTCTATCGTATACGCCATAAGGGGTTTTCCATTTAACAGTCGAATATTTTTATCCCTGATTCCTTTTGAACCGCTTCTTGCCGTTATAATTGCCAAATTACTCATTCGCCGTCTCCCCTGTATCCTGATGATCTTTTATTTTCCTGGCAGGAACGCCTGCATAAACTCCCGGCTCCGTAATATCCCTTATTACAACCGCGCCTGCCCCGACAATCACATGATCGCAGATTCTGATTCCGTCAATCACCGTGCTTCCGACGCCGCAAAACACCAGATTACCGATCTGAGAGCGGCCGCATATGACTGCGCGCGGCGCAATATGTGTGTGATTGCCTATGACGGTCTCATGTTCAATCACACTGCCTGTGTTTATAATGGTATTCAAACCGATGCGAACCTGCGGACCGATATATGCAGACGGCGCGACAAATGTTCCTGTTCCGATTTCGGTTTCCATACCGACAATTGTAAAATCCGAAACTACAGCGATGCTTTTTCCCGCCCGCTCCTCTTTTCTTTTCTCAAACAGTTCTTTCCGCCGTGCATTATCGCCCAAAGCGACGATATAACAATCTTCCGGTTTTAACTCATAGCTTCTTTTGGCCAAAAACCCGAGAATACGCTCATCCATACCGGCGTTCACATCTACCGGAATAATCTGCGCATCCTTATTGTCCATGCAGATCGTATTGATTACACTTCTTGCGTGGCCGCCGCATCCGTATATTACTGTTGCCATTTCTCCTGTTTACCCCTCTTGTGAGCGATTGCGCCACCCATCCTGTTTATCCTGATTCGCCGATAAGATCTTACAAATCAGAGAACCTATTTTTTTTATTTTCTGTTCGTCCATGTCGCAGGTTGTGGGAAGATTAATCCCCATCCCCGCTATTTTTCTGCTGACCGGACAGTCTTTTGCATATTTCCTGTAGATGTCCATCTCACTGAGCGGAATAAAAAATGCCCTTGCATCGATCTGGCTGTCTTTTAACGTCTTAAGAACCCTGTCGCGTTTCTGTTCCTCTACCAGTATCGATACGAGCCATGCAATTTTCTTTCTGTGCAGCAGCAAATTTTTCTGCATCTGTATCCCGGCTGCCTCTGAAAATACAGCGCGATATTGCTCTTCCAGCTGTAAACGCCATTCCAGAATCTGATCAATGTGTTCCAGCTGCGCTACGCCTACCGCAGCCTGCATGTTTGTCATCCTGTAGTTAAATCCGACCACTTCATGGTAATATTTTCGTTCCCGGCTCATTCCGTGGTCGCGCAGAATGCGCATTTTATGATTTAACTCTTCGTCATTCGTTACGCACATACCGCCCTCTCCGGTCGTAATCACCTTATTCCCAAAGAAAGAAAAGCATGAGATCACTCCAAAGGAACCTACTTTCCTGTGATCCCACTCTGCGCCGTGCGCTTCCGCACAATCTTCTACAATATAAAGCTGATGTTTCTGTGCGATATCGACAATTCTTCCCATATCACACGGCTGTCCATAAATATGTACCGGGATCACAGCTTTTGTATTCGGCGTAACCGCCTTTTGCACCTGTTTTGGGTCCATGCACCAGCTGTCTTCCTCAATATCCACAATCACCGGCGTCGCGCCCGTATAGAGTACTGCATTGACAGTTGCAGCAAAGGTCAGATCCGGCACGATCACCTCGTCCCCCGGCCCGATGCCAAGCGCCGCCAACGCCAAATGAAGCGCTGTTGTTCCATTGGATGTCGCCACTCCATACGATACGCCGCAATAATCTGCAAAATCTTTTTCAAACTGCGTGACATATTTTCCTGTACTGGAAATCCACGTAGAAAGAAATGCGTCCATCAGATATCTGTACTCATTTCCGTTTAGCTGCGGCTGCGCCAGCGAAATATGGACATTTTCATCGTATTCTGAAAAATCGACCAGTCGCATATTCTCGTCCACAACCGGAATGATTTTAATACTGTCGCTGAATTTTTTTCTGATATTTGCGGGTTCGTCCCCTTTGGACGCATACACAAAATTTTTATGCATGTATTCTCTGATAACCTGATTTAACCCGTATCCTTCGAGCAGCAGCCTTCTGATATCTCCGTCTGTCACAATACCGACAAGCTGATTGGCGTCATTTACAATAAATGCCGTCCCCTTTGCATTTTGATCAATACACATCATAACTTCTTTGATTGTGAATGTCTGGCTGCAGATTAACTCTTCTACGTTCATTTTTCTTCCTCTTTATCCTTTTTCCCGTCCGGCCAGTTCTATGCCCGCCAAAATATCATGGATTTCTCCCGCTGTCTCCAGCGTAACATTGACAGATGAACTGTCTTTCATTGAAAATGCTTTCATAATCCGGCTGTCCTGTTTCAGCGGTTTATGTTCGTCTTTTAATCCGTTGTTTTCACTGATATGAATCCATTCCGCATCTTTCATCAACAGTTCACATTCCTCCTCAAAATCCAGCCCCAGCGTATGAGAAGAAACATACAGATGTCCCAGGTCCAGCAGCAGATGAAAATCTAACTGTTCTCTCATTTTCTGAATGGAAGCATAATCTGTCATCATCAGATAATTATGTTCCTGAAATTCTCTGTAATTTTCCGGGCTCAGGACATTATTTTCCAGATACAGTAAAATGCCATTCTCGGCACACAATTGATCCAGCTGCCGGTAGGCGCTGCAAAATCTCTCATATGACGTCTGTTCGTCATATAAAATATGTCCGCTTAACTTTTTCCCGATCTCATTGGGCTGAATTTCAACCTGAAAACCGGCATGTACCGACAATGTACGGCTCCCAATCCGGCGCATCATCTCGATACATTTTATGTAATGGCTGACAGACCGCCGATAAATTTCATCATTACAGGCCGCCAGATTTACCACAAACGGAACTTCCGGCGGCGGAAAATATGCGTGGCAGGCATAGGTAATGCCATACCTGTCGCGCAGGCGAATCAGATCCTGTTCTATTTCACTGTAATAAGCCGTTCCGCCTGACAGTTCAATATTCTTTATACCTGCTTCTGCATATGTTTCAATAATCTGACTTATTTTATTTTTATGGATACAGGAAGACGAAACATAGATCATCTTGTTATTTTCCCCTCCAACTGTCGCTATATTTCAATGATTTCATCCGCTGCAAAATCCCTCGCAGCTGTCAGCCCAAGAATTTCTTTATAATATAATGCAAGGATTCCCCTGCCGTTTGTCCTTTTTGCAACAATATTTTCCTCTGTAAACGTTTCCCCGCATTTTATATCTTTTGCTGCCACAAAACATTTCTGCAGAGATTTTCTTGTCATGTGCTCCGAACAGGACGGCATCTTTACACCGTCGCCCAGATACGCCTGCGCACGCCGGACGTCTAAAACCAGCTGTCTTAACTCATCGACAGTAACGGAAGCTTTCTGATCCGGACCTTTCATTTTTTTATCCAACGTAAAATGCTTTTCAATTACTTTCGCACCTGCGATCACCGCATAAGGCGCCGCGCCAACGCCCTGTGAATGATCCGAATAGCCAACGAGCATGTCAAATTCTTCTCGAAATGTCTGAATCACTTTTATATTCGCCTCGGTATCCAGGATCGGATAATTTGCCGTACACTGTAATAACACCACATCCGGATTGATCGGAGCGATTGCATATAGCGCACGCCGTACCTCTTCCAGATAACACATGCCTGCGGAAAGCAAAATCGGTTTCTTTTTTTGCGCAATCTGTTCCAGAAACTGTATATTCGTCAGATCGGTCGCTGCAACTTTAAATGCGGGTACGCCCAGCGAATCCAGCTCATCCAGACTTTGTTTCTCAAAAGGCGTTGACAGAAAGATAATTCCTTTCTTTCTGCACTCATCCATCAGCTCCGCCGTCTGTTCTTTGGACAATTCCAGTCTCTTTAACATTTCATACTGGGATTCTTTGCTGTCTGTTGTCTTTTTCTGATAAGGCGCTTTTTCTATATCCCTTAATATCAGCCGGTCTGTCTGAAACGTCTGAAACTTCACTGCGTCCGCCCCCGCTTCGCGTGCAGCATCTATCATTTCCTTTGCAAGGTCTGTATCTCCATTATGGTTCACACCTGCCTCGGCAATCACAAAAGGCTGTGACAGGTTGGAGATCTCTTTTTTACCGATATTGACTGACTGGCTAAACTTCATTCTGTCCTCCATTATAATCATATGGATTATGTATATACTATTTTGTCCGGATTGATTCTATCACTATTTCGGCGAAAAAGCAATTGTTATTAACCTTCTTTTCTAATTTTTTCTGTCCGCTGCAACGGAAATTGTTTCCATTACGCGTCTAAAAGTCACGGACTTCATATGCCGTATATGCATGGTCAAAATGATATCCGAGCTTTTTGGCCAGCCCGAGGGACCATTGATTCTGCGCGTCCCAGCTGGGGTACCAGCCCCGTTTCAGACATTCCAGAATCAGCCTTGCCCCGCAGATCGTGGCAAGGCCCTTTCTGCGGCAGTCCTCCCTCGTGTCAATTTCAATCTCAATCCCTCCGTTATAACCGGAATAGGAAGACGCCCCTGAAACAGGTTCCCCGTCTTTCAATATCACAAACCCGAGTCCGTATTTTTGCCAGAGCGCATAATTCTCATACTGCATCACCCAGTCCCTGCACCAACCGATCTGCCCGCAGCGCCAAAACAGCGTTTCGTCTATCTGTTTTATCGTATATCCGTCAGGAAGCCTTTCTGCCATCGTCTCCAACTTTTTTCGGTGAAATGCCAGAGGCTCTTTCTTCATTGCATACCGAATGGTTTTCTCTGCCCTCTCTCCATAGAATGATTCGATCAGATCGGCCCATCCCGGATGCTGCGGGATAACAATTCGAAAGTCCCGCCTTTCCTGCGTCCGCAAAAACTGCAGCATTTCAAAGCTTTGCTCTCCCGCCGGAAAACAGAAGTCGCCGAGCACGGCCATAGCAGAAACAGGATTTAGCACGGAATCCGCAAAAACATTCCCCATTACTCCCTGTATACAAGACCAGATCATCGTTTCCTGCCAGCCCTGAAATAATTTTGCAGCATGATTCATTTGATTCGCTTCCAATGCAATCATTTTTTCCCATCCTTTCTCATGTAAAAATTCAGAAAATAGTAATTTGCCATAGCAGACATCCTGTGGTATAATGTCTTAGATTTTAGAAAACAAACCATTAGTAACCCGTTACGGAGGAACTCCATGGACTCAGAAACAAAGAAATTTTTAAGCAGCATTCTACAGGATTTGAGCAGAATTGATTATGTGAAACCGGAAGATATCCCGAATATTGACCTTTATATGGATCAGATCACAACTTTTATGGATGCACAGTTAGAGACGTCGAAACGCCACACGGAAGATAAGATTCTGACAAAGACGATGATTAACAATTACACCAAAAATAATCTGCTCCCGCCGCCGGAAAAAAAGAAATACAGCAAAGAGCATGTGCTAACGCTGATTTTTATCTATTATTTTAAGACAATATTCAGCATTAATGATATTCAGGGCATTTTAAACCCCATTACAGACAAATATTTTGGGAAAAACGCCGACTATAATCTGGAAGATATTTACCGGGAAGTATTCGGACTGGAATACCAGGAGACGAAACATATCATGCACGACCTGGCCAAAAAATTTCAGACCGCAATGCAGACGTTTCCGGACGCAGGCGCCGAAGATGCCGACCTGCTCCGTACATTCAGCTTTATCTGCATGTTAAGCTATGACGTCTATGTAAAAAAGACCCTGATCGAAAAACTGATCGACCACCAGGCATCCAAAGACAAACCCAAAAAAGAGAAAAAATAAATTATCAGTCCTCTTCGAGCCGCGACAAAACCATGTCGTATCCATCGTTGCCATAATTTAAGGAACGGTTGACACGGCTGATGGTGGCGGTCGACGCTCCCGTTCTCTCAGCGATATCCGCATATGTAAATCTTCGCCGCAGCATACTTGCCACCTCAAATCTCTGCGTCAGGGACTGCAGTTCACTGACCGTACAGATATCCTCGAAAAAGCGGTAACACTCCTCCCTGTCTTTTAATGTCAATACTGCATCAAAAAGGCTGTCTGACGCCTCTGTTTTCAGTTTCTTACTCATACGTTCTGCTTCCCTTCCTAAATCACTCTTTGTCCAAAATCTGTCTACAGCGGACCCTGTTTCTATTTTAGCATTCGAGAGACGTAAAGTAAACCATTTCTTTTCTTTTCCGGTTTTCATTTTTTCTTATGTGTGCTATAATCAGTGATATGCAAAAAATTGCATAACAAAGGAGGATCACTATATGAAAAAAGTCGGACAGTTTCTCTTTACTTTTATCCCTGTCATACTTGCACTTACCCTGCAGTTTGCGGCAGCCTTTTTCGCAATGGGAATCGGCGGTATGATACAGGGGGTGTGGAATGCCAAAGGCGCCGATTCTTCCTCAGGCTTTTTTGACAATATGATGGATCTGTTTTCGAACCAGAATTTCAGCACCGCGATTATGCTGATCTACGCACTGTTAGTCGTCACAGTATTCGGACTTTGGTACTATATCAAATACAACGGCGAATACCGCGTCGCACCGAAAAAAATTTTCCATCCGCTCTCCCTGTTTGGTCTGCTGCTGCTGATACCGGGAGGTCAGTTTGTAACCTCGTATATCGTAAGCTTTACCTCGCTTCTTTTTCCGAAATGGCTGGAAAATTATGAACGCCTGATTGAGGACGCCGGTCTGACCGGTTCGATTTCAATTCTGATGATTTTTTACGGCATCTTTGTCGGACCGGTTGCGGAAGAACTGATCTTTCGCGGCGTAACGATGCGCCAGGCCCAAAAATGCCTGCCGTTTTGGGCGGCAAACATTTTTCAGGCGCTGCTGTTTGGCGCATACCATATGAATATGATGCAGGGCGTCTATGCATTTTTTGTCGGCCTTTTGTTAGGCTTTATCTGCCGCCGTGCAAAAATCCATAACTCGATCCTGTTTCATATCCTGTTTAACGCCTGGGGCCTCTTGCTGCCGGGACTATTAAACTTTACAATGACAAATACCATCGCCATTCTCATACTTTTAAGTACCGTTGTATCTTTTACAGGCGGCATTCTGTGCTTTTACTTTGGGACGAAAAAGCTGCAAAATACTGCCGAAGTATATGAATAAACTGCTCCATCTCTTCGCGCGTGCCAATACTGATACGCAGATAATTATCAATGCGTTCTTTCGCAAAATAGCGCACATAGACATCCTGTTCCTGCAAAGCCTCAAAAATCTGTTTTGCAGGAACAGTTTTATGTGTGGCAAACACAAAGTTGCTCTTTGAATCCGGAAAAGAAAACCCAAGATCTGTTAATTCCTTTTTTAACCATTCCCTGGTCTGTATGATTTTGGCTGTTGTCTGTTCAAAATATTCTTTATCCCGGATTGCTGCCGCGCCCAGCAAAAGCGAGGTGCGGTTCATCGTGTAAGAATTAAAGGAATATTTAACATCGTTGATATATCGGATCAGTTTTGGATTTCCCATCGCAAAACCGATCCTCATTCCGGCAAGCGAGCGCGATTTGGAAAATGTCTGCACAATAAGCAGATTATCATATGTTTCAACCAGCGGGAGCGCGGACACGCCTCCAAAATCAATATAGGCCTCATCTACTACCACAATCACATCGCGGTTGTCTGCAATAATCTCTTCCACATCAGAAAGGTCCATCAATACGCCGGTCGGCGCATTTGGATTCGGAAAAATCACGCCCCCGTTTTCCCCTCTGTAGTCCTCTTTCCGGATCCGGAAATTTTCATCCAGCGGCCTGGTCTGATACGGGATTCGAAACAGTTCTGCCCAGACATCATAAAAAGAGTAGGTAATGTCAGGAAATAAAATCGGCCGGTCTGACTGAAAAAATGTCTGAAAAATCATGGCCAGCACGTCGTCCGAACCTACCCCGACAAAAACCTGGCTGTTGTCAAGTCCGTAATACTCTGCAATCGCAGAAACCAAAACACCGCAGTCGGGCTCCGGATAGAGACGCAGCTTTTCTGCGTCAAACTGTTTCAGCGCCTCTGCCACTTTCGGGGAAGGCGGATACGGATTTTCATTTGTATTTAATTTTATCATCTTTTCTCTGTCTGGCTGTTCCCCAGGCACATAGGGAACAACTTTTCTGACATAAGACTCCCAGTTTTCCATATGGCTCCTATCCTCTGTTCTGTGATATGTTCATCTCTTCGGCGAGTTCTGCAAATGCGGGAAGCGAATTTCTGACTGTCTCATGCGATACACAGTATGCAAGTCTGACATATCCCGCACAGCCAAACGCGCTGCCTTTTACCATAATAATATGGTGTTTTTTTCCGGCCTCCACAAAGGCTTCCTCTTCGCCCTTCGGCGCTTTCACCCAGAGATAAAACGCCCCCTCCGGCTTAATGCAGGAAAACCCCAGATTTGTTAAACCATCATATAATAATCTTCTATTTTCATCATAAAACGCAAGGTCCGTCTTTTCCTCAAGACATTCGGCAACGGCTTTCTGCATCAGGGACGGCGCATTGACAAATCCGAGCGTCCTGTTCGAGATCTCAAGCCCCCGGATCAGATCCCCGGCATCTGCCGCCTCCTTTGGGACAGCAACATAGCCGATCCGCTCACCCGGCAGCGACAACGATTTGCTGAATGAATACGAGACGATCGTATTGCGGTAATATTTTGTCAGAAAATCCTCCCGGTTCCCGTCATAGACAAGCTCACGATACGGTTCGTCCGAAACCAGATAGATATCCGTACCATATTCTCTCTGCTTTTCCTCCAGCAGCCCGGCTATCCTCTGCAGAGTTTCTGGTTTGTAAATCACCCCGGTCGGGTTGTTTGGCGTATTGACAATCACAGCTTTGGTACGTCCGGTCAACTTTGCTGCGAAGTCATCCATATTTGGCTGGAAGTCGTTGAAATCCGGCGCCACTTCTACAATCCGAGCGTCAAAATTTGCCGCATACTGACGGTACTCCCCAAAATACGGAGCAAAGACTGCCACCTCGTCGCCGGGATCGAGTATCGTTTTAAAGATGATATTGATGCCGCCCGCAGCGCCGACTGTCATAACGATATCCTGTTCCTCAAAGTCCGTATCAAAACGCCGGTTTAAATTTCTGGCAACCGCCCGGCGCACATCTGCATAGCCGGCATTTTCCATATATCCATGCAGCTGAAACGATCCGGCCGCACCGTTTTGCTCTGCCTCTCTGACGAGGCTGCATATGGCCTCGCCCACCGACGCCGGCGCCGGCGTCGCCGGATTGCCCAGAGAGAAATCATAGACATTTTCGGCGCCGTATTTCTCCGCCATCTCTTTCCCCTCCACAAACATCGCGCGTATGGCGGAGCTTGTGAGAAAGGCCTCTTTTATTTTTTTTGAAATCATGTCTCTCCTCACGCATTTACAGCATCAATAAATTTCTGGAAAGCGGCGCGTCCTTCCTGCGTACACTTGTATACGCCCGAGTCTTTTAACACCTCGTTAAACACAAGCCCGATCTCTGTACGGACGATACCGGTCAGCTCCTCCTCCGTCACTTTGCCCTGTAGTCCGTTTTTATCATGCGCGTATCCGTATTTCGGTAAAAACTCCTCCACCCAGTCCGCATGTTTGGAAAGCATTTCGTCGCCGCGCAGATCGCCTCCCGTAAGCAGCGCTTTCACAAGAGCCGCCATCTCGTCTTTCAGACGGGCCGGCAGTACCGCAAGGCCCATAACCTCAATCAGTCCGATATTTTCTTTTTTGATATGATGTAATTTTGCATGCGGGTGGTAAACGCCAAGCGGATGCTCCTCCGTTGTAATATTATTGCGCAGCACAAGGTCAAGCTCAAAATCTTCCCCGCGCTTTCTTGCAATCGGAGTAATCGTATTGTGCGGCTCCCCGTCCGTCTCGGCAAAAATAAACGCCGCCTCATCCGTATAGGAACGCCATGCGAGCAATATTTTATCCGCGAGCGCAATCAGCCTCTCCTGGTTTGGCCCGCTGATACGGATCACCGACATCGGCCATTTTACAATTCCCGCTTTCACATCGTCATACCCCCGGAAATGCAGTTCCCGCTCCAACGGCGCCTTTGCCATTGCAAATTCATAATGGCCTCCCTGGAAATGGTCATGGCTTAAAATAGAGCCGCCGACAATCGGCAGGTCGGCATTGGAGCCGACAAAATAGTGCGGAAACTGCGATACAAAATCAAGCAGCTTGCCAAATGTCGCGCGCTCTATCTTCATCGGCGTATGTTCGGCATTAAATACAATACAGTGTTCATTGTAATAGACATACGGGGAATACTGGAAGAACCAGTCGCTCTGATTGATTGTCACCGGAATAATCCTGTGGTTCTGTCTTGCCGGGTGGTTGATGCGGCCCGCATATCCCACATTTTCCTTACAGAGCAGACATTTCGGATAGCCGCTCTGTCTTGCAAGTTTTGCCGCCGCAATCGCTTTCGGATCTTTTTCCGGTTTCGAGAGGTTTACCGTAATATCCAGCGTCCCAAACTCCGTATCCGCGGTCCACTTTAAATCCTTTTTAATTCGATATCTGCGGATGTAATCGGAATCACAGCTTAATTTATAATAATAATCTGTTGCGGCCTGTTTGGACTCATTGTGATACAGGTCATAAAATTTAGCCGCCACTGCGCTCGGACGGGGGACAAGCGTCCCCATAATCTTCGTATCAAACAAATCGCGGTATGTGACCGTATCCTCCGGGATCAGCTTCTGTTTCGCTGCATAGTCGAGCAGATCGCTTAAAATTCCCTCCAATGCCGCCCTGGCCTCTTCCTCCGTGGCCATAGAGCCTGAATCAGATCTGTCTGCATAAGCGGCAGCGGCATCCTCCTCCAATTCATCCAGACCAAATAATTCCAAAAGACGGTTCACCGTATAAATCTGATCCGCCGGTTCAATTAAGCCTGTCACAAGCGCATACTGCGTCAAATCCATAATTCTTTCACTTACCATACGTATCCCTCCCTTGATTCTGTCATGCAATCGCTCAAATCAAAATCATACTTTCTGCGGACCGTCCCCGATCTCCACTACATAGAAATCCGCCGCATATCCGATCTTTTCTTTGTATGCCGCCCCCACTTTCTCAATAAAGGCGTCCACTGCCTCATCTTTTACGATGCTGACCGTACATCCTCCAAACCCTGCGCCTGTCATGCGCGACCCGATCACGCCGTCGATCTTCCACGCTTCCTCCACGAGCGTATCCAGTTCCACGCCTGTCACCTCGTAATCATCGCGCAGAGAAATATGCGACTCATTCATCAGTTTTCCAAACAATTCCAGATTGTTTTCTTTTAATGCCGAAACTGCCCGGATCGTCCTCTGATTCTCATAAACGGCATGTTTTGCCCGCTTTCTGCAGACCTCGTCTTTGATTGCGTCTTTGTACTGCTCAAACTGCGTCTCATTCAGATCGCCGAGCGTATTGATTCCGATCGCTTCCCCGATCAGCGCCAGCGCGCTCTCGCACTCGCTGCGCCGTTCGTTGTACTTGGAATCGCCAAGGCCTCTCTTTTTGTTGCTGCAGGAAATCACAATTTTAGCGCCGTCCAGCACAATCGGGGCATATTCGAAATGCAGCGTCGCGGTGTCCAGGAAAATGGCGCTGTTTTCCTTTCCCATCGCGATGGCAAACTGGTCCATAATTCCGCAGTTTACACCGTTGAAATTATTTTCGGAATACTGTCCGATCAGCGCCAGATCCTGATTTGACACCTCAAATCCAAATAAATCTTTCAAAATATAACCGGTCAGCACCTCGACCGAAGCAGAGGAAGAGAGTCCCGATCCGTTTGGAATATTGCCATACAAAACGACATCCATGCCCTGTTCCACTTTCATCCCCTTTTTTTCAAACGCCCAGATCACGCCTTTCGGATAATTGGTCCAGCCGGCCTCTTTCTGCGGGTTTAAATCGTCCAGGGATGATTCGATGACCCCCCTCTCCGCAAAATTCATGGAATAGAACCGCAGCTTTCTGTCATTTCTTCTGCGCACGGCGCCATATGTGCCGATTGTCAGCGCACAGGGAAACACATGCCCGCCATTGTAATCGGTATGTTCCCCGATCAGATTGACGCGGCCGGGTGCAAAATAAACGCCGACCTCCCCCTCATCTCCATACAGTTCCTTAAATTTTGCCAGCACTTCTTCTTTGATCATGCCATTTCCTCCTCCATTTTCTTTTCTTATGGCCTCTTCTGCCATCCGGTAAAAAAATTCCATAAAATCCTGCTCCACCGACTCCAGCGGGAGGATATTGTTGTAATAATAATCATAGGAAAACTGTTCTACATTGTCATCTGCCTCGTTCCCCCACCAGCTGACACCGGCCTGCTCACGCCGCACCAGAAGCGAAACGCATGGCGATTTGTCCACAGAGCCGATAAACTTGCGGATCTCCTCCGGCTCTCTGATATGCGCAAACATAACTTCCGCATCACTGTCCAAAAACTGACGGTACTGCTCTGTCAGGTAACGCGTAGGCAGGTCGTTGTACGCGGCAAACAGGCTTTTTAAATCCGCCAGAAATTTTCTTGACCTGCTGTCTTTTTTGCCGTCCCAACCGTTTTCGGAAGCGATCTTTTTGATCGGGTCAATCGACGAGACGTTGCGTGTGCGATAATATTTTCCCGCCATCTCACAGAGCGTATCTTTTCCCGCCTCTCCTTTTCCGTTCACTACTACAACAAATTTCTCCACATTTTCCTCTTTTCTATGGTATTGTCTCAATCCTCTTCTTTAAAATCACGGATTACCGCAAAAGCCGGATTGATTTTCCCCTCATAGTCAAACAGCGCCTGATTTGCCCACTCATTGCCGCACGGACCGGCATCTTTCATATAGGCGAGCGATGCCGGCGTCGCCCAGCCGGACCCATGCACCGGGATCCATGCCGGCTCCCAGTAGAAGAAGCCCCTGCCTCTTTTCCCTTTGATATGGCTGATGCGGTTTAAGAAATCTTTCATAAAATCGCACTGCCCCTGTTTTGTCATCGGATACTCGATTTTTTCTACAAGAGCCGGCCTTGTCGCATAGCCTTTTCTCTCCTCATCGGACAGCTTCTCATACTGTTTATAGTCATCCATCGTATAGCCCATCGAGACTTCGGCCACAATCAGATCTTTCTGATAGCGCTCCGCAATATCGTTCATATTGTCGTTTAGCATCGCAAGCGTACCGTGCCAGAACGGATAATAGGAAAGCCCGATGATTTCAAACTCTTCACAGCGCCCGGTAAATTGGTCAAACCATTCCCGGTAAAGCGCATTGTTGCCGCCATTGTCCAGATGAATCATCACCGGAATTTTCTTCCCGCCGTGCATCTCTTCGGATTTTCGCACCGCGCGGATGCCGGCATTGACAAACGCTGCGATATTGTCATAATTGGGCACCCTGCCCTCGGGCCAGAGCAGGCCGTTGGAAAGCTCGTTTCCAACCTGAATCATTGTAATGTTTACCCCTGCATCGAGAAATGTATTCGTACTCTCTAACGTATATTCATAAACTGCCTGTTCCAGTTCCTCCACGCCATAGCTGCTCCACGCTTTGGGCTTAATCTGTTTGCCCGGATCGGCCCAGAAATCACTGTAGTGGAAATTCAGCAGCACGCCAAATCCCGCTTCGGTCACACGCTTTCCTGTCGCAAGCGAAGTCGGCAGGTCATTTTCCCCTGCGCCGTAAGACTCGCCTGTCTCGGACCACGGGTTGTTCCAGAGGCGGATACGAATGGTATCCACATCGTAATCTTTCATAATCGAAAGCAGATCTTTTTCTTTTCCATCCTGATCATAATATACTGCGCCGCACCGCTCCAGCTCCAGCAGTGTCGACAAATCCATACCCTTAATAAATTTATCCATGTCCTCTCCTTATCCCATCCTATTGATACGAAAAAAACCTTTCGCACCGTATTCCTAAATCCCGCGAAACCGGAACGTAAACGCGAGCGGCTTTGAAACATCGATATGGTACTCCGGATGCACCTTAGCGCCCCAGCTGTCATCGCCGCCAACGCCGATCTGCGCCAGTGCAGCGCGCACAACGGTATGATGGACCGGCGGCAGTTCATAGTGATGCATTGCATTTTCCATCTCATGCGGCGTATACGGCAGCGCCGAAAACATCATCGAATCTCCCTCAAACAGCATGCCGTGTCCTTTTGCATCGGTCACTTTCGCATAGCGCACGCCAAGCTTGCTGCCGCACTCCTGCGGTACCAGGTAGCCCGCCATATTGTCGGCTACACGGTTTTGGTACAGGCCAAGCTTTGCACCGCACTGCCGGTCGGCATAGGTTTCTCCGGGCCCAAGCCCGTACCATTCCACTCTGTCATAATCCGCGCTAAGCAGGAACATCATGCCAAACTCAGGCATATCGCCAAGCGACGCCTCCGGCGTATAACTTAATGTCGTCTCCACAGCCGCATCTTCATATACCGTATAGGTTACGGTACAGCGCGACTCCGGTGTCGTCGGCATATAATAGGTATAGGTAATCGACACGGCATGATCAGTCTCGCTGATCTGCGGGGGCTGATATTCAAACAGCCCTGTACTGCTGATACCGATATACATGCTCGCAATCTTCCACTGCGCCCTCTCGGCCGGGTAACGGCTTCCGGTGTCATTGTCAATCGGCGCACGCCAGAAATTCGGCATCGGCATACGCTCGATCATCTCCCGTCCCATATAACGGTAGGAGACAAGACCTCCGCAATTACAGGAAAAAAGCGCGTCAAAATTTTCCCCTTTTACGCCCAGGTTCCATTTTCCGTGAATAACCGAAAGCTTCTTTCCATTGGACTTCTCTCTGGACGCTGCTCTCCTTTTCGGCGCGTAGACTTTTTGTCCGAAAGCCGTCTCGTGTCCGGCTTTCGCCCAGATCCTATCCTCCCGCAGCACAAAAGAAACGGTAACCGCATATTCCGCCGTATCCTCCCAGCCCGCAAGCAGATCTTCCGGCAGCGGAAACGTCTGCTTGGAAAGCGGCGCCACAGAAATCTCTGCCTCCCTGATCTTTACCGGGATTCCGTCTTTCTGCAAAAGAAAACGGCAATTGTATTCCTTTGTGTCGGTAAATAAATTTTTATTTGTAACGGTAAACGCCTTATCGGTTACTGCAATACCGATATTCTGATAATTATATTTTACCTCCTGCATCTTGGGCGATATCGTCCGATCCGCATAACAGATCCCGTTCCCGCTGAAATTATAGTCGGTCGGACGCTCCTTAAAATCGCCTCCGTAGGCAAAAAATTCTCTGCCATACCTGTCTTTCTTTAAGATCGCCTGATCAATATAATCCCAGATAAATCCGCCCTGATACCGCGGGTTGCTGTCAGTCAGATCGGTATATTTGTGCATTGCGCCGCAGGAATTTCCCATTGCATGCGTATATTCACAGCAGAGAAACGGCTTCTCTTTGTTTTCCTCCAGATATTTTACAATACGCTCCACCGACGGATACATCTGGCTCTCCATATCGCTCGTACCCTCATAACGCCTGTCATTGTAGATCCCTTCATAATGAACCAGACGCTCCCCGTCCAGCATACGGAATTTCTGCGACATCGCATAGATCACTTTACCGCCGAACGCCTCGTTTCCGCAGGACCAGATCAATATGGAGGAATGGTTTTTGTCCCGCTGGTAACAGGAATTGACACGGTCGCACATCCGCGCCTCCCACTTTTCATTGTCGCCCGGAACAATCATATCCTCCGGCGCATTTTTGCGGAAGTGTCCCGCATCCCAGCACCCGTGCGATTCGAGATTATTTTCGGCAATCATATAGAGGCCGAATGTATCGCAGAGCTCATAGATTCCGACACTGTTTGGGTAATGGCTGGTGCGGATCGCATTGATGTTATTCTGCTTCATCGTAATGACATCAGTAAGCGCATCCTCAAAGCGCACGACACGCCCTCCCTCTGCACAAAATTCATGCCGGTTGACGCCTTTGAATACAATACGCTTTCCGTTAATCTGCATCAGGCCGTCTTTTAGGGCAAACCGCCGGAACCCAAATCGCTGTGACGTCACTTCTGTCAGATTTCCGTCCATATCAAACATCTGTATCCGCAGTTCATAAAGGTTCGGGCATTCCGCACTCCAGAGCTTTGGCCCGCTGACCGGATAACTAAAGCAGGAATGCGCATAAATCATTTCTTCCTGTTCCATTATAACAGAAACCGCATTTTGTTCAAGAGCTGCACGCACCGTATCGAGCCGTCCCAGTTCCAGCAGCGTAAATTTTACTTTTCCGACCGGTTTGTCCTGCCCAAAAGCGCTGCGGGACTGCTGCGCCTGCCCGCAGTTTTGCTCCTGATCACTGCCGGTATCGCGGTCAAAAAGCCAGTCTGTCACCGGGCCCGCCGCTCTGCCGTCCGCCATAACAGACATGCCAATGCGAAGCTCTGCGTTACTGAAATCATTTTTCAGATGCGGCACAACGCGCAGATCCTCCAGATGCACGCGCGGCACGGTATACAGATAAACGCTGCGAAAGATACCGGAAAAGCGGAAGAAATCCTGATCCTCACACCAGCTTCCGACCGACCACTTAAACACCATAACGGCAAGCTTATTCTCTCCGTCCAGAAGATACGGCGTCAGATCAAATTCCGCCGGCGAGAACGTATCCTGGCTAAAGCCGACAAAACTGCCGTTTAACCAGACGACAAACGCGCTCTCCACACCCTGAAACGAGATAAATACTTTCTCTTTTCGAAATCCCCCGGGAAGCGTAAAATATTTGACGTAACATGCCGTGGGATTAAACGCGGACGGCGATTCATCAGTCCAGATCTCCTCCCGCCCGTCCCACGGATACTGCACATTTGCGTACTGCGGAATATCATACCCCTCCATCTGGATATGGGCCGGCACGGTGATACAGTCCCAGTCTCTGCAGTCGTAATCCGTCTTCTCAAATCCCGGTATCGTCTGTGCCGGATTTTTCGCATAGTGAAAATAAAAACTACCGTCCAGAAAACAGCGGAAACTGCTCTTTTTGCCGAGTACATCCGGCAGGCCCGCTATATGTGATAACTGCTGCCCCCTCTGACTGTATGCCGCCGCGTCGGCATATCTGTTTTCCGCTTCTTTGTCATTTGCATAACACACGTGATCGGAATGAGCCGGCAGCCTGTTTTCCTGAAAATAAGTCGGATCCGCCAGTTTTTTTAAATTAAATTCCATTTTTTCCTCCTGTCTATATGATAAATGGCTGCACACACCACGCGTTTGCAGTGAAGCAGCCATTCAATTTAATCAAAATCAAACTTTTCAAATCTGTCCATCATTGCCCGGTAACGGAAACGGATCATTTCATTTTTTTCGAGAATATCCTCCTCGGTCCCGGTATACTGACAGCGCAGGCAGTAATATTCCTTTTTATCCTTATCGTAAAACATATCGATGTCAAGGTCACGCAGGAAGCAGGACGGACACCTGTAATTTAATTTGCCTTTTCCAGATTGAGCCATGTCGCAAATACCTCACTTTCAGACATTGTTTTCTGATACCCTAACGTGAACATCGGAGAAAATGCATATCCCTCACGGATATAGCCCTCCGCTTCGGAATCGGATGTCAGTGATACTTTTGTTTCGATTGCAGGAATGACGGCGCTTACTTCATCGGCTCCTGCCAGAGAAGCCTCACGGCACTTATACTCGTAAGAAATCGTTTCCGCTTTCTCCCCTTTTTGGCAGGCCAGCGTAATACCGGTCATATCCTCCGGATATTCGGTCGTACCATAGCAGGCAACCATATATTCGTTAATTTCAACTTTTGCATTCGGATCGCTCATCTTTAGAATCGTGCGTTCGATTTTTATGCTGCCGCTGCCTTCCGTAAAATACTCTTTTGTCTGCAGCGTTACGGTAAGTCCGTCAAATTCAATTTCAACCGGGTCGAGTGTCAGCACTCTTGTCACTTTGCCGTCATCCGACTTCTCCTCGGAGAAATGCGCCTTGGTACGACAGAGACACAGATCCACTTCCTCGCCGTTGTAGCAGACTTTCGCGCTCCTTACCGTTCCCTCGCCCGCATAGTGCGTAAAATAACCGGCCCTGTATTTTTCCTGAATCAGGAATGGGTAGGACGCGTCCTGCACATGCTTTGTGCCGATTCCGACTTCCCATTTTAGTTTTGCCGCATACGGGCGCAAATCGACGATCGCCCCGCCCTGGTCCATATTGACACAGGCGCGCAAAAACGGATCGCAGTACCAGAATACCTGTTTATCCGAGCCGTATAAAATATCACGCCAGAGCGCACATTCCGGTTCGGTGTAATGCTTTTTCTCCCTGTAATAATCCGCAAACTCCGCCATCGTAAGGTCAAGCAGCTTTCCCTCTTTCTTCAGCTGGCCATAGTAGGCACAGCCGTCCTCATACGATTTCTTTAACAGCTCATACGGAGCTTCCCACCGGCCCATTTTATTCATCCAGCCCGGACCCACAAACATCATATTGTAGGCATACCCGTTGTTATATTTTGCAAGCGCGCGATACTGGTCGATCAGGTTGTAGAGATATGGATATTCCCATGTCTTCGAATCGTAGATCATCCCGCGCAGTACGTTCTGCGGGTGCGTGCCGAAATTGGAGCCGTTTCCGTCATAGCAGGCAATCAGATCGCGCGATAAATGCGGGATCGCTACAATTCCGCTGTCCTCCGCCTCATTTGCCGCAGGTGCATGCGTATTCTGTTTCGACGGAATCCATGGCGCCCATGGCCCCCCGTCAAACAGCGTATACCACGAATTATTGCAGGTATGATAAGCTTTCGGCCCCTCCTCCCAGCAAGTCGCAACGGCACACTTTACCATCGGATATTTTTCTTTGATATAATTGGTCAGTTCCGCATCCATATAATAGGAACCGGTCGACTCCGGATAAAATCCAAACCTCTCATGAAACTTTTCAAATACATCGTTTACAATCTCTTTTTTATCTTCCATCGAGAACATCCAGATACAAAAATCTTTCGTATGATATTTCTCGCGAAACTCTTTACATGGAAGCCCAAGCAGTGAGAGCGCAATCTCATCCCCGTATTTCTCATAATGCTCTTTTGCCAGCGCTACGGCCTCATCATTAAACAGACTGGCATATGTCATCTGAATTGTCACCTTAAGACCATTCTTATGCGCCGCCTCCTGCTGCGTCTTAAAGATATCAAGCGATTCGGTAAGAAGCGCTTTTCTCCCGATATCCTCCGTCTTTCCATGCCCCGTCACTTTCTCCGCATACTCCGGCACCATCTCCGGCCTGTGGATCAGATTCAAAACCATTTGTTCCATCATATCCTCCTGTTTCCCTGAAAATTTAACCTTTTACGGAACCGCCTGTAATTCCTTCTACATAGAACTTCTGCATAATAACAAACAGAATACCGATCGGGATGCCGATCAGCACGCCTCCGGCACAGAACCTTGAAAAGTAACTCGGAAGCAGCTGGCGCTGCAGCATATTGTAAAGCCCGATTGCTACGGTCCAGTCCGTCGATATACCCGAATTTAAAATTATTTTTGCAAATACAAAATCCGTCCACGGCGTTAAGAACGAGCTGATTACCGTGTATACAATAATCGGTTTTGAAAGCGGTAATACAATTGTAAAAAATGTCCTTGCCTCAGAAGCGCCCTCTAAGTAAGCCGCCTCGCGCAGCGACGTGGGAATCGTATCGAAAAATCCCTTTGCCACCAGATAGCCAAGACCAGCGCCGCCGGAATAGACAAGTATCATACCGATATGGCTGTTCGTCAGATTGACGGCCTTTAAAATAAAGTAAATCGCAATCATGGACAAAAAGCCCGGGAACAGCTGCAGCATAACGGCAAGGTTCATCAGCGCCTTTCTTCCTTTAAAGCGCATACAGCTCATCGCATAGCTGACCATCAGCACAAATGATGTGGAAATCAGACAGGTAAATATCGCGATGATAAACGTGTTCATAAACCACTTCGGAAACTGTGATACAGTATCCGGATGAAACAGAATACGCGTATAATTGCTGATCGACCATGTCTCCGGGAAAAAGCGGCTGGTATTCATTCCGTCGTAACCACTGAAGGAGGTAACAATCAGCCAGATAATCGGCGTAATCCAGATAATGGCGAGCAATGTAAGTACTACATGAATCAAAACCGAACTGATTACTTTTTTCTTACTCATCGAAATGTCTCCTCCTTATCTCCTTTAATCAGGAAGTTGAACGCAAGCAGCGTAAATACTGCGCAGACAACGAATACGCAGATACCGATGACGGATGCCATCTTATAGTTGTACTGCTCGCTGGTCAGGCGGTACAGCCATGTCACCAGAAGGTCGATTTCCTTTCCGAATGATGCCGACATTTTCTGGTTCGTCGTCGTATAAACATCCTGTGTCAGCAGGTATATTACATTAAAGTTATTGATGTTTGCCGTAAACTGCGTCACAAGATACGGCCCTGTGATAAAGAACATATACGGCATTGTGATTTTACGGAAAATCTGGAACGGATTCGCACCGTCAATTTTTGCACTCTCCTTTAATTCCTCCGGAATATTCATCAGTACGCCGGTCGCAATCAGCATCAGATACGGAACGCCTACCCAGATATTGATCACGATAATCGTAATTTTTGCCCAGGTCGGATCGGTCAGAAAGGGGATATAATTTGTGGAAATCAGACCCACATCCTGCAAAAACCCGGTCAGCCCGATACTGGAACAGAATGTATTCGCAATACCTGTATTTGCAAAGAAGTTGCGCAGCAAAAGCAGGGTAACAAACTGCGGAACAGAAATCGCAGCGACAAACAGGGTCCTCCAGAGTTTTTTCATCTTTGTCAGTTTACTGTTGATTAAAAGCGCCAGAATAATACCGCCAAAATAGGTGGTCGCGGTCGCAAGAAACGCCCAGATTAACGTCCACACCAAAATTTTACGGAACGTATATCCAAATGTCGCCGTAATGCTCGTCTCAAACAGACTCTTAAAGTTCGCAAGCCCTGTCCAGGTAAACAGCGTTGCCGGGGGCATATGGTTGGAATCATAATTGGTAAATGCAATACAGATCATAACGATCAGCGGCATAATGTTAAACACAATCACGCCGAGCACCGGCAGAGCCAGCAGCGTAAAATGGAACTTATCGTTTAACATTGCGTTGCAGTCTTCTTTAAATGTATTGACATGTCTGCCCGTCTCGGCCAGTCTCTGGATGCGGTATGCGTTTCTCACATTGCCGATCAGAAGAAGCAGCGAGACAACGAGGCCGCACAGGCTGATAATACCGAACAGCAGGATCAGCAGCGAATTGTCATAGTCGTTGACTTCGTTTTTCATTGTAGCCGGATTGTACACCATCTGCCGCTGCACCGTTCCAAGGCTGCCAAGCTGTGCGATATACGGAAACCCGATCAGCGCCATATATAAAATTACGGCAATCTCAAATAAAGTGACAAGGATTCCTTTCACTATCTGCTTTCTTCTAAAATATCCGGCTCCGGCTACCAGAAGCGATGCCTTAACCGCCATATCGCCATTTGCAAGCGCCGCTCCGAACTCCTTAAAAAATGCTCCGATACCTGCAAAAAAACCGGCAATCGGATTTTCTTTGCTTTTTTCTTTTCCACTCATGCAAGCACCATGCCTTTCTAAGATTACAGATCAAAGAACTTTCTCCTTTGATGTGAGTATAGAAAAAGCCCACGCACGTAAGATATTTCGTATGTGGGCTTTTTGATTCATAAATAACGTTTCCCGGTTGTTGTGAAACGATTGTCTATTGTGCCGGCGCCTGCGCTGTCGCTGCTGTCAGATTGTCAAGCAGTTCCTGTAAATCAGTTCCGTCCGGATTTCCCTGTGCAATAATCTCGCCAAAGCTCTTTGTCGGATCCCAGTAGCTCTGTCCTGCCATCTGAACAACGCCGTTCGCGCCGTTCTGTTCTGTCACTGCCGCAAGCGCAATATTGGATGCAACATCGTCAGATGCTCCTACCGTAATGCTGGACGGGCCGATCTGCCTCTGTGCAAAACGTTTTGCCTGGCTGCCGTCATTTGTCAGATAAAGCGCCAGTTCCATTGCCCAGCCAACCTGCGGAGAGTTTGCGTTAACGCCGATAAATTTATAGCCTGCCGCAGATCCCATCTGCACCTGATTTCCTGCGCATGTAAATGTCGGAAGAGCGGTGGCTGCGTATCCGTCGCCAAATGCCGTCTGTACAGCGTCCGCATCCCATGTACCGGATACGATCGCGCCAAGTGTGTTTGTTGCGATCTGGTTTGCCGTATCGCCGTCCGTGATCGGAAGAAATGCAGCGTGATTTGCAATGTCAAGCATTCCCTGTACGACGTCGGTTCCCTTGATACCGGTTGATGATGTGCCCGCCCAGTCGATCGTAGTGCTGCCGTCCGCATTTAATGTTGTCGTAAAGCCTGCTCCATAGAAAAATCCTGCGTTATACCAGCCGGAAGCCATAACCATGCCGGCTTTCTTCCCCGCCGCTTCACAGTCCTTTAAAATCGCATCCCAGGAAGTCGGATCCTTTACCACGTTGCTGTCATAGTATAAGAAGTATCCGTTGTCTGCGGAGAACGGATACGCATATAATGTATCGTTCACGGTAGCGGCTTCCACGGAACCTGCCACGTTGCCGTTTTTCACTGTATCCACATCCTGTACCGGCTGAAGTACGTTGGCATTGACAAGATCGACGATCTGGTCGCTTGCAAATGCAAATACGTCTGCCGCCGCTTCCGGGTCAATTAAGATGGTATCCTTTGCCGTTGACTCGGATTCCACGCCTACCGTGATCTCAAATGCCTGATCCGGATTTGCCGCTTTAAACTCTTCGATTAATTCGTTTGTCAGGTTCTGGTCTTCCTCTGCCGCCCATACTCTTAAGGAAACCGTCTCACCGCTTGCAGCCGGTTTGTTGTCGCCGGCATTGTCCGCGCCTGCGTTTGTATCCCCCGCATTGTCTGCGCCTGCGTTCGCGTTGTTGTTTGCATCCGCATTGTCGGAACCCTTGTCACCGCAGCCGACAAGCATCGTAGAAGCCATTGCTGCACATAACAGTACACTTACTACTTTCTTTTTCATTTTCAAGTCCTCCCTTTGAACTCATTCATAATTAAGTACAATTCTTTCCGTTTGCCGCATCTATTATGCACGGTGTCATAATACCCCGAAAATTCGCGCTGTATTTCCCCACGCAACTTCTGATAAAAATACCGCATACAGACTTTCGGGGCTCATGCGCAAATCCTTGCATTTGCAGTTGCGCAATCGGTTGTTCTAAAAAGATTTTAGCATTATGGCCTATGAGTGTCAATGTCCATATTTTATAATTACTTCCCACTTTTTTTAGCAAAAATGCACAAAACTGGAATTATCTGGTAGATCCTTTCCATACAACCTGATAGGGAAGCAGCGTGCGTTCCGGCACCGTAAGCCCCTCGATCCTGTCAAGCAGGACGCGGCACGCCTCCATCCCAAGCTCTTTCGAGTCGAAAGAAAGCGAGGTAATAGACGGGACATTATCCGAGAGTATGGTACTGTCAAAAAAGGAAGCGACCCAGACATCCGAGGGTACACACACTTTACTCTCCCGCAGCACTTTTAATACACGCCTTGTCACAGAATCGTCCATACAGAGGATGCACTCTGCCCTCTCCGCCAGCGCTCCCTCCACGCTTTTATCCACGCGCAGATGATTTTCCGGGCTTAGATACAGCAGTTTATCCTCCACGTCCATTCCCATTCCGGCAAATGCATCAAAATAGCCGCTCAGCCGGCTCTGCGTCACAATATAACCGTCATCTTCCCCAATCAGTGCAATCCGTTTGATTCCTCTCTTTAAAATACCCAGTGTCAGATCGCGGCAGGCGCTGCGATGATTGTGATCCATCTGTACTACGCCTTTGTAATTGGAACTTCCTATCGTTACAAACGGGATCGTCTTTTGAAGCATAAACTCAATCTGTATATCTTTTAAAACTGTGCGCATCAGTATTACGCCGTCTACTTTATGATCGTCAATAATACGCTCCAGAGAGGAGATATCGTCCATCCGGCACATGGTAAGCAAAATATCATACTCTGCCATCTGCGCTCTCTCCTGAATACCGAAAAGACATGTCTGGAAAAAATTCCAGTCTACCATCTCATAATCCCGCGGCATTACGACACAGATATTGTAGGTTTTCGACTGTGCAAGCCCTTTCGCAATCATATTCGGTTTAAAATTATGCTCTTCTATAAATGCAAGTACTTTTTCCCTTGTCTCTTTTCCGATTCTGCCTTTGCCGGATATTGCCCTTGATACCGTTGTTTTTGATACGCCGAGCGCCTCCGCTACATCCGCAATTGTAAGCGTTTCTTTTTCTTCCATTTTTCCTATCCCTCGTTTTTATTTATCCTTGAAACAGGTTTTATCCAGTTTTATTATTGTATAGTTAACCAAAAAAAGCAATGCTATTTTTTCATATTTTCTGTAAATTTTATTGGTGCAAACTGCCATATGAGGTGTTTTAGGATTGCCTTGGCACAAAGTGCGCAGCAATCCGCAGGTATCATGGGGTCAAAAGAAATTTGACCCAAACACCATATTATATTATAATATTTCAGGAAAAGAAAGGAGACGCTGCGAATGAAAAACACAAAACACAGGCGAAAGCTGATTCAGATTTTCCTGCTGACAGCATCTTTCCTGTTCATGATAACAGGTCTGTTAAACGGCGAGGCACAAACCGTTCTTGCAAAGGCCGTCAATATCTGTCTGGAGTGTATCGGCATTGGATAAGCGAAAACTTGTGCAGGCGCTGTTTGCATTTGCCACGAACGCCCATGTGCAGGGCTTCTATCATGGCGCCATCTACAGGGGAAAATTAAAATCGGCATGCGTCCCCGGTTTAAACTGTTATTCGTGTCCGGGCGCGCTTGGCTCCTGCCCGATCGGCGCCATGCAGGCCGTCGAGGGCAGCACAGAATACGGCTTTTCCATGTATGTCACCGGCTTTCTGGTATTTGTCGGACTTCTCGTGGGACGTTTTGTCTGCGGCTGGCTCTGCCCGTTCGGCCTGATTCAGGAACTGCTGCACAAACTTCCTGCCAGAAAAATAAAAGTGCCCAAAAAGGCAGATAACATTTTAAAATGGGTGAAATATCTGATCCTTCTGATCTTTGTGATCTTTCTTCCGATATTGACTGCAGATAAATTTGGCATTTCCACCCCCTGGTTCTGCAAATACATCTGCCCTGCCGGCACACTGGAGGGCGGCATTCCGCTGCTGCTTGCAAACCGGCCGCTGCGCCAGGCAATCGGCTTTCTGTTTTCCTGGAAACTGCTGATACTGGCACTTGTCATCCTTTCATCCATCCTGATTTTCCGTCCGTTCTGCCGCTATCTGTGCCCGCTCGGCGCATTTTACGGCATATTTAACCCGGTCAGTATCCGCCGATATCAGATTGAACGCTCCAAATGTACAAAATGCGGACTCTGCAGCGCACATTGCAGGATGGATATCGACGTGTGCAAAAATCCAAATTCTCCGGAATGCATCCGCTGCGGCGAATGTGTCAAAGCCTGTCCGACCGGCGCGCTCACCGGCATGGCCATACGGCCAGAACCGCAGGATTCCCGCTGTAACGACAAAATCGCCGATTGAATTTAACTGCGCCTGTGCTATAATAGAGCAATCAGAACAGAAAGGAAGCCATCTATGAAAACAGACAAAATACTTTTTGGCGCCGCATACTATTCCGAATACCTTCCCTGTGACCGCGTGGAAAAGGACATGGAACTGATGGAGAAAGCCGGCATGAATACGATCCGGATTGCGGAATCCACCTGGAGCACATTAGAACCTCTGGACGGCGTGTTCGATTTTACGCACCTTGACCGTATGCTTGATGCCGCAGCCAGACACAATATTTCTGTCATTATCGGTACGCCAACCTACGCCGTGCCGACATGGCTTGTTGCAAAATACCCGGATCTGCTCGCCGTAACCAAAAATGGACAGGAACTTTACGGACACCGTCAAAATATGGATATCACACACCCCGGCTATTTAAAACACGCAAAGCGCATGATCACCGCGCTGATGGAACATATCAGGGACATACCGCACATCATCGGTTTTCAGCTGGACAATGAGACAAAAAGCTACGGCACAGCGGGGCCGCGCGTTCAGCAGATGTTTGTCGACTACTTAAAATCCGAATTTCCCGATCTCGACGAATTTAACCGTGTGTTCGGACTGGACTACTGGAGCAACCGCGTCAACGCATGGGAAGATTTTCCGGACGTGCGGGGCACAATTAACCAGAGTCTCTCGGCGGAATTTAAAAAATTTCAGCGCCTGCTTGTCACGACTTTTTTAAACTGGCAGTCTGATATCATTGAAGCATATAAAAGAGATGACCAGTTTATCACACAAAACTTTGATTTTGGATGGACTTCGCATTCCTACGGATACCAGCCGGAAGTGAATCAATTTGAAGCTGCAAAATGCCTGACCGTCGCAGGGTGCGATATCTACCATCCGTCGCAGGATGACCTCACCGGGGCGGAAGTCACTGTGTGCGGCAATATCGCGCGCGCTTTAAAACATGACAATTACCTGATTCTCGAAACGCAGGCACAGGGGAACCCCCAGTGGCTGCCCTACCCCAGGCAGCTTCGGCTTCTGGCCTACAGCCATATCGCAAACGGCTCCAACAGCGTGATGTACTGGCACTGGCATTCTATCCATAATGCGATTGAAAGTTACTGGAAAGGAGTGCTTTCACATGATTTTTCGGAAAACGAGACATACCTCGAGAGCTGCTGTGTCGGCGAAGAGCTAAAGCGCGTCGGCGGCCGGCTGAAAAACATCCGGAAAGAAAACCGTATCGCTGTTATGCTTGACAATACATCGTTAAGCGGCCTCTGTGAATTTCCGGTCGGTTCACTCGGGGAGCACAGCTACAACCGGATTCTGCGCTGGCTATGCGATGCCATGTACCGCATGAATCTGGAGTTTGACATGATTTCATCCGACGAACGGGATTTTGACAGATATCGCTGCATCGTAGTCCCGGCGCTCTATTGCGCCGGCGATGATCTGTTGAACGCGCTGACGGACTACGTGCGAAACGGCGGGCATCTGATCGCCACATTCCGCAGTGCTTTTTCAGACGAACATCTGAAGATTTACCATGACACACAGCCGCACATTCTGAACAAGTGTCTTGGCCTGCATTACGACCAGTTTACTATTCCAAAAAATGTAAGCGTCGTCTCCCGCACGACTGACACCGAAGCGGAACTTTCGGCTGCGGCGCACGACTGGATGGAACTATGCCTTTGCGATTTTGCCTCTCCTGTCGCTATCTACGACCACCCCGCCTGGAACCGCTATGCGGCTGCGGCAAAAAATAAATTCGGCAAAGGGTCGTCCCTTTATTTTGCAGCCTTTTTTGAGGGCCCGTTGTTTGAGAAAATTTTAAACGACTATCTGAATGAAATCGATGTTTTAGAACCATGGAATGAAAAAATTCATTTCCCGCTCATTGTCAAACGAGGGAAGAATGATTTCGGCAGGACGCTCTGCTATTATTTCAATTATTCGGGAACCGAACAGATTGTCTCTCATATTGAAACTGACGGGACGGAACTTCTTAGCGGCAAGCTGGTATCTAAGGGAGACCGGATTACGATTTCACCGTGGAATGTAAAGATTATAGAATGTATCTGAACGATTGCCCACTCCCTGCGGGAGCGGGCAATATTTTATATTTAACTGATTCGCGGTACTTTCTGAATTTCTTTTTTTATATCCTCTTGAGTCATTCCCTTAAATCTATTTGAAAACAAAAAATTCAGACTAAGACCTAATCTGTCAATCGCAATGATAGACGCATTTTTACATAATATATATGCATACTTTGAAAAATAATTTGATGTAATAAAATATGGTACAATGGGAGTAAACGCGTTTATCTCCAAATTACTGTATATAACCTTATCACCTTTTCCATTTCTTTTTTTGGAAAAATTATTCGATCTTAATAAATAAACGGAACCAGCCAATTCTCTGATTTCAGTTGTCTCAACGCTCTGACTGCTATAATGCTTTGCCTGACCAATGACATATAATAAATTATTATTTTGCTCTCCTGTAGTTAAACATTGCACATACTTTTTATATCCGACAAAATCTATTCCCTGGTCATGTGAACGTTGTGTCGCGTTTACTGATTCACGCTGAACGATTTCCTTTAAAAATAATGCACAAAGCTTTTCAAAATCATCGGCTGATATTTGTTCAATTACCTTTGTAATATTTATAAAATCATCTTTATAATTTAAATCTAACGCATACGTCAAAGTATCCTCGTCTATTTTCAAAAGATTATATTTATATTTTTCTTTTACCGTTTCAAAAAAACGCTGATATCTTCCGCTAACTTAATAACCTCATCTAAATCCGCTTTATCATACATCTTTTCATAAAATACCACACTAAAAGTCTTAATTCACTTTTCTCCAATACAAATTCAAATGATTCAAATTTTTTTAGAAGAAAAACGGCGCTTCTGTTCCCCCGTACAGGAAACAGGAAACGCCGTCTCCGCGTTTTGTTCTGTTTTTAGTATCATATAATGTTGCAGTACACCGTTTCACCGGCTGCCGCTCCGTCGCATCCAGAATACACTCGCTTACCATGCCGCTCTGCCGGTTACTGTGGCTGGTCCGTGGGCTGCTCCGGCTGTTGTGGCTGTTGATCCGCCGGCTGCTCCGGCTGTTGTGGCTGTTGATCCGCCGGCTGCTGTGGCTGGTCTGCCGGCTGTTCCGGCTGCTGTGGCTGGTCTGTGGGTTGCTCCGATTGCTGTGGCTGTTGATCCGCCGGTGCATCCCATGGGATAATACCTTTTAGCTGCATCAGATATCTCTCTGCCGATGTCAGTATTCCGTAATTTCCAACCTGCGCTTTCTCCTCCTCGGTCAGCGCGTCATACATTCCTCTTGCCTGCGCAATCGCCCCCTCGCTTTCCTGCGTCACCGAACCGATTGCGTTGATCAATGCGATCACCTGGCTTACTTTGGATGATTCCTGCGGTACTTCCATTTCACTTTCTTTGCCCGGCTCAATATAAGCAATCACAGCGTAACCTTTGTCAATGTTTTCATAAATCTTCTCTGCTGCCGAATAAGGCAGATTTACGCAGCCGTGAGATCCGTTTGTTTTAAAAATGCTGCCGCCGAAACTTTTGCGCCATGTAGCGTCATGCATCCCGATATTTCCGTTAAATGGCATCCAGAATTTTACAGGCGTCGCATATCCTTCCCCGCGCAGCGTCGCATCAAGTGTTTTGTAGGTCAGAGGAAACATCCCCGGCGGCGTCACATAGCCTTTTGAAAGATTGCCCGAGACAAAATCGCTCTCCACAACCATTTTACCGTCTTTGTAAAGATACAGATGCTGCGCGCTTAAATTTATCTCCACATAAGAATCGCCGTAGTCGGTATCCCCGTGGCTGTTGGCTCTCTGGGAATAAACCGGTTCGCGCGTAACGGGTTTTTTGCCCTTTAAATCCTCCAGAATCTGGGCCGCCTCTCCCTCTTTGTCAATCTTCCATCCGTAAACACAGTTTTCAATAGTAACGGTATCCCCCGCAGTCGTCCTGAAATCTTTTTTGCGGTATGCGGTATTGTATTTCTTTGCCAGTGAGCTTACATACTCTGCCACAGCTTCCTCGTCAACGGAGACTTTCCCGTTGTCGAACGACAGCCATGTGTGGATAAGATCTTTTCCGACTACCTCCGTCTTTTCCACGAGATCGTATGTAATTTCTGCCTCCAGATATGCGTTCATCGAATCAATCTGAGCCAGCAGTTCCTGATCGTCGCTCTCAACAGAAGGGTTGAGATAGCAGCCGCTTTTGTCGAGGTCCAGTTCTTCTGCCAGAACAGTGACCGCCCTGCCCACTGCCTCCCGAAACGCCTGCATATCAATTGTTGTCCCATAATCGGCGGGAACAGGTTCATACCCGACTCCCTCGATATAATCGGAACAATAGGCGTCCACCGGACTGCGCTGATTTTCTTTCTGCGTACAGGAGAGCATACTTAATACCTGATCCAGCGCATTCTCATCATAAGTAACGGCATTTTCAAGCTCGAGCTGATCCGGCTGAATCAGTTTCATAATCCATGCAAAACCGTTTTGTTCTTTTAAAAGCCGCTCCAGTTCTCCGTCAAAGACAGGGGCGATTGCAATCTCATCCCCGCTTATTGTCTCGCTTTTATCATCCCTCTCTATCAGCCGCAATTCATAAGCGCCGATTTCCTTACGTATCTTATCTTCCACACCCGACACACTGCTGCCACCGACATCAATTCCATCGATTGTTGTTCCAAAACAGAAATGGTTACTGAAATATACTGCCAGGCCAACATACGCAATCAGCAGAATCAACAATACCGCCATAAAAATCAGCGCCGCCGGTTTCCCCTTTTTCTTTGTCTGCTTTGTATCGTCCATCTCTTTCTCCTCTTTCATCATTTTAAAAATACATACTGTTTTATTATATAAATGCTTCCTGCTGTTTGTCAACTGTTCCCATTTTTTGTAATAGATTTTTAAAAAATTCGTAATTTAAAAGAGCCGATTTACAGTTGATCTGAACCGGCCTCAGATACGATTCTGTTTTTTTGTACAAAGAAAGTTATGTAACAGCGGCATTTTCTTAAAAAGTAACTAATAATTCTTAAGAAAACCGCAAGGTCATTGTTTCCGAAAATTGTGTGTGCTATAATCGCGATAGCAAAAAAGAAAGGTACGGACATACTTCATGAAAGCAAATACAAAGAAAGCAATCGGCGCTTTTGCCGAACGAAACAAACATTTTCTCCTTATGGCATACTTTTTACTGTATCTTCCGTGGTTTGCGCATCTGGAACGGACTGTGACAAACCACTTCCATGTAATACACGTTGCTCTGGATGATTATATCCCTTTCTGCGAATATTTTGTTGTTCCCTATCTGCTCTGGTTTTTCTATGTTGCTTGGGGAATCCTCTATTTTTATAAAAATAACAAAGACGAATATTTTCGACTGTGCACTGTTTTGTTCACCGGAATGACCATCTTTCTGATCATCTCGACAATCTATCCCAACGGCCATTATCTGCGCCCTGCGGAATTCGAACGGCAGAATATTTTTACTGCGCTTGTGGGCATGCTCTATGCAACGGATACGCCGACAAACCTGTTTCCAAGTATCCATGTGTTTAATTCTATCGCCATCAATATGGCTGTATGGCACTCCGGGAATTTCAGACATAAAAAAACGGTTCGCATTTGTTCTGCCATCTTAATGGTAAGCATTATCCTCTCGACAATGTTTTTAAAACAGCATTCTGTCTTTGATGTCGTAACAGGTACGGCGCTCGCCATATTTATGTATAGCATCGTCTATAACCGGAAGACAACAACCGTTCCTCTGCTGCAGAAAAAGCTAAGACGTGAAAAACTGCGCCGCATTTAAAACGGCGCAGTTTTAAATTACTCTGCGTTGCAGCAAACAGGCAGAAAACTATTTTACCGTAACCTTGATCTTTTTGTAAACGCCGTTCTGTGCGTAGACATAAACCGTACAGGTTCCTTTTGCTTTCGCCTGGATCACGCCTTTCTTTGTGACCGTTGCCACTTTCGTGTTACTGCATTCGTAACTGATCTTCCGATGATTTTTAATTTTTTTCTTCTCTTTTACTTCTGAAGCTTTGATCGTAAACTTCTTTCCTTTTTTGATGCTGACTTTCGTTTTGTTCACTTTGACAGATTTCGCGTTTCCGTACTTGCCCCCGTTCGTAAATATATGGACACATTTGGATGCCGCTATGGTAATCCGTTTTCCGTCAACCATTTTATATGCGCGCACAATATAGCGATACGCTTTTCCTTTTTTTAACTTTTTCTGCGTATAACTTGTTGTACCGCTCTTCTTAATGGTCTTAATCAATTTTGATTTACTTCCCTTGCCGCAGGTGGTTCCATAAATCTGGTATCCGTCCGCACCTTTCACTTTCTTCCAGGTCAGCTTCACACTGTTTGTTTTCACTTTGGATGCTTTTGCCTGAAGTTTGGAAAACGTGGATCCTTTGATATCATCTTCTGATTTGTGACCTGCCAGGGTACCGTCGCTGATCAGCAGCGTTTCTACCGGTATCCCGAGTTCCTGCGCCACTCCCTGGATTTTTGCCGCCGTCTCTTCGGAAACACCCAGTTCCTTTGCGATTGTCTGGATCTGCTTCTTCTCCTCATCCGTCATGTCATCTTTCTTTTGCAGCGCATCATAGGCCGCCTCAGCGTCCGTCAGCATTTTTTTCGTATCTTCCGGTACTTTTGCTTTCTGTTCCTCTGTTAATTTATCATATGTTTCTCTTGCCGCTCTGATCTTTGCGGCGCTTTCCGGCGTATTTGCGACTGTCCCGATCGCTTCAATCTTTTCGATCGCACCAAGAACTGCTTCTGCATCTGCCAGTATTTTCTTTGCATTCTGCGATACCAGATCCTGTTGAACGCCGGTCAGTCTGTTAAATGCCTCCCTGGCATCTTTTACCGCCTGTTTCCATTCCGTTTTGCCTGTCGGTGTAGCGCGCTCAATCGCCGCTATCTTTTCATCTTCAAATAATCTGGCTGCTATCTGATCCTGATTCGGTTTTGTCGGCGTCGAGCCGGAAGTAATTCCGGACGGATCTGTCCCTGCTCCTATCCCCGCTCCGATTCCGGTCAGGTCTTTGTTGATCGTATCCGTCTTCTGGTAATA